>JAFWYZ010000241.1 GCA_017517465.1 Clostridia bacterium | reverse complement strand
GTTTCTCCGTTCATGGGCAGGATATCCATCACCACGGGATGCCCAGTGGTGAGGGTGCCGGTTTTGTCCAGCACCACCACATTGGCCTTGCCCGTTTCTTCCAAAGACACCGCCGTTTTGAACAAAATGCCGTTTCTTGCCCCCACGCCGCTGCCCACCATAATGGCCACAGGTGTCGCCAGGCCCAGGGCACAGGGACAGCTGATCACCAGCACCGAAACCGCCCTTGCCAGCGCAAAGCCGATCTCCCTGCCCGCCAGCAGCCAGCCCACCAGCGTCAACAGCGCAATGCCCATCACCACCGGCACAAAAATGCCGCTTACCTTGTCCGCCAGCTTGGCAATGGGTGCCTTGGTGGCAGCAGCATCCTCCACCATGCGGATGATGGCGGCAAGAGCCGTATCTTTCCCCACCTTTTCCGCCTGCATGCGGATATAGCCTTCCTGGTTCAAAGTGCCTGCGGATACCCGGCTGCCCGGCTGCTTGTCCACGGGAATGGATTCCCCGGTCAGCGCCGATTCGTTCACCGCCGTGTGCCCTTCCAGGATCACCCCGTCTGAGGGGATCTGCTCCCCGGGGCGCACCGCCAGCACATCCCCCGGCTGCACCTGCGCCACGGTGATTTCTTCTTCATTGCCATTCAGCACCCGGGTGGCGGTCTTGGGGGAGAGGCGCATCAGCCCCTGCAGGGCAGAGGTGGTTTTGCCCTTGGACCGGGCTTCCAGCATTTTGCCCACGGTGATGAGGGTGAGGATCATGGCCGCGGATTCGAAATATAGCCCGTGTACCAATTCACCTGCCTGATCCGGCTGCACCAGCATCATAAACAGCACCGCCACAGAATACGCAAAGGAGGCACCGCTGCCCATGGCCACCAGCGTGTCCATGTTGGGGGCGCGGTTCAACAGCCCCTTGAACCCGCTGATGAAAAACCGCTGGTTGATCACCATCACAATGGCGGAAAGCAGCAGCTGCAAAAGCGCCAGCGCCGCAGGGGCCTCATGGAACAGATGGGGCAGGGGCAGGCCCAGCATGTGCCCCATGGAAAAATACATCAGAACAGCCAGAAAAATCAGGCTCCACAGCAGCCTTTTTTTCATTTTCGGCGTTTCCGTATCCTGAATCCCGTCATCGGCTGCCTTTTCAGCGCCCTTTACATTGGCGTCATACCCCGCCTTTTTCACGGCGGCAATGATGGCATTTTCATCCCCGCCGTCTACGGCCATGGAGTTGGTCAGCAGGCTCACGGCACAGCTTTCCACCCCCGGCACACCATTCACGGCCTTTTCCACCCGGGCACTGCAGGCAGCACAGTGCATGCCCCGCACGTCAAATTGCTTCATATTCAAACCTCCGGAAAGGAATCATTCCTGTTCTATTTTATCAGCCCAAAATGGCAGTGTCAACGAATTTACAGGCGAAACGGGGCAGAATCCTATCCTTCCCCTGCGCCCATTCTGCGATACAGAAGGCTGCTTTTCCAGACGTCTTTCCGCATGTGGCATGAGGAACAACGAAACAGGGGGCTCCTCGCCCCCCGTACCCCCCGCGGCATGGGGATTCCCCCTGCACCCTTTCTGCGATTGAGAAAACTGAATGAACAAGCGTTTTTCGCATGTTGATTGGGGAAAACGGAAAGAGAGCCCACGGGCGCTATGAAAACGAAAAAAAGAGCGGCTGAGAGAATGCATTCTCTCACCGCTTCTTTTTTGTCGTTTTCCCCGGATGCACAGCATCCGGCCGGCGGTGTTTCACACCGCCCAGCCCGTGGTGCGGCAGTGCCGCAGCCAATTCGCAAATATACAATTTTCATCTGCGAAAGTATGTGTGCGTGTTGCTCTGTTTCACCGGGAAATTGTTATTTTGATATAAATTGCTGCTTCCGGAAAATGGGTGCAGGGACAATGTCCCTGCTGGGGTGTGGGGTGAAACCCCGCAGGTCTCCTCAAGCACCACCGGGAAAGTGTTTGAGAGAAAACAAAAAAGCCCGACTGTCCATAAGGAACAGCCGGGCTTTTCATGAGGCTGGAATTAATACTTCCGCTTGCGGGCAGCTTCAGCCTTCTTCTTGCGCTTCACGCTGGGCTTTTCGTAGTGTTCACGCTTGCGAACTTCAGCCAGCACACCAGCACGTGCGCACTGACGCTTAAAACGCTTCAGAGCAGACTCCAAAGATTCGTTTTTGTTGACATGGACTTCAGACACTTGTTTTCCCTCCCTTCGCACATCTCGCCTGGATAACGACGCCGAATGTCCGGCGTCTACGCCGATCTTATGGCGAATGGCGACCGTGCGTTTATTATAACGCTTTCTTTTTGGTGCGTCAACAGATTTTTTGATACTTTTTTTGAATTTACATTTCGTTCAGAAAATGTGGAAATTATTTGCCCAATTATGCCATGCTTTCCGCCATCTGCCGGCCGCCCAGAATGTGGATATGCAGATGATGCACGCTCTGGCAGGCGTCAGGGCCGCAGTTGGACACCACGCGGAACCCGTTTTCCAGCTTTTCCTGGGCAGCGATCTTGCCGATAGCGGCGAAAAGCGCCGTCTGGGCATCCTGGGGCAGCAGGGAAACTTCCGCCATATTGGCCACATGCATTTTCGGCACCAGCAGCACATGCACCGGAGCCTGGGGATTGATATCCCGGAAGGCATAGCAATATTCGTCTTCGTACACCTTGGCAGAGGGAATATCCCCCTTGATGATCTTGCAGAACAGGCAGTTATCCATTTTTCATGTCCTCCTTAACCCATTTTCTTCATGTCTTCCACGGTATCCCTAAACACCTGCATGGCTTCCCGGACAGCGGTGGGCTGTTCCATATCCACCCCGGCATATTTCAGCGCTTCAATGGGGGGCACGCTGCAGCCGGCGGACAGGAACTTTTTATAGTCCTCCACCGCAGGGGCACCCACTTTCAGAATGCGGCCCGCAATGGCCACGGCGGCAGAAAAGCCGGTGGCATACTGGTACACATAGAAATTGCGGTAGAAGTGGGGGATGCGCATCCATTCGTTTTCGATCACCTTGTCCACCACGCAGCCGCTGCCGTAATACTTTTCATTCAGCGCCAGATACACCCGGGACAGGGCATCGCCGGTGAGGGGCTCACCCCGCTCATACATGGCATGGCTTTCCTTTTCGAAAGCGGCAAACATGGTCTGCCGGAACACGGTAGTGCGGAATTCTTCCAGCAGCTGGTTCAGCAGGAAGGCCTTTGCCGGCTTGTTGTCCTCAAACTTCTTCAGCAGGTGCCGCATCAGCAGCACTTCGTTGCAGGTGGAAGCCACTTCCGCCACAAACAGGCTGTAGCCCGCCTTGACGAAGCACTGCTTCTGGTTGCTGTAGAAGGAATGCATGGCATGGCCCAATTCATGGGCCAGCGTCATGGCACCGCCAAGGTCATCGGTATGGTTGAGCAGCACATAGGGGTGTGCCCCGTAGCAGCCCCAGGAATAGGCGCCGCTGCGCTTGCCCTTGTTTTCATACACATCGATCCAGCCGCCTTTGAATGCTTCCCGCAGGGTGGCAATGTATTCTTCCCCCAAGGGCTGCAGCCCTTCGCACACCAGTTCACAGGCTTCTTCATAGGAAAGCTTCATATCGAAATCGGAAATGATGGGCACATACAGATCATACAGGTGCAATTCTTCCACACCCAGCTTTTCCTTGCGGATCTGCATGTATTCGGACAGGGCAGGCAGCGCATTTTCCACTTCCGTCAGCAGGTTGTCATACACCGTTTCCGGAATTTCCAGCGGATACAGGGATGCCTGACGGGCGCTTTCGTACTTCCGGGCTCGGGCACGGAACACATCCCCCTTCACGGAGCCGGCATAGGCGGCGGACACGGTGCTGCGGAATTTTTCAAAGGTGCCGTTCATGCCTTCAAAGGCAGCCTTGCGCACTTCCCTGTTGCGGCTGCGAAGCAGGGGCCCGAAATTGCCGTGGGTCAATTGCACCATGTTCCCTTCTTCATCCGGCACTTTGGGCAGGGGCAGGTCCACATCGTTGAACTTGGAGAAAATATCATCGGGGGCGTCCATCACTTCCCCCATGGCGGCAAGCAGCGCTTCCTGCTCGGCAGGCAGGATGTGGCTCTTTTCTCTCCTGAGCAGCCGGATCATTTCACTGTAATCGGAGAAGGCAGGATCCTTCTGCATCTCTTCCAGCGTTTCATCGGGAAGCATCAGCAGCTCGGGGCTGAGGAATGCCGTTTCGCTCTGGGCTTTCACGATCAGGCTTTCCATCCGGGCAGCCAAAGCCTGGCGCTGTTCGTCGCCGGTGTCTTCATCCCGGTGCAGCCCGGCATAGGTGTACAATTTTTCCAGCGTTTCATCCATCGCCGTGCTTTCCCGGATGGCAGCCCGGGGGTTTTCCTGCACCCGGCCCTGCCAGGCTTTCACCTGTTCCAGCTGCCCCTTTGCCTTTTCAAAATCCTGCTCGAAGGCAGCTTCTGTCTGATACAGCGCCGTCAGGTCCCACAGGGAACGGGGATCCTGCTGGCTGCGGTTTTTCGGTTCACGGATCATGGGGTTTCCCTCCATTTATCATGTTTTGTTTGGGTACATACCCGGAAAATACGGTTTCTGTTTCGGTGCTGGAAACGCTGAGGTCACCCTCATACTGGCGCAGGGTTTTGCGGCAGATATGCAGCCCCATGCCCCTTCCTTCTCCCTTGCCGGAAAACCCGGCTTCGAAGATTTTTTCCGCCGCTTCCGCAGCGATCATGGGCCCGTTATTGGCAACGGAAAAGGAAAAGCTGCGCACGTCCTCCTTCAGCGTCACGGTGATGGCGGCATCCTTTTTCCCGGCCAGGGCATCCATGGCATTGTCGATCAGGTTGGAAAGCACCCGGCACATTTCCCAGGCCGGCAGGGGCAGATCCTTCCATGCCGCCTTCACGTCCACAAAAAGGCGGATGTGTTTCCCCTCTGCCTCGGTGGTCTTGGCACGCAGCAGGGCGTTCACCGGGGCACAGGCGGTTTTCAGCTGACGGCTCAAATCCTGAATATTGCCGTAGACCTGGCTGATATACTGCTGGGCTTCCGAAAATTCCTCCATCTCCATCAGGCTGTATACCACCTGCAGGTGATTGAGAAAATCGTGCCTCTGGGCCCGAAGGGCATGGTTCATGTCCGTCATCTGGGTGACGGTTTCATCCAGCCCGTGAAGCTGCACATGCATTCTGCCCGTTTTCACCGCTTCCCGGATATCCACCACGGCCCCCCAGATGACCACCACCGTCAGCATCAGGATCAATATATCCCCCAGGCTGTCCTGCAATACATGGTTGAATTCATCGGTAAACACATAGATGGCCAGGGCCAGCATGGCCAGTATCTGAAAGGCATTGATGACCACCGAATAGACAGCGGCTTTTTTCATATTGAACTGCGGCTGTGCTTTCATGTTTCCCCTTCCATCTCCTTTTTCAGGAAAAGCAGGATCCGCCTTTCCATCCTGGAGATCTGCATTTGTGATGTGCCCATTTTTTCGGCGGTCTGCCGTTGAGAAAGCTGCTGAACAAACCGCAGGTGAATGAGCGTTTTTTCATTTTCGGACAGCCCGGACAGCGCCTTTTGCATGTCCGCCCGCATTTCAAACCGGGCAAACCCTTCTTCCGTATGGGGCAATTTATCCCCAAGGGACAGGCCCTCTTCATCCTGCTGGTCCATGGATACGGTTTCGGAATGGGCCTGCAGGGCCTGCAAAACCCGGTACAGATCCCACTTCAATATATCCGCCAGCTCTTTGGGCGTGGGCTCCTGATGATGAAGCTGCAAAAACCGGGCCCTTTCCTTGGAAACCAGAATGCTGTCCTGACGGATGGAACGGGGCGTGTGCACAAGGCCCTGTTTATCCCGGATATAGTTTTGCAAGGTGCCCATGACGGTGGGGGTGAGGTAGGTGGAAAATTTGAGTCCCCTTTTTGGATCAAACCCCCGGATGGCCTGGACACAGGCAAGACAGGCAGTCTGGTAAAGATCTTCGTATTCGATGCCCCGGTTCTGCAGCCTTCGTGCCATGGCGGCAAGCAGGGGCTGGCACATTACCAGCGCTTCTTCCAGCAGGGCATCGGTTTTTTCTGCATGGAAGCGGAGCACCGCCTCATGCATCAATTGGGCGTTCATACCCGGCCGGGCAGGATCATCCGAACGGTATGCACGCCGTTTTCATCCTGTTCCAGATCCACTTTTTTCACCAGGGATCCGATGATCAGCTTCGCCATATCCGCATCGGCAGGGTTTTCCGCCTGCTGATTGCCGCACCGGCCAGCGGAAAGGGCCAGGTGCAAACTGCCCTCCTGCATTTCGCAGATGAGGGTGAGGCACTGGGCCTTGTAATCCTGATTGAGCAAAAGATCGCAGCTTTCATCCACCGCCGAACGCAGATCTTCCAGCACGTCCACCGGCACATCATGCAAGGCGCAGATGCCCGCCACCGCCATACGCAGGGGCAGGGAAAACTCTTCCCGGGCAGGAACATTCATTTCCAATAGTTTCATTTCGTCACCACTTTCATATCTTGCTGGGGCAAAAACGCACTGAGCACGTCCATGGCCTCCTCGCTGCTGCGCACCCACATTTCCCGGGGGCACAGCAGGGTGATTTTTTCTTCCGGCAAATTGATATACACAGGGATAGGCCCCTGCAGATCACTCAGCAGCGCCTGAACCGGCCCCATCT
>JAFWYZ010000002.1 GCA_017517465.1 Clostridia bacterium | reverse complement strand
GAGTGGCAGACAGGCACATTTCCTGTCTGCCGCCTTTTTGAAAAGAAGGAGGATGATGCTTTATGCGTCATGTAATCAGTATCAATGCCAATTGGGTGTTCAGCAAGGAAGCCCAGCAGGTGCCCGCCGCACTGCCCCAGGATTGGGAAAAGGTGAACCTGCCCCATTCCTGGAATGCACAGGACGGCCAGGACGGCGGCAACGATTATCATCGGGGTACCTGCTATTATGCCAAGACCCTCCGTAAGGCGGAATGGCCCTGCGAAGGCCGTTATTTCCTGGAAATTCAGGGTGCTAATTCCTCTGCCGATGTGTATCTGGACGGCAAAAAGCTGTGCCACCACGACGGCGGCTATTCCACCTGGCGGGTGGACCTGACCGACAGCCTGCAGCAGGAAAGCCTGCTGGTGATCGCCGTGGATAATGCGCCCAATGAGACCGTTTATCCCCAGATGGCGGACTTTACCTTCTACGGCGGCCTGTACCGGGATGTGAACATCATCTGCGTGCCGGAAAGCCATTTTGATCTGGAATATCACGGCGGCCCCGGCATCCGGGTGACCCCCGTTGTGCAGGGCAAAAATGCTTCTGTGGGCATGGATGTGTTTGTCAAAAATGCGAAGGACAGCCAGACCTTTGTCTTTACCGTCACCGACCGGGAAGGAAATGAAATTTTCCGGGAGGAAGGTAAGGATACCGCCGCTGTGGCCGAAATCGAAAATGTGCATCTGTGGCACGGCCGGAAGGACCCCTATCTGTACACCGCCAAAGTGGAGCTGGTGGAAGACGGCCGGGTGATCGACGCAGTTTCCGCCCGGTTTGGCTGCCGCTTCTTTGAAATTGATCCCGAAAACGGCTTCATTCTCAATGGCGAAGAATACCCCCTCCGGGGTGTTTCCCGGCATCAGGACCGCTGGGGCATCGGCAACGCCCTGCTGCCCGAGCATCATGAAGAAGATATTGAGCTGATCTGCGAAGTGGGCGCCACCACCATCCGCCTGGCCCATTATCAGCATGCCCAGTATTTCTATGACCTGTGTGACGAAAAGGGCCTTGTGATCTGGGCGGAAATCCCCTACATTTCCAAGCATATGCCCGGCGGCCGTGAAAACACCATTTCCCAGATGAAGGAATTGATCACCCAGAATTACAATCATCCTTCCATCGTGGTGTGGGGCCTGAGCAATGAAATCGGCATCGGCGGCAGCGATGAAGACCTGCTGGAAAACCACCGTATCCTCAATGACATGTGCCATGAAATGGACCCCACCCGTCTTACCACCCTGGCTGCCGTTTCCATGTGCAAGATGGATGATCCCTATCTGCAGATCCCCGATGTGGTGAGCTATAACCATTACTTCGGCTGGTACGGCGGGGACACCTCCATGAACGGCCCCTGGTTTGACAAGTTCCATGCCATGCATCCCAATCTGCCCATCGGCTGCAGCGAATACGGCTGCGAAGCGCTGAACTGGCACACCTCCGACCCCCGGCAGGGTGACTATACCGAAGAATACCAGGCCTACTACCATGAAGAATTGATCAAGCAGCTGTTTACCCGCAAGTACATGTGGGCCACCCATGTGTGGAACATGTTTGACTTTGGCGCCGATGCCCGTGCCGAAGGCGGTGAAAACGGCCAGAACCATAAGGGCCTGGTCACCTTTGACCGCAAGTACAAGAAGGATTCCTTCTACGCTTACAAGGCCTGGCTGAGCGATGATCCCTTTGTGCACATCACCTCCAAGCGGTACATTGACCGGGTGGAAGAGGTAACGAAAGTGACCGTATATTCCAACCAGCCCGAAGTGGAGCTGTTTGCCAACGGGGTATCCCTGGGCAAGAAAACGGCCGAGGACCATTTCTTCCGCTTTGACGTGAAGAATGAAGGGGAAACCAAACTGCTGGCCGTGGCCGGAGAATGCCGGGATGAAAGCGTGATCCGCAAGGTGGATACCTTCAACGAGGAATACCGCCTGGTGGAAAAGGGTGCCATCCTGAACTGGTTCGATATCGAAATGCCCGAAGGCCGTCTGTCCCTCAATGACAAGATGAGCGACGTGCTGGCCACCCTCCGGGGCAAGCTGATCTTCATGGGCCTGATCAAGAAAGTGATGGGCGGCAAGAAGGAAAAGGGCCAGAAGGGCGGCAAGAAGATGAAGGCCATGGGCTTTGAAGTGGGCCCGGAAATGATGGAAATGATGGGCGGCTTCACGGTGCTGCGGCTGTTCACCCTGATGGGCGGCATGGCCAACATGAACTTCACCAAGGAAGAGCTTCTGAAGCTCAACGGCAAGCTGAACAAGATCCGCAAGCCCAAGAAAAAGAAGTAAGACATAAAAAGAGAGCAGAGATCCCAAACGGGCTCTGCTCTTTTTTCATTTGATGACCAGCCGGTAATACAGCTTTCCGAAAAAGGGCATGATGGCATCCAGATACTGCTGATGGGTGAGGGGCGTGCCGGGGGTGAGGACGGTGAAGGGCACACCGGCTTCCGTGACTGTCAGGCCTATTTCCCCCATGCCGTGATGGGCATAGAACTGCAGGCGGTTCATGCGCTCCTGTGCGTTTTCTGCATTTTCATCCAATGGCTCGGCGCAGAGGAAGAAGTGCTTGTCCTTCAATTCTTCCTTCACCATTTCCAGCACTTTTCCGCCATAGCCCATGCCCCGGCAGTCATCCTCAATGGCCAGGAACATCAGCGTCTGCACCTGTTTGCAGCCGGTGATCAGCACCAGCCCCACCATCTTTTCCCCGTCCATCACCGCCCGGAAGGAGGCGCGCTTTTGCCGATGGCGCAGGTATAAAAGGGCGATGGGCGGCCGCTCATCCCGGGGGAAGGCGGAAACAAACAGCCGCCTGATTTCTTTTTTGTGTTTCCGGGCATCTTCAAAATGCAGGTTCATAGGCTTTCCTTTCAATCGATCACAAGTTGTTCCATGGAATCTTCGCCGGTCACCTTTTCACCCCAGCTGTTGGCCCATTTTTCGGTGAAGAAGGAAAAATAGGACAGCTGTTTTTCTTTCCGTTTCCGGGCACATGAGGGCAAAAAGCCCCACAGGGTGGAGGGAATGCCGATGACGATCAGGTACAACGGGCCCAGCAGCAGGGACTGGATGGTGTGGCCGTATTCATGCACCAGCAGTCGGGCGGACAGGGCTTCTTTGGTATACTGCCCCTTCAGCTTTTCGCAGAAATAGGGTTCCTCTGTGACAAACACAAACAGCCCCAGGGACACGCTGCTTTTTAGCTTCCATGTGGTCACGACGGCCCCGTGATAAAGGGTGTGCGGGCTTTTGATGAACAGAAGAAAATGCACAAACCCAAGCAGGCTCTGCAAAAAGCCCCAGGTGCACTGCCACAGCAGGTAAAGCGCAGTTTTCATAGCGCCTCCGTTATGCTTCGTTGACCAGCTTGCCGCTGATGTGCTCCACGTTCAGGCGCAGAAGCAGGGTGTTTTTTGCGGAATCGGCCAGCTCTTTTTCGATGTATGCGGTATCGTCGGTGAAGCGCAGGCTCAGCTTTTCGCAGATATCCCGGATCAGGGGAAGGTCATCCAGCACGTCCATCCGGCCAAAGGCGATCACGCTTTTTACGTTCCAGGCCCATTCGTTTTCCCGGCGGAACCCCTGGTCATACACACAGAAGGATACCTTGTTGTTTTTCTTCAGCGCATCCAGCCGATGGCCTACTTTTCCGCAATGGAAATAAATGCAGCCATCCTGCTCGTTGTAAAAATGGTTCATGGGCATGCCGTAGGGATAGCCGTTTTCACCCATCACGGAAAGCACACCCCGGGTTTGGGTTTTCAGCACTTCTTTACATTCTTCCAGGCTCAGCGCCTGTTTTTTCCGCAGCATTTGCCGGAACAT
>JAFWYZ010000240.1 GCA_017517465.1 Clostridia bacterium | reverse complement strand
TACCGAAAATGGCCAGACCGAAGGCTTTGTCTGCCAGCGTCAGGGCTGCCCCATGTACAACGAAGTGGTCAAGGGCCACGATGTGATTCCTGCTCTGGGCCATACCAAGGACGGCTATATGTCCGTGAAGTATGCTCCCACCTGCTGCGATTCCGGCTGGTATGACCTGCTGTGCAACCGCTGCGATGCCACCATCGCTGTGAAGCTGCCCATCCCTGCCACCGGCAATCATAAGGCCGATTGGCGCGAAGTGGAAGCCGCTACCTGCATCACCAAGCAGGTTCTGGCTCTGTTCTGCGGCAATACCGGCAAGCCCCTCTACGAATACAAGGACGGCGAAGGCCCCAACGGCCATAGCTGGGGCGAATGGGTTGTGGTGACTCCCGCCACCGAAACCAAGGAAGGCGTGAAGGAACACACCTGTACTGCCTGCGGCATCACCGAAACCGCTGCTATTGATAAGCTGGGCGGCACGGAAACTGCCAAGCCTACCGGCAATCCCGCTGTGACGGCTACCCCCGCTCCCACCGGCAATCCCGCTGTGACGGCCACCCCCGCTCCCACCGGCAATCCCGCTGTGACGGCTACCCCCGCTCCCACCGGCGATCCCGCTGTGACGGCCACCCCCGCTCCCACCGGTGATCCCGCTGTGACGGCCACCCCCGCTCCCACCGGCGATCCTGCCGTGACGGCTACCCCCGCTCCCACCGGCGATCCCGCTGTGACGGCTACCCCCGCTCCCACCGGCGATCCCGCTGTGACGGCCACCCCCGCTCCCACCGGCGATCCCGCTGTGACGGCTACTCCTGCTCCCACCGGCGATCCCGCTGGCGATGACGATTGCAAGCATGTGGAAGAAGAACTGAAGGGCTTCCCCCCCACCTGCACCGAACAGGGCCGTGAAGACGGTATCATCTGCGGCGAATGCGGCGAAGTGCTGGAAGGCGGCGAATGGATCGATCCCACCGGCCATAAGCCCGTGGTGATCCCCGCTGTGGAACCCACTGAAACCGAAAAGGGTCTCACCGAAGGCCTCAAGTGCGAAACCTGCGGCAAGATCCTGAAGGAACAGTATCCTGTGGACTTCGAAGGCAATTACTATGATCCCGATGATCCCGACGGTCCCTCCATCGGCACCGAAATTCCCAAGAAGCCCGGCGAAATCTACAATCCCGAAGATGAACTGATCGGCCGTCTGGAAGGTGATGTGATCACCGATCCCAACGGTGAATATGTTGGCACTGTGGACAAGGATGGTAACATCATTGACGAAAACGGCAACGTGATCGGCAAGGTGGACGAAGACGGTAAGGTGACCGACAAGGACGGCAACCATATGGGCGACGTGTTCGGCTATGACGAACTGGAAGGCCGCGACGAACCCGGCCATCCCAACTTCGACCTGAGCGATTATCTGGACGAATATTACACCCATGTGGAAGACGGTGACAAGATCCGTCCCACCATCGACGAAGACAAGTGCACCATCGGCACCAAGGAAAAGCTGGAAGGTGACGGCATCACCGTGCTCATCAAGGGCGCTGAAGACTATGCCATCTGCCCCGTGGACAAGTATCCCATGAGCCAGTGGATCGACCTGGGCAACGGCCTGCATAAGCGCGTGTGCACCTGCCTGGATTGCGATTATTATGAAATCGCTGCCTGCATTCCCTTCGACATCACCGTTGAAGAAGTGGAATACCACATCTGCCCCATTTGCGGTCACTTCACCGAAGAAGAAGACTATGAATGGATCAAGGGTGTGAAGGTTGGCGAAGTGGGCAACATGAATGAAATGATCGCCCGCGAAAAGGACGAACCCTTCGGTACCGCTGCTGTGCAGGTGAAGGACATGGCCGAAAACGCTGTGACCATCACCGAATCCTTCACCGCTGTGAAGAGCATGAAGGGCGTGCTGATGAACTGGTTCACCGACGAAACCCTGTACATCCCCATGGTGCATCCCGGCGATGCTGAGCTGATCCGGATGAACTATGACGGCGAATTCACCGAAGTGAATTACGTTTACGACAACGGCTTTGTGATCTTCAACTCCGATGAACACGGCCTGTACCTGTTCGTAAAATAAGCAAAACAAACAAGAAGAGGCCTGCGCAAGCAGGTCTCTTTTTGTTTGCAAGGGGCTTGTCTAGATGGTCAAGCGAAGCAAAATACCAAGAAAAAGGGGGCCATACAGCCCCCTGTTTTACCATTTATTGAACACTTTTTCTGCAAAGCCCAGGAAATTCTGAATGTGGATCGGTGTGCCGTCATCCAGCACGGCGGTGCCGGTGAAGCGGCCGAACACCTGATGCTGGTCGGAGCAGAGGAGCTTCAGGTCGATGAGAGCATTTCGATCGATGATGGGCTCAAAATCCATTTCAAAGCGCCCGTCGGAGGAGGTGAATTTCCAGGGGGAAAGGAAGTCGCACTTTCCGTCTTTTTCTGGGATGTGGAAGGTGACATGCTCCAATTTGTGGGCTATGCCGTTGTAAATGAGCATGTTTTCGGTGGCAGCGGAGGTATCCCCGAAGCCGTAGCCGATGTTGAACCCAAAGGGCACACCGCCCACCAGCCCGGAAGCGCTGCCCCAGTACCAAGTGTTTTTGTAGGTCCACACACCGCGGCCCCAGTCCAGCACCGCAAAGGAATGGGCAGGGGCAAAAAGATATTCCTGCCCTTCGTATTCCACACGGCCTTCAGCGCTCAGGCAGTTGATCTTCTGGTTATAGTAGAAGGCAGTTTCCTTTTCCTTGTAGGGGGTCATGATCACCATGCTGTCCCGGGGAGCATCGGTGAGGGTGATGTCAAAGAGAATGGGCATGCCTTTGCCGAAATTGTCCATGTGGCCAAACAGCCGGCGCTTTTTGCCGTCATTGAGGAAGGTGATTTCATAGTCCTTTCCGGATACGGAAACATCCCCCTTTTCGCTGGTGGGGGGCAAATTGCGCTTGCCCATGGGGAAGGGGACAATGCGGGATTGGGTGTTGGAGCCCTTGGCCCCGTCAAACCACATGAAGGAAATGCTGTCCATGCCCATGTAGCCGTTATCGGCAATGGTGAGCGCCAGAGCGAACAGATCACTCTGGATGAGGTAATAGTCCCATTCCTTGATGCGCAGTTTGTGGGCGGCAATATCATCACGGTTGTATTGCTTGATGAGGGACGTGGCATAGCCCTTTTCGCACAAACGGCCTTTTTTATCAAGCAGGGGGCCGGGAACAGTGATTTTATGCTGGGGCATGACGGTGCAGCTCCTTTCCGATATACATTTTCTGTTAACTGTATTATATCGTTTCTGATGGCCTTTGACAAGGGAAAAGGGAAGTTTCGTTCTTTACAGAAGGGGGGGAAGCATGGTATAATAAACTGAAAATATATGGATGTATATATCCGTTCAATATGAGGAGGATTTATCTTATGGCTCGTAATCAATTCGGCGGTTTTGGCGGCCCCAACATGCAGCAGCTGATGCGTCAGGCTCAGAAAATGCAGGAACAGATGCAGAAGGCCCAGGAAGAGTTGGATGCCAAGGTGTATGAAGCTTCTTCCGGCGGCGGCATGGTGAGCGTGAAGGTGAGCGGCAAGCGCGAACTGCTGGAAATCAATATCAAGCCCGAAGCCGTGGATCCCGATGATGTGGAAATGCTGCAGGATCTGATCATGGCAGCGGTGAACGAAGCCCTGCGTGAAGGCGAAAACACCCGTGAAGCCACCATGGGCGCCATGGCCCCTGCCGGTATGGGCGGATTGTTCTGATGAACGAAAATATGGATCCCATTGCCCGGATTGCCCTGCAATTGGCCAGGCTTCCGGGCATTGGTCAAAAAAGCGCCCAGCGGTTGGCGTATCATATTGCCGCCATGCCGGAAGATGATGTGAAGGAATTGGCATCGGCCCTGTGGCACAGCCGGAAAGCCCTGCATTTTTGTGTGCGCTGCGGCAACTATACCCAGGGAGAATACTGCGCCGTGTGCGCCAATGAGGAAAGGCACAACGGCCAGCTTTGTGTTGTCCGGGATGCCCGGGACGTGGCGGCCATGGAGCGCATCCGGGATTACAAGGGCCTGTACCATGTGCTGGGGGGCACCCTGTCTCCCATGAACGGCATCGGCCCGGAAGATATCCGCATCCGGGAGCTGCTTTCCCGGCTGGGGGCGGAGGATATTCAGGAAGTGATCCTGGCCACCAACCCGGATATCGAAGGGGAAGCCACGGCCACCTATATTGCCCGGCTCATCAAGCCCATGGGGATCAAAGTGACCCGAATCGCCCACGGCGTGCCGGTGGGCAGTGATCTGGAATATGCGGATGAAGTAACCCTGGCCAAGGCCATGGAAGGAAGGCGTGAACTGTAATGCTGCATTTTTTTCACGGTGTGATGGGGTCCAGCAAAACGGCCATGCTGCTGATGCAGCGGCATAATTGTCTGGAACTGGGGTTGAAGGTGGCGCTGGTGAAGCCGGCTATCGATACCCGTATCTCCGTGGAAACGGTGTATTCCAGGGTGGGGCTGCAGGCGGAAGCGGAAATTGTGCTGGAAAAGGGCCACAGTGTGAAGGAACAGCTCAGCTGGCTGGCTGTGCAGCAGGCCCATTCCGATTTTCAGTATATTTTTGTGGACGAGGCCCAGTTTCTCACAGAAGAACAGGTGCAGGAGCTGGCTGACCTGGCGGATGACCGGCAGATTTTCTGTTACGGCCTGAAGACGGATTTTATGGGCAATTTCTTCCCCGGTTCTGCGGCGCTTTTGCGCTTGGCGGAGGATATTCAGGAGGTGTTCGGCGCGCTGTGCTGGTGCGGCAAGAAGGCCACCATGAATACCCGCATCAATGGCAAGGGTGAAGTGATCAAGCAGGGGGAACAGGTGCTGATCGATAACCAGAACGAGATCAAGTATATCGGTCTTTGCTATAAGCATTGGAGAGAAGGAAAATCCCATGGCTGATATGAATTCCATACTCAATTCCTATACGGGAGCGCTGGCATTGCTGGCGCTCTGCGTGCTGATTGGCATTGTTGTGTATCTGGCGGTGTCGCTTGGTCGTCAGAAAAAGGCCCTGGAAGAGGTGCGCAGGGAGCAAAATAAAAATGCCCGGGAGTCCCTGCGGTATGACAGCTTTGTACAGATGAATGAAATGCAGGCCCAGCGCATTACCCAGGATCAGGCCCTGCGCATGCAGGGGATCTCCCAGCAACTGGAAAGCATCAGCGCTGGCCAGGAGCAGCGGCTGCAGCACATGCAGCTGCAGCTGGATGAGAAGCTGAACCAGAACGAAGAGCGCATGGAACGCATGCGGGAAACGCTGCATAAGTCCGTCCAGCAGCTGCAGGAGGAAAACAGCAAAAAGCTGGAGGAAATGCGGCAGACGGTGGACGAAAAGCTGCATGCCACGCTGGATAAGCGGCTGGGGGAAAGCTTTCAGCAGGTGTCCCAGCGGCTGGAAATGGTGTATAAGGGGCTTGGCGAAATGCAAACCCTGGCCAGCGGTGTGGGCGATTTGAAAAAGGTGCTCACCAATGTGAAAACAAGAGGCGTATGGGGAGAAATGCAGCTGGGCAATTTGCTGGCCCAGGTGCTGGCCCCGGGCCAGTATGACGAAAATGTGGCTGTGGTGCCGGGGAGCACACAGCGGGTGGAATTTGCGGTCAAAATGCCGGGGCAGGGAGAGGGCACGGTGTACATGCCCATCGATTCCAAATTTCCCCTGGAAGATTATGAACGGCTGCTTTCTGCTTATGAAGCGGCGGATCCCCAGGCGGTGGCCGTGGCCACCGCTGCCCTGCACAATGCCCTGAAAACAGAGGCTAAACGCATTGCTTCCAAGTATATTCAGCCCCCGCACACCACCGATTTTGCGGTGATGTTCCTGCCCATTGAAGGGCTGTATGCGGAGGCGCTGCGCATCCGGGGCCTGGCGGAAAGCCTGCAGCAGAAGGAGCGCATCATCATTGCCGGGCCCACCACCCTGACCGCATTGCTCACCAGCCTGCAGGTGGGCTTCCGTACGCTGGCCATTGAAAAGCGGACGGACGAAGTGTGGCAGCTGCTCAGCGCGGTGAAGACGGAATTCGGCAATTTTGCCACTCTTCTGGAAGTGACGCAGAAACGGATGAATGCGGTGACCCAGTCCATCGAAACCGCCACCCGCAAAACACGCACCATCGAGCGGAAATTGCGTCAGGTGGAAGCGCTGGATGAACCGGCGACCGTGCAGCTGTTGGGAGAAAAAATGGTGTTTGATGTAACGGAGGAAGACGATTTTGAATAAGAAAGATTTGGCTTATCTCAAGCGCAGGCTGAATGTGGAGCATTGCCACATCACCTCCATCCGGGGGCTGTATGTGAATGGCCGGAAAGAGCCTGTTTCTGCTTTTGAAGTGCTGCCGGTGCGCACCTCCAAGGAGGATATGGAAAAATACTGTGCCATTTTCAAGCGGGTGTTGTCCGGCGAAGATGCCCAGAACCTGCTGACGGTGGATTTTACTCCGGAACAGGTGATTTCCGGGGAGGAATACGGCCTTTTGACGGAGCTGAAGGACTGCGCCATTCACAATGACGAGCTGACCGATGCGTTTTTTGAAAAGGTGTGTGCCTGTCTGCCTCAGATGGAGGACCAGCATTACCTGATCCTTCTGATGCACGATGCCTGTGATATCCGCCATCATAACAGCGATGGCAGCGACGATGAAGGCCTTTCCGACACCATTTTCCATTACATTCTGGCTGCGGTGTGCCCGGTGAAGCGCAACAAGCCTGCCCTTTGTTACGATGCCGGGGAAAACCTGTTCACCAGCAAGGAAGGCGAATGGGTGTGCGGCATGCCGGAAATGGGGCTGATGTTCCCGGCACTGGAGGATGGTGCTCCCAATATCTATAATGCCATCTGCTACACCCATAAAGCCGACGGCACTCAAGAGACCTTCATTGAAACCATGTTCGGGGCTCAGGCACCGGTACCCAATACGGTGCAGCGGGAGGATTTCCAGGCCTTGCTCAACGAAACTTTGGGCAATGAATGCAGCCTGGAAGTGGTGCAAACCATCCATGAACAGGTGATGGAGCGTATTGAAGAGAAGAAGGCCGACAAGGAAGACCCGGCACCGCCCCGGATCGATAAGCGGGAAGTGGCAGCCGTGCTGGAGGACTGCGGTGTGACGGAAGAAAAACGGGCGGCTTTTGAACAGAAGTTTGACGAAGAATTCGGTCTTTCCGGCATGGTGCATGCGGCGGCTGTTTCCAGCCCCAAATCCTTCCAGCTGAAAACCCCGGACGTGGTGATCAAGGTATCCCCCAGCCGTACAGACCTGGTGGAGACCCGCATCATCGACGGGCACCCCTATATCCTCATCCGTGCTGAAGAGGGTGTGGAAGTGAACGGCGTGAACGTGCGCATTTAAGGGGCGCGGGATGCAGTTGAAACTTCTTTTGCCCTCCGATGCATTGTGGCAGGAAACCATTCGCTATGCCCGCAGCGGCCCCTGGAAAGCAGGGCATGCATTGGCGCTGCAAATGGAAAACGGAGCATTTGAGGAATGGGAAAGGGTGCTGGCGGCGGTGGAGGGGCAGGAAATCTGCGGCTATTGCACCGTGGCGAAAACGGATTGTATCCCAGGCTTGCCCTATACGCCGTATATCGGTTTTGTCTTTGTGGACGAAAAGCACCGGGGCAGGCGGCTCAGTCAGCGCATGATTGATTTTGCGGCGGAATATGTGAAAAGCATCGGCTTTTCTTCGGTGTATCTCATCAGCGACCACGTTGGCTTGTATGAAAAATACGGTTTTTATGTGATTGACCGGCAGAGGGCACCCTGGGGCGCAGATGAGAGCATATTTTGCCGGCAGCTGAATGTGCAGGAAAATCCGGGCTGATCCGCAAAAATCCCTTGATTTTTCTATGTTTGTCCGCTATAATAAGCAGGTACATACGGCAATGCATGGGAAACACCCCCTACCGCCTGACAGAAAGCGCATCCACGGCTGAAAGATGCGCACAGGAAGGGTATCCCGCCCATGGGCTGCGGCTTAATCGCCGCCGGGTTGCTCCCGATACAGGGCATGAAAGCCGGGCGCAAATTGCGCCAAGCAAGGTGGTACCGCGAAGCATGCCTTCGTCCCTGCAAGGACGAGGGCTTCATTTTTTGGAGGGATGTAATTATGGCCAAGGAAAAGAAACAGGAATTTGTACAGCACATCACACCCCGGGATGAAAACTTTTCCCAGTGGTATACCGATGTGGTGACCCAGACCGATTTGATGGACTATACCCCTGTCCGCGGCTGCATGGCGCTCAAGCCCTACGGCAACCGCATCTGGGAACTGATCCATGACCAGCTGGACGGTATGTTCAAGGAAACCGGCCACGAAAACGTGTCCATGCCCATGCTGATTCCCGAATCCCTGCTTCTGAAGGAAGCGGATCACGTGGAAGGCTTTGCTCCCGAAGTGGCATGGGTCACCCAGGGCGGCACCGAGCCTTTGCAGGAACGGCTGGCCGTGCGTCCCACCAGCGAAACCATTTTCTGCACCATGTTCTCCAAGTGGGTGCAGTCCTACCGTGACCTGCCGCTGAAATACAACCAGTGGTGCTCCGTTATGCGCTGGGAAAAGACCACCCGTCCCTTCCTGCGCACTGCCGAATTCTGGTGGCAGGAAGGCCACACCGTGCATGCCACGGCGGAAGAAGCCGAAGAAGAAACCCAGCTGATGCTGAATGTGTATCAGAAGTTCTGCCAGGAAAACCTGGCCATCCCGGTGTATGCCGGCCGCAAGAGCGACAAGGAAAAGTTCGCCGGTGCCCGGGCCACCTACTCCGTGGAAGCCATGATGCAGGACGGCAAGGCCCTGCAGGCCGGCACTTCCCACAACTTCGGCACCAACTTCTCCGTGCCTTTTGAAGTGCAGTACCTGTCCAAGGAAGGCAAGCTGGAATACTGCCACGAAACCAGCTGGGGTGTGTCCACCCGCCTCATCGGCGCCATCATCATGACCCATGGCGACGAACGCGGCCTGAAGCTGCCCCCTATGATCGCCCCCTATCAGGTGGTGATTCTGCCCATCGCTGCTCACAAGGGCGGTGTGATGGAAAAGTGCGATGAAGTGTTTGCCGCTCTCAAGGCTGCCGGTATCCGTGTGAAGCTGGATGACCGTGACAATGTGTCCCCCGGCTGGAAGTTCAACGAATGGGAACTGAAG
>JAFWYZ010000239.1 GCA_017517465.1 Clostridia bacterium | reverse complement strand
GGCTTCCCAAAGGGCGTTATGCTCACCCACCATTCCGTGGTCAATAACGGCAAGTGCATCGGCGACCGGCTGGATCTTTCCACTGCCGACCGGATGATGATCCAGGTGCCCATGTTCCACTGCTTCGGCATGGTGCTTTCCATGACCGCTTCCATGACTCATGGTGCCACCATCTGTCCCATGCCCTATTTCTCCGCCAAAAACAGCCTGGCCTGCATCAATCAGGAGCGCATCACTTGCTTCAACGGTGTGCCTACCATGTTCATCGCCATGTTCAACCACCCCGATTACCGCAAGACGGATTTCTCCCACATGCGCACCGGCATCATGGCCGGCGCCGGCTGCCCGCCTGAACTGATGCGCCGCGCTGCTCAGCCTGATGAAATGAACATGCGCCAGATCCTCTCCGTCTACGGCCAGACGGAAGCCTCCCCCGGCTGCACCATGGGCGAAGTAAGCCAGACCCTCGATGAACGCTGCGATACCGTCGGCTATGCCTTCCCCCATGTGGAATGCAAGATCATCGATCCCGAAACCGGGCTGGACTGCCCCGATAACGTGAACGGCGAATTTGTAGCCCGGGGCTACAACGTAATGAAGGGCTATTACAAAATGCCCGATGCCACCGCCGCCACCATCGATAAGGACGGCTGGCTCCATTCCGGGGACCTGGCCTGCCGGGATGAAAACGGTAACTACCGCATCACCGGCCGTCTGAAGGATATGATCATCCGCGGCGGCGAAAACATCTACCCCAAGGAAATCGAAGAATTCATCTACACCAATCCGAAAGTTCAGGACGTGCAGGTGATCGGTGTGCCGGATAAGCAGTATGGCGAAGAAATCTGCGCCTGCATCATCCTCAAGGACGGCGAAACCATGACCGTGGAAGAAATGAAGGCCTTTGTCCTCTCCCACATGGCCAAGCACAAGGTGCCCAAGTATGTGGACTTTGTGGATTCCTTCCCCATGAATGCCGCCGGTAAGATCCTCAAATACAAAATGCGCGAAGAAGCCGCAAAGAAATTTTGCCAAGCTTAAACGCATCAAGCCCACAGCCAATCCCTGTGGGCTTTTCTGTAACAGAAAGAAGGTTCTTATGACCGATTTTGATAAAATTCGCAGCTATTACAGCATGTTCAATGAAAATGCCCGCCTTTCTGCCGACCCCAGCGGGCAACTTGAATTCATGATGACCATGAAAAAGCTGCACCGATTTTTACCGCCATCATCCACCATTCTGGATCTTGGCGGTGCATCCGGTGCCTACACTTTCCCTCTGGCCAAGGAAGGCCACACCCTGTATCTGGCAGACCTTTCCCCTGCCCTGATTCAGCAGGCAAAGGGTAAGCTGGCAGTCAATCCCACTCCCAACATCCGCTCCTGCGATGTAGTCAATGCCCTGGACCTGAGCCGCTATCCTGATGGCATGTTCGATGCCGTATTGCTTTTTGGCCCTCTGTATCACCTGCTGACAGAGGAGGAAAGACAGCAATGTGTCCGGGAGGTGCATCGGGTGCTGCGTTCAGGTGGACAGGTGTTTGCCGCCTTTATTCCCAAGCTTTCCGGTGCCATTGCCATTGTGGACAGGGCTTGCTTTGCACCGCATCAGGTGAACAATAAAAACCTCCACCATGTGTTCCGGACAGGCCAGTTCATCAACAATGCCTCCACCGGCTTTCAGGAAGGGTACTACCCCACATCCGATGAAATCGTATCCCTGTTCGGCACAAACGGTTTTGAAAAAATGCACTTGTCCTCCATCCGGGGCTTTGCCTACGAAAAAGAAGAAGCTATTTTCAGCCTTCAGGATGAAGCTGTACGCAGCGAAATCCTTGCTTTGGCAGAAGATACCAGCGAAGACCCTTCTATCATCGAAACCTGCGGCCATGCCCTGTATATCGGCAGAAAATCCTGATAAAACCATGCAGTCAAAAACCCTCTGCATTTTTCATGCAGAGGGTCTTTTTTTATATATTCTTTTTCAGAAATCCGCAGGTGAAGGGAAACCGATCAGATTTCTTGGTACCAAGATGCACAAAGCCATGGTTTTCGTACCATGCCCGCAGCACCTTGTTTTCCTCCACAATCCCGATATTCACCTGAATACATCCAAGGGACTTTGCCGCATCAAAGGCATGCTGCATCAGCGCTTCACCAATGCCTTTGTGCCTGTATGACGGAAGCACGCACAGGTTGCTCAGCTCACACTGATTGTTTTCCTGCAGCATCAGCGAATAGTAGCCTACCATCTTATCGCCGTCAAAATACCCATACATGGGCCGTTTTTCCCCATGCATGTGCCATTTGAGACGCTGTTCATCGGTGGCAAAGGCGGTAAACCCAGGAGCATTTTCCTCCGTAAAGCCAAATGCATCCGCTACTGTCCGGAAGCTTTCCTTGATAACCTGCACGCATTGAGCAATGTGCGCTTCATCCACTTTTCTGATCATATTTCACCAATCCATTTCCATGCGCTTACTCAAAGATATGGTATATCACATTGGCGCTGACGGCCATGGGCCAGTTGGTATACCAGTCGGTATCCGCAGGCAAAATGTCCTCTTCCAGTTCCGGAATATTGTCCGTCTGGCCAGTCAGGTATGCGGAAATGGTGCGCTTCACATGCTCCATCCTGCGCATCACACCCCCCAGCCGCAGATCCTGAATTTCAAAGCCATGGGGCTTGTTTTCCAGCATCCACTGCTTTTCAAAGGCGGTGTAGAATTCCTCAAGCTTCTCCTTGATGGTTTCGCATTCCATCATGCAGGCAATCAGTGCCTTGTGATCCTTTTCGCGATAGGCCTTGCGCAGCCGCACCCCAAAGCCGTATTTCAGCGCCATCAGCCGGCACAGCTTCTGCTGGGTATCGAACAGATGCCCGAATGTCGGATGGCTCTTGCCCTCCTCCAGGGCAGCCGCCGCTTCCATGTACCGCTTCCCGCCGTCTTCCACAGCCGTCAGGTCATGAATGCCCAGCATGGGATCGTTATAGAGCATTTTCTTTTCGGGGTTATTGAAGTCCTTTTCCTTTTCGGGGGTCACAGGCAGATCCAGCATCATGAACAGTTCAAAGGAATAGCCAAACATCTTTTCGAACCCGGCCTTGATTTCCACATCGTCTTCCATGCCCTTTGCCATCATGGCAGCGTAATACAGGGAGGGCAGCATATTGAACCGGCTGCCTTCCGCGCCGTCATCCCCCCAGATGGTAAAGAAAATGTTTTCCACGTTTTTCTTTACACATGCAGGCATGCTGGCCTTTGCTGTCAGAATGGAAAAACGGTTATGGGGCGTAAAGCCGCACCAGTTCCACAGACCGCCGGCAAACCATGTTTCGTCGCAGATTTCCCGGTATCCGTCGATCATCTCTTCATAATGCGCCTGTTCACGGGAATTGTAATCCCAATACACCAGCTGCACATTCTCCGGGATTTTGTCCTTCACTTCGGATACATCCAGCCCCTGACTCTTCAGGTAGAAGAACATATCCCCCCACATGATCAGCCGCTGGCCGTACTTTTCCGCAATCTTGGCCACTTTCTGCACATGACGCAGCAAAAGCTCCGTCCGGTTCTGATAGCCATGCTTTCTCAGGTACTTGCCCAGCCCCATGAACATGGCTTCATCCATTCCCACGTTCACCGTCCGGCTTTCAAAGCACTCGGAACAGGTGCGCAGCATATCATCAATCAGCTGATAGGTTTTGTCTTCTTCCAGCAGCAGAATATCGTGGCAATCATGAATATCGTCATATACAGGCCAGCGGAAAATGGACCGCAGATGCGCCAAGGTCTGGATGCAGGGGATCAGCTCCATGCCCTTTTCTTTGGCATACGCATCCAATTCCTTCAGTTCATTCTGGGTATACCGGCCGCGGAGATAGCCGAAATAGGGCTGTCCCTTGATTTCGTAGGTATCTTCGGTATACAGCATCAGGCAGTTATAGCCCATCTGTCCGGTGATGTCGATCCACTTTTTCACCGCTTCTTTTTTCATCACCGCATTCCGGGAACAGTCGATCATGGTTCCCAGCCGTTTGAATGCCATCGTATCTTCCTCCCCATCCGTACACTCAGATCAGTCACATGAGCATCAATCCATATCACAGAATACTCTTTGTATACTTTTCTGCATTTTTCCCAACAACTGCACTGCATACAGGCCCGGTCAGGATTTTTTCAGCAATTTGCTTCACATCCTCCGGCGTCACCCGGTCAATGGCGCTGATGGTATCTTCAGGATCAATATAGCGGCCCAGCAGGATCTGGTTGTGGCCCATGCTGCTCATGCGGCTGTAAGCGCTTTCCAGTCCCAGAATAAAACCGCCCTTGATATGAGCCTTTGCCTGCACAAATTCCTTTTCCGTAATTCCTTTTTCCACCAGCAGCCTTGCTTCTTCTTCAATCTGCCGCATTACCTTTTCCACATGTTTGGGAGAGGTTGCCGCATACACGGTGAATTCGCCGCAGCCGGGGTAATTGGAAGGACCGGAATATACGGAATAGGCCATGCCCATCTCTTCCCTGATCTTCTGGAACAGCCGGCTGGCCATGCCGCCGCCAAAGACGGTGTTCATCAATGCC
>JAFWYZ010000238.1 GCA_017517465.1 Clostridia bacterium | reverse complement strand
GCCCTTGAGCTTGCCCAGAATGTTCTTGAGGCCACCGGCCTTGCCAGCCAGTTCGTCCAGGTTGATCTTGCCCTTGACGGCAGTAACGATCTTTTCCAGCATTTCGTTGTCCAGGTCGATATTGCCCAGGATCTTCTTCACAGTGCCCATGGGATCCTTTTTGAACTGAGCCACAGTGTTCTTGTTGCCGGTCAGTTTTTCAACAACCTGATCGATCAACTGTTCCAGATTGATTTCAGCCATTTTCTTATTCCTCCATTTCGATCTTGGCATCCACAACGTTCTTGCGGACGGATTCAATGCCGTTCAGGCAGCTCTTTTCGGAGGCATAGCCTTCGGAAGCAGCAATATTCTGGCCGTTCTTGGCCTTCAGGCGGAAACGGAATTCACCGGCATTGTCCATATACACTTCAAACTTGGGATGCTTCTGAGCGGCATAGCCTTCTTCAGTCTGGTTTTCCAGATTGGCAACGGGGGCATTGGCAGCCACGGAGGCGATACCGGCCTTGCAGGTAGCCAGGCTCTTGTACATCTGAGAGGTAGCGATCACTTCGCCGTTACCGGCCTTGAGACGGAAGCTGAACTTATCGTTCTTTTCACGAATAACAAACTTGCCCATTTTTGAAACGCTCCTTTACATATCTTTTTGTTCATTATAACAACATTTTGTAGAAATAACAAGTTTTTTTTGCTTTTTTACACAATTTTTTAAGCCTTTTTTTGCATTTCTTCATGCATAGCCTGTGCCGCGGCCTTGCCCGCACCCATGGCCAGGATCACCGTGGCAGCGCCCGTTACCGCGTCCCCGCCGGCATATACATGCTCACGTGTGGTAAGGCCCGCTTCATTCTTTGTGATGATACAGCCGTGCCGGTTGGTTTCCAGGCCTTCGGTCGTCTGCCGGATCAGGGGATTGGGCGATGTACCGATGGCCATCACCACACAATCGCATTCCACCGTGAAGTCACTGCCCGCTTCCACCACCGGGCTGCGCCTGCCGGAAGCATCCGCTTCACCCAATGTCATCTTTACGCAGCGGATGCCGCAAACATTCCCCTGTTCGTCCCCCAGAATGGCGGTGGGGTTGGTCAGTACCCTGAAGACAATGCCTTCTTCTTCCGCATGCTCCACTTCTTCCTTCCTCGCCGGCATTTCTGCCATGGAACGGCGGTAGATGATGCTTACTTCTTCTGCACCCAGCCGCAGTGCACACCGGGCAGCGTCCATGGCCACATTGCCGCCGCCTACCACTGCCACCTTTTTGCTCATTTTGACGGGGGTGTGGCTGTCGGTGCGATAGGCCTTCATCAGGTTCACACGGGTCAAAAATTCGTTGGCGGAATATACGCCCTTCAGGCTTTCACCGGGAATCCCCATAAAACGGGGCAAGCCGGCGCCGGTACCGATGAAAATGCTTTCAAACCCCTGTTCAAACAGTTCATCAATGGTGAGCACCTTGCCGATCACCATGTCGGTATTGATGGTCACCCCCAGCTGCTTCAGGGTATCGATTTCCTTCTGCACAATGGCCTTGGGCAAACGGAATTCCGGAATACCGTAAACCAGCACACCGCCGGCCACATGAAGCGCCTCGAATACCGTTACATCATAGCCAAGCCTTGCCAGATCCCCGGCGCAGGTAAGTCCGGAAGGACCGGCGCCGATAATGGCCGCCCTGATGCCGTTGGAAACAGGCTTTTCCAGCGGTTCGCCGTTTGCCATATGCCAGTCGGCCACATAGCGTTCCACCCGGCCAATGGCCACCGCTTCCCCTTTGATGCCGCGAACACACTTGGCCTCGCACTGGTTTTCCTGGGGACATACACGGCCGCATACCGCAGGCAATGCACTGGATTTGGACAAAATGGCATAGGCGCCCTGTTCGTTGCCCATGGCCACTTCCCTGAGAAAACCTGGAATATCGATTTTCACAGGACAACCGCTGACGCAGGGGCTGTTTTTGCAATTGAGGCAGCGGGCCGCTTCCTCCCTTGCCACTTCCATGGAATAGCCCAGAGCCACTTCATTGAAGTTGTGCGCTCTTTCCTTTGCATCCTGCATGGGCATGGGCGCTTTTTGCATGTTCATATTGGCCATTTTTTATGCGTCCCCCTTCTTCAGCAGGTTGCAGGTTGCTTCATAGGCATGCCTTTCAAAATCCCGGTACATGGATGCCCTTGCCATGGCTTCGTCAAAATCCACCAGATGGCCGTCAAAGTCCGGGCCGTCCACGCAGGCGAATTTGGTTTCCCCGCCCACGGTAATACGGCAGCCGCCGCACATGCCGGTGCCGTCGATCATCACAGGGTTCATGCTGACCATGGTTTTGATGCCATAGTTTTTCGTCAGCAAGGAAACAAACTTCATCATCACAAGAGGCCCGATGGCGATCACCAGATCATAATCCGCACCGGATTCGATGTTCTTTTTCAGTGCATCGGTCACCAGCCCTTTTTCCCCTGCAGAACCGTCATCGGTCATCAAAGAAAACTGATGCGATACTTTTTCAAATTCTTCCTGCATGATCACCAGATCTTTGTTTCTGAAGCCCACCACGGTATCCACCTGTGCGCCCATTTCATACAGCTTTCTGGCCACAGGATAGGCAATGGCGCAGCCCACACCGCCGCCGATGACGGCAGCCCTTTTCACATTTTCCAGTTCCGTAGCTTTACCAAGCGGGCCCACCACGCTGGGCAGATATTCTCCTTCTTCCATTTTGGAAAAACGAAGGGTGGTTGCCCCTACTGCCTGCACCACCAGCGATATGGTGCCTTTTTCTCTGTCGAAATCAGAAATGGTCAGCGGAATACGCTCCCCATCTTCACATACGCGCACGATCACAAACTGTCCGGGTTCTGCCTTTTTGGCAATCAGCGGTGCCTCGATCACAGCCCGGAATACCTGTTCATTCAGGAATACCTTTTCCTTCAGTAAAAACATGCTTTCTTACCTTCTTTTCTTATAGAAACATCGCATGACATTATACCGGATTTTGCACCTTTTCACAATACGCTGCTTTGTTCTTTATCTGCACTAAGCTGTCCATAATGTGTTCTTCTCTTTTTCAATTATTGACCTTTTCGACAAAAAAAGCTATAATTTTGCATGAGTATATTCCTGAGGGGGAAAACATACATGTTCGGAAGAAGAAGAGACGGCCGTGTGCTGAAAAAGATCGATCCCATGATCGCCATTACACCCTACCTGATGCCCATGCGCTGTGATGCCCAGGTGATGCTGGACCTGAAGGCGGATTATGAAAAGCTGGCCCGCTATATCACCGAAAAGGGTGCTCAGGGGCATAAGATCACGTTCACCGAACTGATCATTGCCGCCTACGTCCGTGTTGTTTCCGGTTTGCCTGAGGTGAACCGCTTTATTGCCAACAAGCGCATTTATGCCCGCACGGAGCTGGCTGTTTCCTTTGCCATGCTGAAGGACACTGCAGAAGCCGGGGCTATTGAAGAAAACACGGTGAAATGCTTCTTCAGCCCTTATGATACCATCTTTGATGTATCCGAAAAGGTGAAAAAGCTGATCTCCGAAAACAGAAGAGAAGAAGCAGATAACCTGACCTTGAAGCTGACCCGTCTGTTGCTCAACCCTATTTTGGCAAACACCATCGTTTCCCTTGCCAAATTCCTGGACAGGTACGGCCTTTTGCCCAAGGTTCTCATGGATGCGCTTCCCTTCCACACTTCCATGTTCCTCACCAACATGGCTTCCATCGGTATGCCGGCAGTAAAGCATCACATTTACAATTTCGGCACCACCTCCCAGTTCATTTCCATCGGTGCGGTGGAACGCTCGGCGGTACCCGGTCCGGATGGCAAGCCGATTCGCAAGCGGATGCTGCCCCTTGGCATTGTGGCCGATGAACGCATCTGCGCCGGTGCCGTATATGCCAAAATGGTGGCCAAGTTCAACGAGCTGATGGCAAATCCTGCTTTGCTGGAAGTGCCTCCGGAAACGGTGGTTTTTGAAGAAGGTCTGGAATATGACGAAAAGGGCCTCATCAAAAAACGCAAGGCAAAGAAAGTGCAGCCCGCCGTATCTGCCTGATTTCACCACCGATTTTCTATTATTTACAATTTCAGCGCCCTGTTTTCATTGACAAGCAGGGCGCTTTGCCTTATCATGATAATGCATATTTTTGTAATGTTCGGAGGTTCCGCTGATGCTGAATAAACGCTTTGGTTCTGTGTTGCTTCTGGCCTTTGTGCTGATTCTTTGCACCGGTCTTTTTTCCTTTGCAATGGCAGAAGGCGGCCAGGTAAGCGGCCGGGTGTTTGTGGACAAAAATGCAGACGGCATAATGAACGAAGGTGAACGTGCGCTTCAGAACGTGACCGTTACCCTTTGCAAAGCCTATCCCAACGGCGAAACGGAGGATATCACATCCGTCAAAACCGGCAAGGACGGCTTGTATGCCTTCTCCACCGCGCAGAGCGATACCTACGCTGTGCGCTTTACGCTGCCCGGTGAATACCGTTTTACCGTTTTCGGCGAAGAAAGCGCTGTAAAGCCTGTCAAGGGCAATACCGGCTATACCCTCCCCTTCACCCTGGAAAACGATCAGCAGATCACCATGAATGCCGGTGCCGTTACCGGCAATTCCTATGTGTCCATCGTGGCTTTTGAGGATGAGAATCTGAACGGCGGCCGCAGGGATTCCGAACCCTTGCTGCGCTATGTGAAAGTGGAGCTCTATTGGGAACACGAAGGAAAATCCTATCTCATCGCAGATGCGCTGACCGATAAAAAAGGCGAAACAAGCATTTCCGACCTGGCCCCCGGTTCCTACTACATCAAGGCTGTCCTTCCCGAAAACTATGTTTCCGGCCCCATGGGCACAAAAATGAGTATTTTCTATAACTTTATGGAGCCCAGCCTTACCAACATCTGCTATTCCCCTGTGTTTGAAGTGCCCAACAAGGGCGGTGCTGCCATGGGCATCGGCGCCGTGAAAACCGGTTCTCTTTCCGGCTCCGTCTGGCAGGACAAAAATGCCAACGGCGAAATGGACAGCGACGAAGCCGGCTGCCCCGGCATGAAGGTGAGCCTCTATTCCGAAACGCTGGATATCACGCGCACCACGGATATCCTCAGTGACGGCACGTTTTCCTTTACCGGCCTTCAGCCTTCCGAATATGATCTGACCTACACCCTGCCCGATGGCATGATCTTTGCCGACAGTGCCGCCTCCGCCATTTGCGAAATCGCTTCTTCCTCTTCCCTGCCTGTCACGGTGGAAGTGGAAAAAACGGCACAGGTATCCCCTGTGGGTGCTGCTGACGCTTCCTATATTGAAGTGTATGTGACCAATGCCGGCCATGAAAATGCCCCCCTTGCCGGTGTTGCCGCCTCCATTGAACAAAAAGGCAAAACCGTCTCCACCGCAGTGTCCGGCGAAAACGGCCTGATGCGCTTCAATGTGGTGCGCGGCGGCGACGCACTCCTTTCCTACACCCTGCCCGAAGGATATGTGGTCGCCAAAGAAGGCGGTGCCTTCCCCTATGAAAACGGCCGTTCAAACGGTTCTGTGCCTGTACAGGTGCCCGCGGATGAAGGCCTTGTCCTGAACGCTTCTGCCATTGAAAGCATTCGCATTTCCGGCTGTATCGTGGAAGACCCCACCAATACCGGTGCCGTATCCAACGAAGCCCTTCGTCTTGCCGGTTTCACTGTTGCCGCCATTGATGAAGAAGGCAATCCGGCTGTTGCCGAAGCGGTGACCGATGAAAACGGTGCCTATGTGCTTGAAAATCTGCATCCCGGTACCTATACCATCCGCTTCTCTCTGGATGACCGCTATATCGCCACCCCCTTTGCCGCCGTTGAAAACGAATCCTACAATGCCATTTTTGAACAGGATCCCGAATACGGCTACACCCAGCCCATCACCCTTTTGGCCGGTGAAAGCAAGCAGTTTGTCAATGCCG
>JAFWYZ010000025.1 GCA_017517465.1 Clostridia bacterium | reverse complement strand
TGGAACCCGCCTTTCAGGGCAAGGGAATCGGCCGGATGCTGCTGAGCCATATGGAAGCATACATTGCCAGCCGTCTGCAGCCCGGCTGGACGGGCTATCTGCAGCTGGTCAGTGCCAAGGGCATGGAAGGGTTCTATCAAAAGGCAGGTTACGCCATTCATCCCCACGATCACAGCGGCCCCGGCATGTCCAAATGGATTGAAGCAAATTCCTGAAATAACATCAAAAATCCCCTCTGCACAGCTTTTGCCATGCAGAGGGGATTTCTTTATTTGTTATTTTTCATACAGCTTTTTGGCCATGCGGTATACCCGTGTCACATTGATTTCCATCTGTTTGCGGGTGAGGGTGCCTTCCCGCAGGCCCTTGAGCATATCGTCAAAGTCTGCCTTACAGCCGGGCATGTACAGGTCATTCCCGGCAGCAGCCACCATTTCCGTCTGCACAGGAGCATGGATATCCCGCTCATTATGGATCATGCCCCGCACCAGCCAGTCGGTCATCACAATGCCGGCAAAGCCGAATTCGCTGCGCAGCACATCCTGAATGAGGGAGCGCATCTGAGCGGTGTGGGTGCCGTTGAGCAGGTTGTAGGAGGTCATCACAGAAACAGGATTTGCTTCCTTCACGCAGATGCCAAAGCCGCGCAGATAAATTTCACGCAGCGCACGTTCGGACAGGATGGAGTTATTGCCAAAGCGGTTGGTTTCCTGGTTGTTGACGCAGAAATGCTTGATGGTCACACCGCAGCCGGGGTGGGATTGCACCCCCCTGGTAATCGCCGCCGCCATTTTGCCGCTGACAAGGGGATCTTCGGAATAGTATTCAAAGTTGCGGCCGCAGCGGATGGAGCGGTGGATATTCAGCGCCGGGGCCAGCCACAGATGCACACCGAAGCGGTTCATTTCATCGCCCACGATGTCGCCGCAGCCTTCCACAAACTGAACATTCCAGCTCTGGGCCAGGGCAGTGCCGATGGGCAGGGCCGTGGCATACTGTTCTTCCTGTTTTGCGCCTTTGGGCAGCTTTCCGCCGGGCAGCAGCTTCATCATCAGGCGCAGGAAAGCGGGCATGAATTCCACCATGCTGTCCGGAAGCCCGGTATGGCCCACAGAATGGGCGCCCTTTTCATCCCGGTAGAATTTCTGGCTCAAGCGCACCCCTGCAGGGCCGTCTGCCATGGAAAGGGGCAGCAGGCCCTGATCCTTCAGCATGGAGGTGGATTCGCCGGCCGTGCCGGCCACCAGCTTGCCTGCATTGCCGATAATGGACAGCTTGCCCGCCTTGGGGTCATGAGCGCCCACCAGCACATAGGCCAGCTGCTCATCCGTCCACCCGGCCACCGTTTCATCCACTTCTTCCGGCTGATCGTATTCGGTGGTCTGAGATACCATTTCCGCAGCCTTTACGGCATAGCAGGGCAGGTTTTCAGGAAGGGTTTCTTTCTGCTTTTCTTCCGGTTTCCAGTCTTCAAAATCCGGCTTGGCGCAGCAGCTTCTCACCTTCAGAAGCAACGCATCCTCATCCAGCTGCATCACAGCCACAGGCACATTATCCACACTGGAATTGCCCACCCGGATCACATAATCCCCTTTTTCCAGCACATAGGCGCATTTTTCTTCATCGAAAGAGGAAAGCTCCTGCAGGTCAAAGGAGACGGTCACTGTTTCTTCCTTTCCGGGGGCTATTTCCTTCGTTTTGGCAAAGCCGGCCAGTTTCCGGAAAGGCTGATCCAGCTTTCCTTCAGGGCAGGTCACATACACCTGCGCCACTTCCTTGCCTGCTGCTGCGCCGGTGTTCTTCACCGTCACCTGTACATCCGCCCGGCTTCCGGTTACAGAAATGCTTCCGGGCATCATGTCAAACGCAGTATAGGAAAGACCAAAGCCAAAGGGGAAACGGGCACGCTTGCCCACGCTGTCAAAATAGCGGTAGCCCACATACACGCCTTCCTTATAGCGTGTATCGTTATGATCACCGAAATCCGGCATGGGGAAATAATCCTGCCAAGCAGACCAGGTGGTGGCCAGCTTACCGGAGGGGTTCTGCTTGCCCAGCAGAATATCTGCCAGTGCATCACCGGTCTCCACCCCCAGCTGGGACAGCACCAGCACATTTTCCACTTCTTCCACTTCGCTCAGGTCCACAGGGCCGCCGGCGTTGAGAACCAGCATGAACTTCTTAAACTTCCGGTTCAGATACAGAATATCCCTTTTTTCCGTCTCGGACAGCCGGATATCACCGGGCACATCCTGCCGGTCATTGCCTTCACCGGAAATGCGGGCCAGCACGTAAATGGCCGCTTCCCCTTCCCCATCCAGAGGCAGGTTGTATTCCGGCTCCGCCATCACCTTGCCCATGCCCAGGTACATGGGAGGAATATGCAGCGCCTTGGCCTGGGCCTTGATTTCCTTCACAAACTGCACCCGGGCATCGGCATACACCGCATCATAGGCATCCAGCCATTTTTCACTGGTCACGGTAAAGCCCGCGTTCTTCAATCCCTGCTCCACCGTCACAAAAAAGCGGCTGTTCACTTCGCCGGAGCCGGTGCCGCCTTTGATGGTCTTGCGCACACCGCTGCCGAAAGCGGCAATGCTGCAGGGCTTTTCCAGAGGGAAGGAACCGTTCTTTTTCAGAAGCACCGTGCATTCCGCCAGATGACCGCGCAGATAGGTCAGATGTTTCTTTTCATATTCATAGAGCTGCATGGAATTACCTCCATCAAAATGCTTTTTCCCCTTCAGTATATCGGATTTTTCCTTCTTTCTCAAGCCCTTTTCCATCAAAAAAACGCTGCTTTCACAGCGTCTTACCGTCTTAATTTCCGGCAGTATTGGGTGCACAGCTTGTCCGTGCATTTTGCACACTGAAGAGACACGTTGGTTTCCTCCCAGAACCGCTCCGGATGCAGGAAAATGCAGACTTCCCACACCGCCACCACGGCACACGATGCCAGCACCAGGCTCCAGGTGAAAAAGCCCGGCACAAAGATCAGCGGAGAAAACATCATCAGATGATCCCAGTTGAAAATGCGGCAGGTGGTGCAGCAGCGGTTGTGCATGATCAGCCGGAAGGGACACCAGATCAGCACGCAGATCAGATCGCACACATAAAAAACCACAGTGATCAGAAAAAGAATTTTCTTGTCATACAGCCCGGAAAAATAGCCCACACCTATCAATGTGATCAGCATAACCCACACCAGCATCACCTTGAAAGCCGCCTTGGTGGTATTGGTGATATAGTTTTTCATTGCTTCCAGGTTCACCTTTTCCACAATGGGCCGGAAGTTTTTCCGGAAAAGCTTCAAAGAGCCGATGGACAGGTGTTTATGAAAGGGCCACAGCTGAGCTGCCATATCCACCAGCCACACGCCCCATAAAAGATGCAGCAGGGTGAACCCATCAAAAAACATCCACCCTTCCAGCACATGAAACTGCCCCGGCAAAACAAAATACAGCACAATAACTGCCATCAGAATCAGCACCCGGCCAACAAGCCGCAAGGTGTACCGTCTTCTGATGGACGACATTTTGCTCCAGCGAAATTCAATCATGCTTTCTCCCATGTCCGTATCCTATCATTGTTTCATCCATAACAATACACATTTTTCCCTTTTTGTGCAACTCTTTTTCTGTTTTTTCTTTGTTGGGATGTGCTGCTTGAAGAAATACGGAATTCGTGTTATGATAATTATTATCAAAGAAAAACATACCTGTCAGTTATTTTTTTATCAGCGGCATTGCAGCATTCCGAACAGGAGGAACAAAAGATGAACGATCATTACTTTTCCAAGCCCATCCATACCGACGGCACACCCATTGATGGGCTGATGGCCAAGGAATACGAAGACCCCCGCGATACTGCCTATCTGGATGCACTGAAGCTGAACAAGGGGTTTGACCGGGCTGCCAAGCTGGCCATTGAATACAGCATCGAAAGAATCAATACGGTTTTGTACACCGGCTCCAACGTGCGGGTAACCCGGGAAAATATGCCCTACCTTTACGGCTGCGTGGAAAAGGCCTGCAAAATTCTGAACGTGGAAAAAATGCCGGAAATTTTCGTGAAGGAAGACCCTTATATCAACGCTTCCACCACCGGCTCCGCCAACCCCATTCTGGTATTCAACAATAGCATCCTGCACCGGCTCACCCATGAGGAACTAATGTTCATCATCGGACACGAAGTGGGCCATATCAAAAGCGAGCATCTTCAGTACACCCTCATCGGCGATGCGCTTTTGCGGCTGGGCGCTTCCTTTCTGGATACCTCCATGCTGGGCAGCCTGATTACCACCGGGCTGAACCTGGCCTTCTACGAATGGGCCCGCCGGGCCGAATTCACGGCAGACCACGCCGGTCTCCTCGTCTGCCAGGATCTCCACGCCGCCATCACCGCCCTGGCTAAAATCGGCGGCTATCCCTTGGAATATTACGATCATCTGGATGCCAACGACTTTTTGACCCAGGCCCAGCAGTTTACCGATTTTGATGACGACCTGTTCAATAAGCTCATCAAAACCTACCTGGTACTGGGACAAACCCACCCCTGGACGGTGCTGCGGGCCAGGGAGCTGATGCTCTGGGTGCAAAGCGGAGAATACAGCCGCATTGTGCACCGCTGTTCCACCTGGCTGCAGGACGAAATCGACCAGTTCCACACCCGGGCAAACCAGGCCGATCAAACCCTGGAAAAAGCCCGGCGCAATGCCGAAAACGCTGCCAATGAATACGAAGAAAGCCAGCAGTCCGCCGCACAGGCCCAGGAAGATACCCAGGGCAAATCCGGCCTGCAGTTCCTTTTCGCCAAAGGCCGGGAAGGGCTCAAAAGCCTTCAGGCACAGCTGAACGAAAGCGAAACGGACAGGCGCAGGGAAAATGTGCTCAAAGCCCGGCAGGAAGCAGAACAGGCCCGGCAGCAGGAAAACACCCTGCGTGCAATGCTCCATACCGTCCCGGAGGAAACTATCCATTTCCACACCGATGCCACCATCGGCCATCTCACCCGGATCACCCGGCAGGATAAGGCCTGAAACCTGATTCCTTGCGGCGGGAGCGTCTTTTCTGCTTTCGCCGCAGTTTCGTTCTCCGAAAAATTTTTCCTCCCTCTTGCCACCCCTCCCCATCCTTTGCTATACTGTTCCAGCACACATCACCAACCATCGGAGGGCTTTTTCCATGATCGCCGGACTGCAAAAAATGACGCTGCTTGATTTTCCGGGCAAGGTGGCCTGCACCCTGTTTCTGCAGGGCTGCAACTGGCGCTGCCCTTTCTGCCACAACAGCGGGCTGCTTTCCGGTCCGGCAGAAGACGGCATGGAAACGGATGCCTTTCTGCGCTTCCTGAAATCCAGAAAAGGCCTGCTGGACGGTGTATGCGTGTCCGGCGGCGAACCCACCCTGCAAAAGGATCTGCCCTCTCTGCTTGAAAGCATCCGGGAAATGGGCTATGCCATCAAGCTGGATACCAACGGCAGCCGGCCCGAAGTGCTCAGTCAGCTGGCGGAACAACATCTGGTGGACTATGTGGCCATGGACATCAAAAACGGCCCTTCCATGTATGCACAAACTTGCGGTATACCGTATATGGATATGGGCCCCATAGAAGAGAGCATACAATATCTTGTGTCTTCTTCCCTGCCCCATGAATTCCGCACCACCCTGGTCCACCCCCTCCACAGTGACAATTCTGTGCTGGAGATGGGAAAATGGCTGGCTTCTCTGGTGCCGGGGAAAAAGCCGGAAAAGCTGTTCCTGCAACGGTTTCAGGACCGGGATACCGTGCTTTTTGCCGGTTTTGCAGCCCCGACAGAAGATGACATTTTGCGCTGGAAAGCCATGCTTGCTCCCTATGTACAAGATGTAGTGATTCGCGGAAAATGATCCTGCATATTCATACGGCACACAATATATTGTATTTGTCACAAAAAATTCTGCACAATATATTGAAAAAGCTATTGACACCTTGAAAAATATCGTATATAATACGGATGCTGACGCAAAAAGGATAAAGAAGCGGATGTCAGCATCCGTCTTATTTTTTTGCGCTCTCGGCTGCGGAAAATATTTTCTGCATTTCCTGTTTCTATCCACTATATCTTGTGTATAAGAATAATGTCAATCTACATCACATCAGGAGGGGCAAACCATGTATCAGGTACTTAAGCGGGACGGCACCACCGTAGAATTTGAAATCAGCAAAATTTCCGGTGCCATGATCAAGGCATTCGACGCTCTGAACAAGCAGTATCATCCCAGCGTGATCAACCTGCTGGCTTTGCAGGTCAGTGCTGATTTTGAAACCAAGATCAAGGATGGCTGCATTGCCGTGGAAGACATTCAGGACAGCGTGGAAAAGGTGCTGTCCGATGCCGGCTACAACGATGTGGCCAAGGCCTACATCCTCTACCGCAAGCAGCGCGAAAAGGTGCGCAACATCAATTCTGCCCTGCTCAACTATAAGGATCTGGTGGATAACTACCTCCAGATCAATGACTGGCGCGTGAAGGAAAATTCCACCGTCACCTATTCCGTCGGCGGTCTGATCCTTTCCAACTCCGGTGCCATCACCGCCAACTACTGGCTCAGCGAAATCTACGACCATGAAATCGCCGAAGCCCACCGCAGTGCTGCCCTGCACCTGCACGACCTTTCCATGCTCACCGGCTACTGCGCCGGCTGGAGCCTGAAACAGCTGATCCAGGAAGGCCTTGGCGGCGTGCCCGGCAAAATCACCTCCGCTCCCGCCAGCCACCTGTCCACCCTGTGCAACCAGATGGTGAACTTCCTTGGCATCATGCAGAATGAATGGGCCGGTGCCCAGGCCTTCTCCTCTTTCGATACTTACCTGGCTCCCTTTGTGAAGGTGGATAACCTGAGCCAGAAGGAAGTAAAGCAGTGCATCCAGTCCTTCGTCTACGGCGTGAACACCCCCTCCCGCTGGGGCACGCAGGCTCCCTTCTCCAACATCACCCTGGACTGGACCGTTCCCCGGGATCTGGCCGAGCAGCCCGCCATCGTCGGCGGCAAGGAGATGGACTTCACCTACGGCGACTGCAAGGCTGAAATGGACATGGTCAACAAGGCCTTCATCGACATCATGGTGGAGGGCGACGCCAACGGCCGCGGCTTCCAGTACCCCATCCCCACCTACTCCATCACCCGCGACTTCGACTGGTCACCCACGGAGAACAACAAGCTCCTCTTTGAGATGACCGCCAAGTACGGCACCC
>JAFWYZ010000237.1 GCA_017517465.1 Clostridia bacterium | reverse complement strand
GTGCCGCAGCCAGCTCGCAAAGATTCAATCATTCATTTGCGAAAATGTGTGTGCGTGTTTCTTTGTTTCACCGGGACATTGCTTGCAACATACAGATTGCCAGTTCCGGAGAATGGGTGCAGGGACAATGTCCCTGCTGGGGTGTGGGGCGAAGCCCCGCATGGTTCCCCACGCACCACCGGGAAACCGTATGAAAGATACTGATTGTTACTTCCGGAGAATGGGTGCAGGGACAATGTCCCTGCTGGGGGTGGAGGGGGCAAAGCCCCTCCATAGTCCCCCCAAGGGTCATTGACCCTGGTGAGCCTTGAATTTCCTTTGCCGGTGGAGCAGCACAAACCAGAGGATGAAGATGACCTGCACCACGGCGGCCACCACATAGATGAGGAAGGTGCCGGGAAGGGGCACGGTGAGGTGGATGCAGACAGCCAGCCCCCAGATAATGACGGCAACGGAAAGGCAGCGTTTCCACAGGGACCACCACAGGCAGGTAAAGACGGTGAGGATAATGCCGCTGACGGGCACGGCATAAAGGAAGCAGAGCCATTTGCCGGGCAGGGTGGGGCACAGCAGCATCAGCGCGAAGAACAGCACCGTAGCCGCCAGCCATACCAGGCCCAGGGACAGCAAAAGGATCAGAAGCCGCGGTTTTTTCACCGGTGGCTGAGGTTCCTGAGTGCTGATGAGGTCATTGACGGTGATGTGGTACAGTTCAGCAATCTGCTGCAGCACATAAATATCCGGCACACCTTCGCCTCTTTCCCATTTGGAGACGGACTTGTCGGAATAATTCAGTTGTTCTGCCAGTTCAGCCTGGGTATGGCCGGCCAGCTTGCGATAAAAGGTCAGGTTCCGGGCAATGCTTTGCCGCAAGGTTTCTTCCTGCATGCTGCGGTTCCTTTCTGATGAAGATACAGTACAAAGTTGATTATACCACATCTTCCATTTTTGTTTCAAGCGCAGCGCCGCTTTCTTTTTTGCCGTCATAAACCGGACAGGTTTTTCATACACATAAGGCGCAAGGATGAACGTAAGGAGCGTGTATGAAATGAACCTGAAGAAATGGAAAATCCGCCGGGTGGACGTGGAGCGGGCACTGATTTTGTGTGCATCGGCGATGGTGGTGGCGCTGGCGCTGCATCAGGGCAATGTGAACCAAAATGGCATGGCGCCGCTGCCCGTGACCCAGACGGTGGAGACCGCGCTGCAATCCCCGGCGGAATATCAGCAGACGGTGGTGTACTATCAGGATGGGGAAGGGTACCTGGTGCCGGTGACCCGGGACGTGGAAAAAACGGACGGCATTGCCAAATCTACTTTGCAGCTGATGGTGGCTTCCCCGGAGAATGACCTGTCCGCTGCCAGGCTGGGGCTGAAAACCACGGTGCCCGAGGGCACCACCTTTGACCTGGATATCAGGGATGGGAAAGCCAGGGTGGATCTTTCCCGGGAAGCGCTGTCCTGCATGAGTGCAGAGGAAGAAACGCTGATGGTGCATTCGGTGGCCCAGACGCTGTGCGGCTTTGACTCGGTGGAGGAGGTCAGCTTTCTCTTTGACGGCCAGCAGCGCTCCAAGCTCACCTGGGGCACCGACGTTTCCGGTGTTTTTTCCGGCGGCTATGTGAACCTGGAAAGCGTGGAAACCTTTTCCTCCGCCGGTGCATCCAGCGTGAAGCTGTATTTTCCCTCCTCCTCGGGCAGGATGCTGGTGCCGGTGACCCGGACGGTCTATTCCGATGCGGATGTGAACACCGCCATGCTGGAATTGTGCAAGGGCCCGAAGAAGGACAGCGGCCTGACGGCTCCGCTGCCCCAGGGCTGTGGTGTGCGGGGGGTGACCCTGAAAAACGGCATTGTGACGGTGGATTTTTCCAAGGAATTTCTGGAAGCAGTGTCCGGGGATGAGGGGCTGCAGGCGGTGCGGGCAGTGCTGTTTACCGCCAGGCAGTTCCCGGGGGTGAAGCAGGTGAATATCACTGTGGAGGGCAGCCCCTACACCCTGCCGGAGGCCACCGTGTCCACCTTCATCAATCAGGCCCAGGATGTGATGACCTATTATCCCGGTGTGATCGAGATCGACTGATATGAAAAGCCCTCTGTACAGTGTACAGAGGGCTTGCTTTTTTCAGTGATGATGTCCGCAATGGCAATCGTGGCCATGGTGATGGTCATGCCCGCAGGAGCAGGTGTGCTCCTCGTGATGGTGATGGCCGCAGCTGCATTCTTCCTCATCTTCCATGGAACGCGCAATGCTCCGGGCCACCAGGGTTTCCATGACGCCGGTGATGATCTCCTCATCACCCTGCACCAGGAAAGCGGGGATATTGTCCTCCGCCACTTCCACCAGCGTTACCAGCATCTGGCCGCTTTCGCTTTCTTCTTCCAGCACCGCATAGGTTTCCCCTTCGTAGGGCACCAGCGCTGCCACATGGAAGCGGAACACACGGCCGTCCGGGGCCTGCAGAGCCACCGGTGCGCCGATCAGGCTTTCGGGGCGGATCATTCTTCTTCGTTGTCCATCATGGCGATGAACTGTTCGAAGACGTGCTGGGTCACTTCTTCGTCTTCCACGGTGACATAGATGTCTTCGTCGGTTTCGGGATCCTTTTCGATCTTCAGGATCAGCACTTCGCCTTCTTCGTCGTCTTCCGCGTCATCTTCGATCAGCATCAGCACCACGTATTCGGCACCGTCGTACTGGATGGTGGTCAGGTATTCGAACTGGCTCACCACACCGTCTTCGTCGGTCAGCTCGATAATGCCTTCGGGCAGTTCTTCTTCGGGGATCATGTTCTTGATATCGTCTGCCATGGTTTTTATCCTCCATTTGATGAAATGTATTGAAAAAACGCAGCCTGTAAAAAATCAGGGGGTGCGAGTTTTACCTTATTTTTTGTCCAAATATTGCTGCAGGATCACCGCTGCGGCCACCTTATCCACCGTGCCCTTGCGATCCTCCCGGCGCATACCGCCTTCGATCAGCGCATCGTGGGCGGAAACGGTGGACAGCCGCTCATCCTGGAACACCACATCCATGCCTGCTTCCTTCAGCTTTTCGGCAAAGGCCAGCACCTTTTCTGCCTGAAAGCCCACGCTGCCGTCCATGTTTTTCGGCAAGCCGCATACCAGCTTTTCGCATTCGTTTTGCTGATACAGGGAAAGGATGTATTTCACATCGGGGCCCCATCCCACCCGGGTATATACGCTGTGGGGGGAAGCGATCCAGTGCATCTCATCGCTCAGCGCAATGCCGATGCGCCGGTCACCCACGTCCAGGCCTAAATACCTGCCCATGGATCAGCCCAGCTTGGTGGTCACATAATGACGCACCAATTCTTCCAGAATTTCATCTCTTTCCAGACGGCAGATCATGCTGCGGGCACCGTTGTGGCTGGTGATGTAGGTGGGATCCCCGGTCAGCACAAAGCCCACCAGCTGGGTGATGGGGTCATACCCTTTGGCCTGCAGGGCACTGTAAACGTAGCTGAGGATATCCGCAGCCGTTTCCCTGTACTGGTTCAAAGGGACCAATTTGGTGGTATGATCGTTCATTGTCATAGACCCCCCTCTCATAGTTCTTATATTATACACGATTTTCCATTGTCCCGCAAGACAGAAAAAAGGTAGAATCGTGTCAATCTGCGTCCGTTTTGGAAATTTTTACAAGATGTTCCGATTGTTTTTCTACATATAATATGTGTACCGCGCCCCGGATGCACACAAACAGGGGGATGGCGGCCATCATGCCCCATAATCCGCCCACCAGCCCCCCAAGGGTCAACAGCAGCAGCACATACACCGGGTGCAGCGAAACGGCACCGGCCATCAGCCGGGGGGAAAGGAACAGCCCCTCCGCCTGCTGTACCGCAATCACCAGCCCCACCGCCCAGAACACTTTGTTGATCCCCAGCGGCAGGGAAAACAATACCACGGGGATGCCCCCCAGCAGCGGCCCGATGTAGGGGATCAGCTCGCATAGCCCCATGATGATCCCCAGCGTCAGAAAGGAGGGGATCCCCAGTGCCAAAAGCCCCAGCGCCGTCAGGGCCATCACACACAGGCAGATCATCCCCTGGCCCCGCAGGTATCCGCCCGCTTCTTTTTTCATCTGCTGCAGCATCCGCAGTACCGTTTTCCGTTTCCGGCTGGGAATCAGCAGGCTCAGCTGATAGGAGAAAAAAGCCCGGTCCCGCAGAAAATAATATCCCAGCACCGGCGACAGAAAAGCCCTGCTCAGTGCATCCACACTGCCGGCAAGCAGCGATAAAACCCGGGGCGCTTCCTGGGCCAGGTAATTGCCCGCTTCCTTCATCCACAAGGCCGGCCACTGGGCATCCAGGTGCAGCGCCTGAAACCATTCGCTGCGGCTGATGTGCTGCCAGGTGTTCTGCAGCGTGGTGAACAACCCCGGCAATTGAGCGGCAAGATGGGTCATTTGGCCGATCACCTGGGGCAGGATCAAAAGCATCACCCCGGCCATGCCGATCAGGGTACACAGGATGCTGATGAAAGCGGCGGTTTTTTCGGAGAACCTTTTTTCCGCTGCCCTGCACAGCGGCAGGGAAATCCAGGCCAGCAGCGCAGCCATGGCCACCTGGCCCAGCAGCCTCCGAAGGGGCGAAAAAAGCAAAAGCGTGCCGGCAGCAAGGCTTGCTGCGGCCAGCATGATCCTCCGCTTCTTTGCTCCTTCTCTGGGTGCCATGGCTGCGCATCCCCTTTCCCGGTCATTTCAGGCCCATCATTTTCATCATCTGCTTCTTCAGCTGCCTGGTGCACATCTGGCCTGTGCACTTGCGCATCTTCACGCCCACCAGAAAGCCCAGCATGCCTGCTGTCAGCATCTTGCTCATGTTGTTACCTCCCTTCGTTCTGAATAATGGTCACGTGCCCGGTATGCTTGCCGGGCAATACGGAAAAAGCAGTGGTGTACCACCGGCCGGTCACCAGGTCATCCACCGGTCCCTGAGATATTTCCAGTGCAGCCACCCGAAGCGTTTCTTCATATATAATAGCGTCTGTCACAATGCCGATCCTTTCCCCATCTGCTCCGGATACCCTGTACAGCCGGTACTGGGCATCGTCCGGCATTTTTCCGGGATCTGCTGCGGCAATCACGGCCATCTTTCCGATCAGCAGGATCTCTTTTCTGCCCAGCCATTTTGTGCCTCCCATTTTGCCCTTGACCACCAGCCCGGCCAGGTGCCTGCCGTCTCTGGAAAGCACACCTCTCACCACATGGCCCACCAGCCTGCCGCCTGTCATCACCGGCATGCCGTCCAATTTTTTGATGCCCGTCATTTTTGCCTTCACCCGCTTCTATTATGCCGTGATCGGAGACTCTTACACCGGGAAAAACATGGTTTGTAGTGGTGTTGAGACGGGATGTATACTCCATATTGTGGCCGAAAAAAAGATTCAAAAAAAGTAAAATTTTTTTGAGAAAAGGGGTTGACATTTGAAAGGGAAGGTGCTATTATAATCAAGCGCGCTGCGGAACGGCCCCAAACGGCCGGGAAGAGAGCGGGCAGCGAACCTTGAAAACGATACAGAGTAAAGAGGAAAGAACGACAGTTAATTCTGGAATGAGTTTTACTTGTTGGTCTGGGGAACCAGAACACCAAGTTGTATGGATT
>JAFWYZ010000236.1 GCA_017517465.1 Clostridia bacterium | reverse complement strand
CAGCATTGACCGTTATGCTTCCGAAAAAGGCATTGCCGTTGTCATGCCTGCCGGGGATCTCAGCTTCTATACCGATATGGCATACGGCGAAAAATACTGGCAGTTCATCTCCAAAGAATTGCCCGCCATCTGCCGTTCCTTCTTCCCCATGATGAGCCAAAGACGGGAAGACACCTTTGTCTGCGGCCTGTCCATGGGCGGCTACGGTGCCCTCAAATGCGGTCTTCGCGGCTATGACACCTTCTCCTGGGCAGCCGGCCTTTCCGCCGCCACGGATGTGGTGGGCGAACGCAAAAACGGCAAGCGTCACACCGGTCTGTGGCACGACATTCTGGGCGATGATCCGGAAGAGATGGCCTTCAACGATCTTTTTGAAGCTGCTGAGGATTATGCAAAGCTGGATCATGCACCGCCCCTGCACCTGTATATCTGGTGCGGCACGGAAGATTTCCTCTATCAGTCCAACCTGCGTTTCCGGGATCATGTGAACAAACTGGGGCTTGACCTTGTATATGAAGAATGCCCCGGCGATCACCGCTGGCAATACTGGGATGAAAAAATCCAGCGTGTGCTGGAATGGCTGCCCATCGGAAAGGAGGAACAGTAAATGGCACTTGCAAGAACCCGTCTTTTCTCCGATGTCCTGGGGCTTTGCGTGACGGTGGATGTGATCCTGCCCCAGCGCAGGGACAACGCTTCCAACCATAAGCTGCCGGTTCTCTGGCTGCTTCACGGCGCTTTCGGCAATCATGCCGACTGGATTCGCCGCACCTCCATCGAACGCTATGTAGCCCCCTATGGCCTTGCGGTGGTCATGCCCTCCGCCCAGAACAGCTGCTACTGCGACATGGCCCACGGCGGCAAGTATTACACCTTCATTTCGCAAGAGCTGCCCAAAAAACTCCGCACCATGTTCAACTTCTCCGAAAACCGGGAAGATAATTTCATCGCCGGTCTTTCATGGGCGGCGCCGGTTCCTTCACCATCGGTCTTGCCAACCCTGAACAGTACGGTGCCATCGGCTGCCTGTCCGCAGGTGCCATCAACTATAACGGCTCCTTCCACGTAGGCCGCCGCAGAGAACTCACCATCGGCGACCAGCCCACGGAAAACAGCTATCTGGATGTATATGGAAACGCAAAGAAAATCGTCGATGAAAAGCTCCCCTGCCCCCGGATTTTCCACTGCTGCGGTGATGATGATTTCCTGCTTCCCTGTGCCCTTGACGCCAAGAAATTCTTTGAAGAAATTCCCGGCAATCCCTTTGATTATCAGTTCCTGCCGGCGCCCGGCGCTCATACCTGGGAATTCTGGGATGAACACATTCAGGATTTCATCAAATATCTGAATCTGCCGGATGTATCTGCCGAATATAAGTGATTGATAAAAGAAAACGCACCTGTTACTGCCTGAAACAGCAACAGGTGCGTATTTTTTACTTAAGTTTTTTGTACAGATAGATCACCAGATCATCATCAACCGTGCAAACAGTTTCATATTGGACACACTGCTTGTCCTGATACCACACACCGGAACCGTCCGGAATATAGCCGCGCTTTATGTACATCCGCTGGGCCGTTCCGTATTCTTTACACAGCCCCACACCCAGGCATACGGTATCGCTGCGCTGTGCCGCAATTCTTTCCGCGGCTTCCATCAGGCGCTGTCCGATGCCCTTTCGCTGATATTTCCGCAAAACACCCAGATCAACGATGATGGGCCAACCCTTCCCTTTGAACGGCCCTTCATTTGCCGTGAAATACAGATACACATTCCCGGCCGGGCGCCCCTTGTACTCCGCCGTCAGCGCCACGCATTTCCCTTCAGCTGCTTCCTGCATCCGAAAATGATAGTAATTCACATCCGGGTGCCAGCCCTGGGCTGTGTATTCATCATCCAAAGCCTGTGCATCCGCTTTTTCCATATCCCGGATGATCACATTTTCATCCTGATGGTAAATCATATTTCCTCCATAGTCAAAAGCAAGCCGAAAAAGGTCATTCGGCTTGCTGTGTATTTTATTGCTCTTCAAACATCTGATAATACTGTTCCCGGGTGATCAGGGTTTTACGGGCTTTGGCTCCTTCACTGGGGCCAACAATGCCCCGCTTTTCCATTTCATCCATCAATCGGCCTGCACGGGCATAGCCGATGCTCAGCCGCCGCTGCAGATAGCTGGTGGAAATCTGGCCTTCATCCAGGGCCGTTTCAATGGCTTCGGTCAAAAGATCGTCCACCCCGTCATGCTCCTGGTTCCTATCAGGACGTTCACCGCCGATGGTATCAGCAGTGGGGGCTTCCTTTTCTGCATTGTCCAGATGCTCAATGATATTGGGGTCATAGGATGCGGTATAACGCTGACCAATGTATTCCGTAATGGCATTCACTTCACTGTCGGACACAAAGCAGCCCTGCACACGGGTGGGAGAAGAACCGGTGGGCTTATACAGCATATCACCTTTGCCCATCAGCTTTTCTGCGCCGTAGGCATCCAGGATGGTGCGGCTGTCGGTACCGGAAGAAACGGCAAACGCAATACGGCTGGGGATGTTGTTTTTCACAACACCGGTAATAACGTCCACAGAAGGCCGCTGGGTGGCCAGCACCATATAGATCCCGGCAGCACGTGCCAGTGCAGCCAGACGGCGGATGGATTCTTCCACGTCCTTGCGGCACACTTCCATCAGGTCCGCCATTTCGTCAATGATGACCACGATGTTGGGCAGTTCCTTGTCCGTTCCGGCATACAGATCATTGTAACCGGCCAGGTTGCGCACACCGTTGTCGCTGAACTTTCCGTAGCGTTCCTGCATCTCCTGCACCACCCACGCAAGGGCACCGGCTGCCTTCCTGGGATCACTGATCACAGGCACCAGCAAATGCGGAATGCTGTTGTACACCGTCAGTTCCACCTGCTTGGGGTCGATCATGATCAGGCGCACCTTTTCAGGAGAAGAACGGTACAAAATGCTGCACACGATGGAGTTGATACACACGGATTTACCGCTGCCGGTGGCACCGGCAATCAGCAGGTGGGGCATTTTGGCAAGGTCACACAAAACCGGAGTACCAGCCACGTCCTTACCCAGCGCCACCAGCAAAGGCGATGTGGAATTGCGCATCTTTTCGCTTTCCAGCACTTCACGCAATGTCACCATACTGATGATATTGTTGGGCACCTCAATGCCGATGTAGCTGGTGCCCTGAATGGGCGCTTCCACACGCACATGCTTGGTTTTCAAATCCAGCGCCAGGTTTTCCGCCGTACCGGTGACCCGGTTGACGCGTACACCGGGGGCAATCTGAATGGCAAATCGGGTAATGGAGGGACCGTGCATGATCTCCTTCACTTCCGCATCCACACCGAAGCTGCCAAGCGTAGCTTCAATGATCTCTGCTTTTTCATTATCCTCGGCACGGCTGTCCTCTGCAGAAACGGCAACGGGGGTGTTCAAAAGCCGCATGGGCGGCGGCTGATACCGTGCCTGCATGCTCATCACCGTCTGCTTGGGTTCAGGTGCCCGGGTACCGTCAAGCTTTGCATCCCGCTTGGGTTCAGGCACAGGCTTGATGGGCACCCGCTCTCCTGTCATGGGCATTACGGGATCGGTATATACGGGTTTGGGCTCACCCTTTGCGGTGGTATGCTCGGGCATTTTCAGCTCACGCTGTTTCTGCTGTACCTGATCACTCCAGCTGCGGCTGGGCTTTTCAGGCAGTACTGCAGGCTGCCTCTCCTCCTGCTGAACAGGCCGGGCTTCCCGCTTGCGCTCCGGCATGGCGGGCATCTGTACCGCCGCCGGTTCATAGGTTTCCTCCTGCGGTTCATCCTGCCACAAGTCCGTCTGCGCTTCTTTTACATAGCGCTGGCTTCTGGGCTTGCGGTCAGCAGGCACTTCCTCCTGCCGGGGCAGATCCCAGGGCAGTTCATCCTGCTGCGGATATACCTGCTGCGGAGCCGGTTCAACCTCATGCACCTGTTCTTCATAAACAGGTTCTTCGTAGACAGGCTCTTCGTAAACAGGCTGTATCGGCTGGGCAGCAGGACGCAGCGGCTTTTGTTCTTCCTGCTGCTTCTCTTCCCTGCGCTTTTGCCACCGGGAAGTGAAAGACTCTTTCTTTTCTGCAGGCGCTGCAGCGGCAGAGGGTTGCACCGGCCGCTGAACCGGCTGCACAGGCTGCTGCGTTTCCTGCTGTACAGGCTGCCGATACACCGGCTTTTTCTCCGTCGGATGAAGAGGGAAACGCTCGTCATACAGCTCACTGGAAGCGGGATAAAAGCCTTCCATTTCCTGTGCAGCCGGCTGCTGCTGAACAGGGGGCATATCCTGAGGCTGCTGATAAACATCCTCCTGCAGCACTTGCCTGGGCTGAACCGGGTAATCCATCGGGATCTGCTGCACAACAGGCGCCTTTGCCCTCTCTTCTTCCTCGCGCTGCGCCTGAAGGGCCATACGCTCCGCCTCTTTTTCCTGGCGCCGCTGCGCACGGGCTGCCTGACGCTCTTCGCTGCTTTGAGACAGACGGTTAATCAGATCCGCAGGGCTTTTTCTGAAAAGCACAAAAAGCAGGGCAACAAAGATCCCAACAATGAATACCATGCCAAGAACGCTGCCCATCATTTTCCACAAAGGATAGGCCAGCAGCATCCCAAGCAAGCCGCCGCCGCTGCCGGCAATGCCATCCTTATAGGCCTGCTGCAGGAACGCACCGTAGCCGTACCATCCCTGATTGTCGGCCAGATACTGCAAATATGACATCCCCGGAACGGACCCGCAGCGTGCTGTCAGCGTCACTGCGGTCAGCACCAGCAGATACAGCACCATGGCGATCAGGCCGCTGCGTGCATTCACACGGTGTCTTGCCGAAACCAGCATCAATATACCGATAAACATCATAATTACCGGGAACAATACGCAAACAGGCCCGCAAAGGCCATTGAGCCCCTGGGCCAGTTCGCGGACAATGTATCCTTCTCCTGCTGTCATCATGGCCAGCAGGAAACAAAGCCCCAGTGTGAGAAAAACAATGCCGACTGTTACCGTGATGGCAGCGTTTTTCCCGGTTGTGGCATATCCCGGTACAGGTTGTTTTTTTGCCTTTGCCTTGGCTGTGCTCATTCTTATCTCCTTCAGTTTAATCTGTGATCATTAGTTTCACAAAGCGGACAATACCCCCTTCGTCCCCATACAGGGTGTAGTCCGCCTGCCTTTGTTCATCTTCCACCGTGACAGTGGTTTTATATGTTACGCTTTCGCCGGGGCAAACGCGGTATTGAGCTGCAATATCCGCATCCACCAAAATGCTGATACCGTTATCCCCCAGCAGTTCCTTGGCTTCATCCATTGTGGTTTTACCGGTCATAATTTTCCCGTCATCCACACGGCCGCACAGGATGCCAAGCACCTTCTCTTCGCTCTCATCGGTGATCAGGTAATTCCCCCTCAGCGGCGCATCTTCCATTTCAAACAATGCACCTCCGGGATAGAATTCAGAATCCACCGTACTGCGCAGATGCTTCACAGTTTCTTCAAAAGAAAGCCCCAGGCAATCTGCTTTGGAAAATCCCCGAAGGTATCCCGTTTCGCCTTCCTGACGGAAGCGCTGCATTACACTGCCTTCTGTCAGATCGTAATATTCCTCCAGATCGCTGAAGCGAAAATGCACACTGCCGCTGAACCCCGACAGGAAGGAAAGCTGATCCTTTTCATACCAGATGGTCAGCCCGCCGTCCCTTTCAAGCGTATAGCGTTCAAACGGCACCGGAAACAGTTCACTGTTTTCCAGATGGGTGGACAGCGTTTCTTCCACTTCGTTTTCGAGCAGCATTTCCATATGCGCCATGGCAGCATCAGCATCGGTAAAAAGAGCTTCAAAAGAGATCTCTTCGCCGGTTTCAAGATCAAAATTCATGGGATAATACACCTGAGAAGGCCTGCCCACCGGCATTTTTCCATCAGCACCGATCACAACGGACAGCACATTTCCCTTTACATGCCCATCCCAGTCCACGCGCAGGCCTGTGCTGCCGGTGCCAAACTGCATCAGCTGCAAAAACGCATTGATTCTGGCTTTTTCCATCATCTGCGTGTTTACAGAATCGGCATATTCTCCGCCATTTTCCAGCACAGGATAAATCACGTAGTCATTCTCACCGCTTGCCTTGGCTTGCGTATCACCGGCCGAAGTCAGGACAGGCATTGTTTCCTGCGCCAGGCAGACTCCGCAAAGCATCAGGCAAATCAACGTGACGAGAGCAAATACGATTTTTCTCATTGGTCAATCCTCCACTTATACAGTATACCAGATTTTCATGTTTTTTTCAAGTTGCCGTACAGCATGGGCTGCAATTGAGCACCGGCCAGGGCTGCCGACAAAGCTGCCGGTATTTTATCAAAATCTGCCACCAGGGACCGCGGTTTTCCCACCGGGTCATCCTGACCGTACGGTACAAAATAAACGTTTTTCATCACCAAAATCTTCCCGATATTTTCAGCAGAAGTAAAAAGTCCGTCATTGGTGGAAGGGGCGATCAAGAGCGGTCTGCCGTTGCGCAAATGGGATTTGGCCCCCAGCAATGCCGGCGTATCAAAAATCCCATGCGCCATCTTTCCCAGCGAAGCGCCGGTCATAGGTGCGATGATGTATGCATCCATCAATTTTCTGGGCCCGATGGGCTCCACTGCCTGCAGCGTATCCAAGGGCTCCTTTCCGCAGATGCGCAGCAGGTTTTTCCGAACATCCTCCGCAGAGAAAAACCGCGTATCATGATCCCGCACCGCAAATGAAACAATGGGGGTCACGTCATATCCTTCTTCCATCAGCTGCTCCATTGCCAAAAACACCCTGGAAAAAGTGCAGTATGATCCTGTCAGGGCAAAGCCCACCCTTGTCTTGCTCATGTTCCTACGCTCCTTTCAATATATTCCAGCCAAATCTGCGCCGCATCTGTCGGGCAATACCTTCCCGGCAATCCGCCTTCAATCTGCACATTCAGCCCCAGTTTTTCTGCCGCTGCCATGTCCATCCCGTATGGAGCCGATGCCAGTTCCATCAAAATCACATCTCTTTTCACCTTTTGCAATTCTTTTTCCGTCAGCACAACAGCGGGCACTGTATTGAAAATTACATCCATTTTACCTATGATCTCTGATATCTGATGTACATCCACGCTGCTTTCCCCGGCCATTTTCCTGGATGCTTCCCTTCTGGCGCAGACCGTCACATCGCATCCCATTCCCCGCAGCATCCTTGTCAGCCATTTTCCGATCCTGCCATAGCCGATCACCAGGCAATTTTTCCGACACCATGCGCCTTGTCTTGCACACAT
>JAFWYZ010000235.1 GCA_017517465.1 Clostridia bacterium | reverse complement strand
CACCTGCTGCTTCATAAAGGCATCTCCTTTGAATTATTCTGTATTTCGCTGTTATGATGATACCATTTTTCCATGGCCAAGGCAAGAGCAAAAAAGGAAAGCCGTTTGACGCAACGTCTTTTTTCATGCTATAATGAGAAAAACAAGCTGCGCATATCCTCGTACAAGGAGTGAATATTTTGATGGAAATTCGTCCCTTCCTGGATTCTCTTCCTCCGGATCAGGTGCCGGACAACCCCGACCTGCCCGACGGTGTTCAATGCGTCCGCTGGCAGGACACCTTTGGCTTTGGGGTGGCCTTCAAGCCCAATATCGTTTATGCCGAAAAAAGCGGCATGCCCCTGCATCTCCATTATCTTACCCCTCGGAACAACCGTGCCGATAACCCCCTGATTGTCTTCGTTCAGGGCAGTGCCTGGTTCAAGCAGGATTTGTATCTGCACCTGCCGGAAATGGTGCGCATGTGCCAGAAGGGCTATTGCGTGGCCATGGTGGAATACCGTCCTTCCCAGGTTTCCCCCTTCCCTGCCCAGGCGGAGGATGTGAAAAGCGCCATCCGTTTTCTGCGCAGCCGACCGGAATATTTCCATTTCCATCCGGATCGGGTGGCTGTGTGGGGAGATTCCAGCGGCGGCCATACTGCCCTGATGGTGGGCTTCACGGGGGATGCCTGTCCCTCCTGTGAAAGCAATCCGCCCCATTCCGCCGCTGTGCGCTGCATTGTGGATTGGTACGGCCCCACCGTCATCAGTGAAATGGCCTTTGAGCCCAGTGCCTGCCCTCATACGGATGCGGACAGCCCGGAGGGATGGCTGATCGGCCATGTGCCGGTCCAGGATCACCCGGACCTGGCAGCGGCTACCGTGCCCCAATCTTACCTGAAAAAAGACGTGCCCACCCCTCCCCTGCTCATCATGCACGGCAGCATGGACAAAACCGTCAATTTCCAGCAGAGCGTGCACCTTTACGAAGCCATGCGGCAGCTAGAAAAAGAGGTCACTTTCATTAAACTGCTGGGAGCGGACCATTCCTTCGGCGGCTTCTGCTGCGACGAAGCCCTGAACACGGTGGATGCGTTCCTGAAAAAGCATCTGTAAGGAGGTGGTTACTATGGCTAACCTGATCACCACCCCTGTGGACCCCCATGCCCAGCAAGGGGTCAGAAATGTAATGAATTATCTGGCGCAGCTTTCCGGCGACAAAATTGTGACCGGCCAGCACACCCAGTCCATGGCCATGGAGGAAATGCATCACATTCAGAAAATCACCGGCAAGCTGCCTGCACTGCTGGGCTTTGAGCTGCTTTCCTACTCCCCCAACATCAACTATCTGGACACGGACGAGCCCTGCATGACGGAAGTGGAAAACAACTTTGGCACCCTGAAGCGTGCCTGGGAATGGGCCGGTCAAAAAGGGCTCATTACCCTCACCTGGCATTGGTTTTCTCCGCTGCATGGCCGTTCCAAATCCTTTTACACCGTCAATACCGACTTTGACGCCAGCCTGGCCGTCACGGAAGGCACACCGGAATACGAAGCGCTCCTTTCCGACATGGACACGATGGCCGGCTATCTGCAGCCCTTCTGCCGGGCAGGCATCCCCATTTTGTGGCGGCCCTTCCATGAAGGGGAAGGCGGCTGGTTCTGGTGGGGAGCCAAGGGGCCGGAAACGCTGAAAAAGCTGTGGCGCATCATGTTTGACCGGTATGTGCACCATCACCGGCTGCACAACCTGATCTGGGTATGGAATGCCCCCAGCCGTGAACACTACCCGGGTGACGATGTGGTGGACATCATTTCCAGGGACATGTACCCGGAAAAGCACGTGCACACCAGCCAGAAGGAGCGGTATGATTCCCTCTGTCAGATCACCGACCAGCCCCGGATCGCACTGATCGGCGAAACCGGCACTCTGCCTTCTCCTGAAGCCATTCATGAGGAAAAAGTGGGCTGGACAACATACATGACCTGGTCCCACGGCTTTTGCCTGACAGAAGAATTCAACACCTTCGATGCGCTGAGGCAGGTATACCACAGCCCCTATGCCGTCACCAAGGAGGACCTGCCGATCCTCTACTGACACAAACAGAAAAACAGCCGGATGGATATGGCTTCCGTCCGGCTGTTTTTTATCTTTTTGGCATCTGCAATTTCTGCAGCATTACTTGCATTCAAACACCGTATCCGGCATCAGGTCCGGATTTTCGCACAATGCCACGGGCCTGTGGGAGTGAACATTCCAAACGCTCACTTCCACCGGCGGAACAGGCATGAAGGGCCGCTCCTGAGACAGTGCATTCCCTTTTCCCAGATAATTGTTGAAAACATAAAGGGGGGCATCATCCTGCCGCACCTCTTCCACCGTCAGCCCGTCAATGATCACATCGGGCATATGACAGGGATAGCCGAAGAAATGGGTGCCGTCGTTGCGTGCATTGAATACGCATCGCTGCTCTCCCCGGGGGCTCCAGGTGCTGTTGCGGATGACGATCCGGCCCCGCCATGTGCAGCCGTAATCGTCCCTCAGGTTCACGAAAGCACCGCCGTATGCCCGGGTTTCCTCGATCAGAAATTCGCCGTTGCCGATGGCATTGAGGCACTGCCAGCCCAGATCACACCGGCGCAAGGTGCAATTGGTGACCCCCATATGGGCATCGAACCTGGAAAAATGGCAATCCTCAAACACCAGATCCCGGCAGAAATTGGTGCCGATCAGGCCCCAGTAACGGTCATCGTAGATATCATTGGTCTGGGTGCAGCGGGCAAAGCGCACATTGGCCACACGGCCCAGCGAAATGTCATAGGACCCCATGGGCACCGGCAAATTGGCGCTCCCCACGGTCCAGTAAGTGAAATGGCCGGTAAACACACAGTCATGCACATATACCCGTGCGCAGTCTTCCACCGTGATGAAGCCCCGGTAAGGCGCACCGTGCTCCCCTTCCCCGGTCATGCGGTGCAAAAGCTTATTGACCTCCACATTGGAACGGGTGATGTAAATATTACGCATATGATAATTGTATTTCGATTCTGCCTGATTGGCAATTGTGGTGAATTCACCGCCGGTGACATGCAATATTTCTTCATCAACGGGGTATGCCCACAGGCCGGTGATCTCCTCAAAATCAAAAGACAAGGGAGAAGAAAAACTGCCATCCCCCATCAATACAAATACATCCGTCCGGGCATGGCCATGATCCTGGTTCAGGCCTTTGCGGATATAGTCTTTATGGTGTTTATTCTGCACCACCACATGCAGATCGCATCCGTAAGGATTCGGAAGAAAAGCCTGCCCGTACACCATGCTCTTCGCCTCCAGCTGCACCGGCTGATGCGCCGAAGCCACATGGAACACAGGCGATTGAATATCGGTGCAGTTCACATCGTCGATGATGAAGGAAGCCCCGGTCCAGTCCACGCTGGTTTCCACCCGGGCTGTGCGGCTCTGAGGAGAAACATAGTAAACCGCTCCTTCCCGGGCCCGGACAGGCAGGTGCAGCCGGTTGGCCTCCTGATGGGTACGGACAATGGCCGGCATATCATCCTGCTTTCCGTCCCCTGCCGCGCCAAACATTTCATACGTCAAAAATTCCGGCATCATTTCCCTCCTGTTCTCAGCACAAATTCCTGCCGGCAAAAACACGGCAGGAATATTCTTTATTCCACGTCAGCATTCAGCCCCATGGCTGCCAGCAGTTCCCGATTCAGATCCTGCGGAAACTGGGGACGCACACCCCAGGGCATGCGGCGGAACACACCAAAGCCGCCGTAATAATCCCAGCTGGTGCGGGCAATGCCCCGCTGGGCCAGCAGCCCCGCCACAATGCGGTACCAGTTCACCCGCTGTTCCTGAGGCACGGTCATGAAGCAGCCGAATTCGCCGCAGAAAACAGGCGCATTCCGCTCCCGGCTGAACTTGGCATACTGGTCAAAGCAATCGATCACAGCGGACAATTGCCCGTTGACAGGATAGTTTTCAAAGCAGCGCTTTTCCACTTCCGTAGGATTTTCCGGCATGGGCGGCATTTTTTCCGCATCATAAGGGAAGGGCAGCCCGATCACCCGCTGCATATGGCACCAGGAAGCCCCCTGATGGGTGAAGGTATGAGGATCATAATAATGGAAATTGTAGATCACCCTGTCATCCTTGAAATCGGGCAGGGTTTTCATAGCCTCCGTGCTGTTCCAGTCCGCGCCGCCCACGATGATCCAATGTGTACGGTCAATTTCCCGGATCACCCGGAACACCCGCTCAATGATCTCATTCCACAGGGGAATGGGAATGGCATGGGGCTCATTCATGATTTCGTAGACAATGTATTGGGAATGATCCCGGTATCGGGTTGCCAGCTGCTTCCATACGGGAATGAGGATCTTGTCCACATCCGCAGGGGTTGCAGAATCGGCACTGCAATCGTTATGAAAATCCCAGATCACATACAGCTGCATCTCTTCACACCATGCAGCCACATTGTCCAGAATGTTCAGGATTTTCTGAGGAATAAGGTACCCATCCTCTACATGGCAGATTTTTTCAAAATGGATGGGCAGCCGGATCACGTCGCAGCCCATTTTTCTGGCATGAACAAAGTCCTGCCTGCCAAACATATCCGCATTGATTTGTTCTGCAGAACGGTATTCCAGCCAGTTGGTAAAATTGACCCCTTTCTCAAAAGGGGCGGGCAGGGTTTTCATGCATTCCATCAGGGTTGCTCCTCTCCGTTCATTTGCACAACGCTCTTGGAAAAATCCGCTTTATTGCGCCACAGCACATACCGCAGTATACAGAAAGCGGCGCTGATGATCCAGGTGATCACCGTGGTCCACCAGATGCCCATCCTGCCAATGCCAGGAATGAGGGCCACCAGCACCATGGGAATAACGATGCGGCAAATCACTTCCACAATCCCGTTCATCAGGGCAAACATGGCATCCCCCACCCCATTGAGCACACCGCGGCTCATATAGATCAGGGACAGGAAAATATAGAACCAGCTGGTCAGCTTCAGCGCATCCGCCCCGATGAGGATCACCGCTTCCTCCTTGACAAACAGCCGCATGATGGGCTGGTTCAAAAGCTGATAGACGATCATCATCAGCAGCGTGAACATGGAGGAAATCAGCATGCCGTGGCGGAACCCTTCCTTCACCCGCTTCATATCGTGGGCACCGAAGTTCTGCCCGGAATAAGTGGCCAGCGCCGCGCTGATGGAGCCGTAGGGCATGTGCACCAGCTGCTCAATGCGGTTGGTGGCGGTAAAGGCAGCCATGGCCTGCGCGCCAAAGGAATTGACGAAGGTCTGCAGGGCAGTGGAGGAAACGGAGATCAGCGACCACTGCAGCGCCATGGGCAGGCCCAGCCGGACGGACTGGCGGATGATCTCCCCATCGGGCTGCATGTCCTCCCGGGTCAAACGGAAATAGGGGTTCTTCCGGATGGCATACATCAGGCAGCCGATACCGGAAATCACCTGGGACACAATGGTGGCCAGCGCTGCGCCAAATACACCCATGTTCAGGGTGTACACGCAGAGAATATCCAGAACAATGTTCAAAAAGCAGGAAAAAATCAGAAAATACAGGGGTGTTTTGGAATCCCCCAAAGAGCGCAGCATGGAAGAAGAATAGTTGTACACCGCCACCAGCGGCACGCCGATACAGCTCATTCGCATATAGGTGGTGGCATCGGGCATCAATTCCGAGGGCACCCCCATCATGCCCAGCACCAGCGGCGCAGCAAAAAAAGCCGCCACGCCCATCAGAAGCGATGCCGTCAGCATAATATAGGCCGCATTGGCAATGGCTCGTTTGGTGCGGGCAAACATCCCTGCCCCAAAGAACTGAGCCGTGACAATGCCTGCGCCGGAACCGATACCGTTGCAAATGGAAAAAAACAAAAATGTGACAGAGCCGGTGGAGCCCACTGCCGCCAGGGCATCGGAGCCCAGAAACTGGCCCACGATCATGGAATCCGCCAGGCTGTAGGTCTGCTGGAAGAGGTTACCGATCAGCATGGGAATGGCAAAGCTCAGCAACAAACGGGTGGGGTTCCCTGCAGTCATATTCAGGGTACGTGAGGTTTTCATGCGCAAATTTCTCCGCTGCTTTATCTTTCAATGAATCAGCACCACATTTCATTATACACCCGCGCCCCCATATCTCAAGTGGCAAAACGTATCATTTCATGGTCAATTTGTCGCACTTGTGCGCAGCAAAAAAGGAACCTGACGGTTCCTGCAAATTGCTTTTTATATCCGCATCAGATCAGCACCCCATCGCAATGGTCCACCTCGTGCTGAATGATCTGGGCTGTCCAGCCGGTGAAGGTTTTGATGCGCACCTGAAAATCCGCCGTCTGCCATTTCACTTTGATGCTCTGATACCGGCGGCACTTTCTGGGCCCGCCAAGCAGGGACAGGCACCCCTCTTCCGTTTCATACAGCCCTGATTTTTTGATGATCTCCGGGTTCAGCATCAGCATGCAGCTGCCTTCGTTGTCAAACACAATGATCCTCCTGAGCACCCCGATCATATTCCCCGCCATGCCCACGCAGCTGTCCCGATGGGCCTGCAAAGTGTCCATCAGGTCCTGTGCCGCCGGAAGATCTTCCCTGGT
>JAFWYZ010000234.1 GCA_017517465.1 Clostridia bacterium | reverse complement strand
TTTTTACCTCAATACGCTTTCTTCTTCGTTCTTTGCACCCGTTCCACCAGCATTTCTTCCGTTTCCCCTGTGCGGATCCGCCGGGCAGCAATCACCTGCCGCTCCGTTTCATCCGCCACACAGGTCATCAGAAGCAAGATCTGGTCATCCGGCTGCACGTCAACGGTGCTGGTATAGATGGACTTGTTCTGCAATGTCTGGATGGCTTCCCGCCGCCAGGAAATGGTGGAAGCGCTCAGCTTGGCCAGATCCAGATAATCCCGATCATAGCTTCTGGTGCTTACCGTGCCCACCCCAAAAATCACATACTTTCCATCCTCATACGCCGTATCGAAGGTGATAAAAGGATGGTTTTTGTAATATCCCAGGGTTTCATAATGACGGATAAAGCCAAACATGGCCCCGCTTTTCATGTTATGTCCATACAGCACCATGGCATAGGGCCTTGTTTTCAGGCTGCAGTTTTCATCCAGAAAAATAGCACCGTTCTGATTGTGAAAGCCCTTGTAATCCCTGCGCAGGTAATACTCGTTATCCCGCTGTACCACCGCTTCGTCCACCACATTTTCAATGGACAGCCAGCCGATGATGTCCTTGTTCTGCTGCTGCAGTTTCCTGAAACGCTCGCTCACATGGGCATATTTGTTCAGCGGATACTGTACCACCGGCAAAATGGATTTACCGCTGAACTGCGGCGGAGCTGTTACAAACGGAATCGACGTTGCATTTCCGTCTCCCGGGCCTTGCCCCTCCTCATCCCCCATCGCAACAGTGGGCACAGGGGTGTTTCGGGCATCCATATTGGCCTTTTTCAATTCATCGGCTCCCTGCCGGCTGGCCAGATGTTCGCCCACATAATGCCCCACCTTGAACGAGCAGAAAATGAAAACGGCGGCCAACAGCACCAACCCAAGCCCAACAAGCCACAAATTCTGTTGCTTGAAATAATTCCGGGCTCTGGTTTTCCTGTTCAGCCGCCTGTTTTTCATGTGAAATTTCCTTTTATTCCGCTGATTTCTTTTTTCGCACCAGCATCAGCATACCGCCGGCACACAGCAGCATCATTGCCGCATAAACCGCCACATGGCCGTGGTCCCCGGTATCCGGAGGCACAGTAATCGTATACAGGTTTTCAAACTTCAGCGTCAGTTCCGTGGTGTCCTTGCCATCCAATTTGACCTTTGCCACAGGCTTGTTTTCATCGTTCATGGCAATGTCCACCTGGATTTCATAAATGATCTCGCTATAGGTCACGTTTTCCGCACCGTCGTTGAGCTCGTACACATTATAGCAGAAATGGGTGCCCGCATCCACCCCGGTAAAGGGCAGCTCAAAGCTGGCCTTGCCCTGGAAATCGCTGACCGCTTCCTGCTTCTTGCCCGTCAGCGGCTCTTCCAGCACAAACCGGAATCCTTCCGGCGTAATGCCTTCCTGATCCTCGGGCACAGTGTTGATCACCGTCTTTTGGATGTTCACCTTCACCGCCGTCTGGTTGTTCAACCCCTCCGGAGGCAGGAACGTGTTCACCACCGGGTCCGTATCGTCAAACACATAAGAAAGCGTCACAGGCACGGCAACAGCCAGCACTGCCACGGCACATGCCAGCAGCACCGCCTTCCGCCAGGAACGTTTTACATTCATCTGCGCTTTCCTCCACTCGCTTTATTTTTTACCGAAAAGGATTAAAATCTTCTCTCAACGGCACCGCCATATCCAGCGCTTCCTTTGCGCTCAGCTGTACCTTCACCTTTTCGCCGTCAATTACCTGTTCTTCCGTGAACACATCCGCCTGGATGCTCATCACCTTCACCTGCAGAAAATCGCTTTTCAGCTGGGCCAGATCCTCATTGGTGGTCTCTTTCCGCATTACCGCCTGCAGCAGCATCGGCGGCGATACCTGCCCCGCTTCCAGCGGATGCAGATAGCTGTACACGATCATCCGGTATTCCCGGCCGTTGATCCGGATATCCTTCCAGGGGCTGATCTCAAAGGCCTGCGTATCCCCGGAAAAGGTGAAATGCATCAGCCGATTCACCACATCCGTTTTCTCCACGGCAAAGGCCACCCGGAAATAAGCCGTTTCTTCCCCGGCATTCCTGACCGAAGCAAACTTGTCCACCACACCGGAAACACGGCTCTTATCAAACAGCGGATAGGTTTTCCCATCCAGCTGCACAGGCACCGTTTCCCAATTGTAATCATCCCGGTATGCAGCCGGAATCATCAGCTGGCTGGGGTCATTTGCCGCCGTTTCCACCAGCGTCCCCTTTTCCTGATCTGCCCGGAAATAGCAAAGCCTTGTGTCCAGCAGGCCCTGCGTATCCTCCACCGGCTTTCCGAACAACTCACCGATATGGGCACTCACATCCTGAAAAATCTGGCCCACCTGCGAAGCCAACGTAGGGTTCACCGCCAGCGCACCAAAGATCACCAGGCACACCGCCAGCACGATCCATCTTTTCTTCACAGGCTCCTCCTCTTCATTTTCACGGATTATATTTTGCCAATCCGGCAATCAAAAGGCACACGCGTCCACCCATGCCCTTTGATTGCCGCCCACCCCCGAGGGGGTGGGACAACAAAAGAGAATTAGTAAATGTCAACGCCATCCAGAACAACGTTCAGCTTATCGGAGCCCATGCTGTTCTTGTTGGCCCACAGGGTGCTGCCGGTAAGAATTCCCTTATCATTTTCTTCGTAGCCGTTCACAACCGTGTTGTTCACGATCAGTTCGTAAGAAGTATTGTAATCGTTGCCGATTTCAACAGCAGCCTTCAGATCGGGCAGAACACCGGTATCGTTGAACAGACAAGATTCCAGAGTCAGCTTGGTGTTGGCCCGGCCATACAGCAACACAGCCTTACCATCGCTGTTGAAGGTGGTGTTCTTGAAAGTGGCAGTAGGGGCACCCCAGGTCCACACATTGTACTGATTGCCTGCCACATTGAATGTGCAGTATTCAAACACAGAATCACCATTCAGGCAATAGCAGCTGTCAAAATTGACATCCTTGTAGGTGCCTTTCAGGCGAGCATAACCAGCATAAGTAGCATTGTTGGTCTTGATGGTCAGATTCTGGAAGGTAACAGTGGAGGAATCAAAACCATAGTCCAGCTGTCCGTTGGCTTCGCCCTGTCCGCCGCCAACAACCTTGATGATGGTCTTTTCCTGATCTTCACCAATCAGGGTCAGGTTCTTGTTCGTGCAGCTATCAATGTCATATTCACCGGCAGCCAGCAGCAGCACGGTTTCACCGGCAGCAACTGCATCCTTCAGTTCGGTGGCATTGGTAACGCGATAAGCACCAGCGGGCACGTCGAAGGTCACATCTTCGTCATCACCGGCATCGGGAGCAAATTCCGGAGGATTGTTGGTGTCGTTCTTTTCACCGGGGGTGCCGATTTCCATGGTGCTCAGCCATTCCACAACGCTTTCTTCGGTGGCGGGGAAAGCAGCGTCGAAAGCTTCCCAAGCGGTGTCGAAACCGTCAGCCTGCACGGCCTGAGACAGCACCAGCACTTCCAGCTTGCTGATGTCGCCCAGATCAAACTTCTTGCCGTTCTTGGTAACGTAGTAGTTGATCTTGCCGTCAACCAGTTCGTTATCCACAGCAGCATCCAGGAACATACCCACCAGCGTGGGAGCGGTGGTCTTGCCGGGGGCCAGAGCATCTTCATTGGTGGCAATGTACACCGTGTACTCTTCGCCATTGATTTCTACATTGTAGAAAGCATTCCAGTCCTTGGTGTTATTGGGCCATTCTACACCGTTTTCTTCCGTGCCCCACATCCAGCCGTTGTTG
>JAFWYZ010000233.1 GCA_017517465.1 Clostridia bacterium | reverse complement strand
GTAGCCGAACACAAAATGCCACAGCGCCCATACGGCACCGCCCATGATCAGGCTGCACAGCAGGGGCTTGATCATCACGTCCATCATGTGGAAGCGATAGCCGGTGTGTTTGCAGACAAAATAGAGATTGGGGATCATGCTTGCGGTGTAACACAGCAGCGATGCAAAGGGAGCACCGTGGATATCCACACCGGGAATACCCACCAGCGTGTAATTCAGTGCGATCTTCAGCGCCACACCCAGCAGCAGCGTGTACATGGGGATGCGCTGCTTGCCGGCACCCTGCAGGATGCCGCTGGTGGCCTGCACCATGGTGAACAGCACAATGGTGAGGCTGGACACGGTAAGCAGCTCCGCTGCCACATCCAGCTGAGGCGCGGTATAGCTGCCCCGGTAGCACAGGTACAAAATGGGCTGGGCCAGCACGCTCATGCCGATGGAGCAGGGAAAGCCGATGACGGATGCCATGCGCAGGCCGGTGGCCGTTTCGGATTTCACATTTTCCCGGTCCCCCTGGGCCAGACCTGCGGCAATGGAGGGCACCAGGTTGGTACTCATGGCCATGGCAAGCGCCGTGGGCACGTTGATGAGGGTGAGCACCGGGCCGGAATAGGCGCCGTAGCGAATGAGGGCATCTTCTCTGGCCATGCCGGCGGCTTCCATCAGCTGGGTGAGCATCACGCTGTCGATAAACCCGGCAAGGGGAACAATGCAGGCCCCCAGGGTGATGGGGATGGCCACGGTGATGAGGCGCTTTGTGATGGTTTTACCCTGCAGCAATTCCATGTTTTCCCGCTGAAGGGCAGCTGTTTCCTTGCCGGCAGTGCGGTGGTGATTCCACATCATGTACAAAAGCGCGGCCCCTTCGCCGACGGTGGAGCCCAGAAGCGCACCGGCAGCACCCCATACAACGCCTCCCTTGGTCATGCCGATAGCAGCCAGGGGCAGCGCAATGGCCACCTTGCCCACCTGCTCGATCAATTGGGAAATGGCGGTGGGCAGCATGTGGCGCTTGCCCTGCATATAGCCCCGGTAGGCGCTCATGGCGCAGACGAAGAACAGGCTGGGGGCGATGCAAAGATACCCGGCAGCGGCTTCCTCCGTGCCCTGCCAGGCAGCCACCTGGCTGGAAAACACCATCAGCAGCAGCGTGGTGATCAGCCCCAGTGCGCACAGCATGGAAAGGGCAGTGCGGAAAATGCGCTTTGCGTTTTCTGGTTCATCCTTGGTGACATAATGGCTCACCATTCTGGAGATGGCCACCGGAATACCGGCGGAGGAGATGGTGAGCAGAAGGTTGTAGGCCGGAAATACCTTGTGGTATATGGCCATGCCCATGGGGTCGATCAGATGGGCCAGGGGGATGCGGTACAATACCCCGACCACCTTGCAGATCAGCCCGGCCAACCCCAGAATGGACACCCCGCCCACCAGCGTTTTTTGTTTCTGTGTCATAAGAACCTTTCTTTTTTTGCGGGAGGGGCATTTTGAGTCAAAATGCCCCTCCCGCACCCTCCCCAAAACCAATTGGGGAATATGATTGTTAGTTTGGCCAAACAAAGTGCCCCTGTCACAGTTATACGGGAAAAGAAGATGGCTTGTTCCGATTCTGTGTTCCCGAATAGCTTTCTTGGAAGGGGGTACGGGGGAAACCGTTCTTTGGCTACAAAGAATGGTTTCCCCCGAATACTATTACTCTTCCGTCGTTTCAACGGTTTCTTCCGTTGCTTCCTCTTCCTTTTCGGCGCGGGCCACAGCCACGATGCGGCTGCCTTCGCCCACACGCATCAGCCTTACGCCCTGGGTGGCACGGCCGCAGATGCGGATATCGGCAACGGCGGTGCGGATGATGGTGCCGTCGTCGGTGATGATGAGGATATCTTCGTCATCGTGTACCATCAGCTGGGCCACCAGGTTACCGGTCTTTTCGGTGAGGGTCATGGCGATGACACCCTTGCCGTTACGGCCGGTTTCGCGGTACTGTTCCACTTCGGTGCGCTTGCCGTAGCCGTTTTCGGTGATGGCCAGCACGTGAGCGCCTTCTTCGATGACGCACAGGTCGGTCACACGGTCGCCTTCATCCAGCTTCATGGAATGCACACCGTGGCTGACACGGCCCATGGGACGCACATGACGTTCCGCAAAGCGGATGGCCTTGCCCAGGTGAGAGCAGAGCATGAGCTCGTCATTTTCCTTGCACAGCTCCACACCAATCAGCTCGTCCCCTTCGTTGAGCACGATGGCGATCAGGCCGGACTTGCGCAGATTGCGGAATTCGGACAGGGCGGTCTTCTTGATCAGGCCTTCCCGGGTACCCATGATGAGGTAGCGGCCGTCTTCCATTTCCGGCATGGCGATGATGTTGGTCACCTTTTCGCCGGGGTTCAGGTTCAGAAGGTTCACGATGGCGGTGCCCCTTGCGGTGCGGCCGGCTTCGGGAATTTCGTAGCAGGTCTTGCTGTACACACGGCCCTGGTTGGTGAAGAACAAAACGGGCTCGTGGGTATTGACGATGCGGATGCACTCGGCATAGTCTTCATCCCTGGTGGTCATGGCAGAAACACCCTTGCCGCCGCGGTTCTGGGCACGGTAGGTGGACTTGCTCAGGCGCTTCACATAGCCAAAGTGGGTGAGGGTGACCACCATGTCATCCACGGCGATCAGGTCCGCAATATCGATTTCGCCTTCGATGGTGGAAAGCTCGGTGCGGCGGGGATCGTTGAACTTCTGCTTGATCTGCAGCAGCTCTTCCTTCACCACGCTCATCAGCAGCACCCGATCCTGCAGCATGGCCTGCAGATGGGCAATGGTTTTGAGCAGCTCGTCATATTCGGCCATCAGCTTGTCTCTTTCCAGGCCGGTAAGGCGGGCCAGACGCATGTCCAGAATGGCCTGGGCCTGCTTGTCGGAGAAGCCGAAGGTTTCCATCAGGGTGATTTTTGCGGAAGCGGTGTCCTTGCTGCTGCGGATGATGCGCACGATTTCGTCGATATGATCCAGTGCCTTGATGAGGCCTTCCAAGATGTGGGCACGGGCCAGAGACTTATCCAGGTCATACTTGGTGCGGCGGGTAACCACATCTTCCTGATGGTCAATGTAATGGCCCAGCATGTCACGCAGGCTCAGCACCTTGGGCTCGCCGTTGACCAGCGCCAGCATGATGACGCCGAAGGTGTCCTGCAGCTGGGTGTGCTTGTAGAGGTAATTGAGAACCACCTGGGGCTGCACGTCACGCTTGAGCTCGATGACGATGCGCATGCCCTTACGGTCGGATTCGTCACGGATGTCGCTGATGCCTTCCAGTTTCTTGTCGTGCACCAGCTCGGCCATCTTTTCCACCAGGCGGGCTTTGTTCACCGCATAGGGGATCTCGGTGATGACGATGCGCTGGCGGTTATTGGGCATTTCTTCAATTTCGGACTTGGCCCGGGTGATCACCTTGCCTCTTCCGGTGTGATACGCTTCCCGGATGCCGCTGCGGCCCAGGATGATGCCGCCGGTGGGGAAGTCGGGGCCCTTGATGTGCTCCATCAGGTCATCCAGAGTGGCCTCGGGGTTATCGATGAGGCAGATGGCGCCGTCGATCACTTCACCCAGGTTATGGGGAGGAATATTGGTGGCCATGCCCACGGCGATGCCGCTGGTGCCGTTGACCAGAAGATTGGGGAAGCGGGCAGGAAGGACCTTCGGCTGCAGGAGGGTTTCGTCAAAGTTGGGCATGAAATCCACAGTATCTTTTTCGATATCCTGCAGCATGTAGGTGGCAATCTTGCTCATACGGGCTTCGGTGTAACGCATGGCAGCGGCGCCGTCGCCGTCGATGGAGCCGAAGTTACCCTGGCCTTCCACCAGCATATAGCGCATGTTAAAGTCCTGGGCAAGACGCACCATGGCATCGTATACGGAGGCATCGCCATGGGGATGGAACTTACCCAGCACGTCGCCCACGATACGGGCGGCTTTACGGAAGGGCTTATCGGGGGTCATGCCCAGCTCGTTCATATCGTAGAGGATGCGGCGATGCACGGGCTTGAGGCCGTCACGCACATCGGGCAGAGCGCGGTCCACAATCACGCTCATGGCATAGCTGATGAAGGACTGGCGCATCTCCTTTTCCAGATCCATTGGGATCAGACGATCTTTGATTTCACTCATGGTATTTTATCCTTTCAAGGGCATTTGAAGCAAAAGGTTATTGGGGAAGGGTTTGCTGGAGCAATTCCAGAATGAGCTTATCCATTTGTTCATACCTGGCCTTTGGAAGCAGGTGCGTCTGGCCGGAAACAGTGCCAAGATCGGAAACGGAAAACTCTACCCAGAGCACATAATCCCCTTCGTATTCCAGAAATACTTGGGCTTCAGAGGTAATAAAATCCGGGCAAAGCCATGCATCGGAAAAAGTGAAGATAGAATTGGCGACCACCATTTCCATCCCTTCCTTTGAAACCAGCAGTGTGGGTAAGGATGCTTTCATCCGGCGAAGAAGGTAATCATTCAGCTCCGGGGAAAACTGGAATTCTTTCGCC
>JAFWYZ010000024.1 GCA_017517465.1 Clostridia bacterium | reverse complement strand
TGTGGGTTGCCATGATCTGCATTCTTGTGGGAGGTATCGGGGTGATGAACATTCTGCTGGTCAGCGTACGGGAAAGACGCAGGGAGATCGGCATTATGAAGGCGCTGGGAACCAGGCCGGGACTCATCTGCGGGCTTTTCCTGCTGGAGGCGCTGCTGTATGCGGTGGTGGGCGGCATTGCGGGTGTGGGTATTGGAATCGGCATTATTGCTGTTGCAGGCAACCATATCGGGCTGCGTACAGTGGTAAGGGCGGGCGACTGCCTTATGGTGGTTCTGGCAGCGATGATGGTAGGGCTCGCCTTCGGTGTATTGCCTGCCTGCCGGGCGTCCGCCATGAACCCCGTGGATGCGCTCAGGGATGAGTGAACTGCAGTTTTCGGCGCACTTTATTCCGGAGTGTACATCTTTCACAAAGGTTTTGCAGAAATTTGTGTAAACAGTCAATACCCTCCTTTTCGTTTTTCGTTTATAATGAGCGTACATGATCGGGCGGACTGTATAATATGCCGTCTGTTATGAACGAAAAGGAGGAAACCCCCAATGGCAAGTTTGTCTTTGAACCACATTTACAAGATCTACACCGGCAACGTGACCGCCGTAAGCGATTTCTGCCTGGAGATCGAAGATAAGGAATTCATCGTTCTGGTTGGCCCCTCTGGCTGCGGTAAGTCCACCACCCTGCGTATGGTGGCAGGTCTGGAAGAAATCTCCAGCGGCGATCTGTACATCGGCGACCGTCTGGTCAACGACGTGGCCCCCAAGGATCGCGACATCGCCATGGTGTTCCAGAACTACGCTCTGTATCCCCACATGACCGTGTATGACAACATGGCCTTCGGTCTGAAGCTGCGCAAGACCCCCAAGAACGAGATCAAGCAGCGTGTGGAAGAAGCCGCCCGCATCCTGGACATCGCTCACCTGCTCAACCGTAAGCCCAAGGCTCTGTCCGGCGGTCAGCGTCAGCGTGTTGCTCTGGGCCGCGCCATCGTTCGCGAACCCAAGGTCTTCCTGATGGACGAACCTCTTTCCAACCTGGACGCCAAGCTGCGCGTTGCCATGCGTACCGAAATCACCAAGCTGCATCAGCGCCTGCAGACCACCTTCATCTACGTTACCCATGACCAGACCGAAGCTATGACCATGGGCTCCCGTATCGTTATCATGAAGGACGGTTTCATCCAGCAGGTTGACACCCCCCAGAACAACTACGACTATCCCCACAACAAGTTCGTTGCCGGCTTCATCGGCTCCCCCCAGATGAACTTCTTCGATGTGAAGCTGGAAAAGAAGGCCGATGGCGTGTACGCCGTGTTTGGCAACAACGACATCAAGGTTCCCCAGGAAAAGCTGGATAAGCTGACCGACGAATCCTACATTGGCAAGGAAGTCATCATGGGCATCCGTCCCGAAGATATCGATGACGCTCCCGCTTTCGTGGAAGCCCATCCCGACTCCACCATGAAGGTTCACGTGGAAGTGACCGAACTGATGGGTTCCGAAACCTATCTGTACTTCACCACCACCGGCAAGGACGAAAGCGTTATCGCCCGTGTTGATCCCCGCACCGCCACCCGTGCCGGCGACGACATCAAGGTCGCTCTGGACACCAGCCGTCTCCACTTCTTCGACAAGGACACCGAAGAAACCATTCTCCAGCGCTAATTTCAAATTTTCAAAGGGCTGCTTCGGCAGCCCTTTTTCTTTTCCCTTTCCAATGTACTTATCCAGTATTTGTATCCCGGTTTATCTTTTCTTTTGCAGCAATATGCAGTATAATGTAATGTGAAATAGCGTGTGCAAATAAGGAGGGAAGCGGCATGAAAAAGTTAATGTCCTGGCTATGCGCCCTTCTTTTGATGTACCTTGCCCCTCCCGCTTCTTCCGCCTCCCCTTCTGTCCATTTGCGTGCGCTGCTCATCGGCTGCGATGCCTTTATCACCAAAGAGAATACCTACCCCATCGCGCAGAATAACCTTGAGAAGCTGAAAACCACCCTGCTGTGCGACAGCCGTTCCTATATTTCCGTCGACACATATTATGACGAGGTCGGAAACACCACCGCATTTGAAAATGCTGTCCATGCTGCCTTCTCCGATGCAAAAGAACAGGATATTTCCCTGCTTTATTTTTCCACCCACGGTTATCTTGGCGAAAACGAATCCTCCGCAGGCCTGTACCTTTCTGACGGAATGGAAGAAAACCTGCTGTTTGCGCAAGATCTTCACCGCATCACATCATCCATCCCCGGTAAAAAAATCATTCTGATGGATGCCTGTAATTCCGGTGCATTTATTGCTAAAGGAATCAATGCCCTTCTCACCGCCCATCCCTTCACCGGCGAAGACTATCACATTCTCACCAGTTCCGGCGGCAGCGAGCCCAGCTGGCAATGGTATGACGAAAATGAGCTGATCTCCGGTTCCGGCTATTTCACCGATATGCTCTGCGCAGCCCTGGGCGGCAACGTTCCTTCTGATACCAACCGTGACGGAACCGTCACTTTGTCTGAAGTTTTTTCCTTTGTCTCACTGAATATCGGTGCTTCCACGCCCCAGTGCTACCCCGAAAACAGCAGCATCCCCTTTTTCTCCTACAACACCAATAACGTGTCTTCACCGCTGATCAGCGACATCGTCTTTAACGATACCCTGCTGACGGCAGGGCGCAGCACGCTCACCTTTTCCTTCACCGCTCACGCAGAAACACCCCTTTATTACCAGATCATTTACTTCCGTGAGGGTGCCTGGGATTTCGAAAATCCCCGCCATTTTCAGGATGACGAAACCGGCACCGGTACCATCACCCCCGGCCGAAAAGAGCGCAACCTGATCCTGGATATGCCAAACGGTGACGACTACGGTTATGCCATGATCCAGTTCATCACCCTCCGGAACGATCAGCCGGTGTTTCAGGGGGCGCGCCTTTTGAGTGTGCAGCCAAGAAAAGCCGATATTCAACAGGAAGTGACCACCGCCCTTTCTTTTGATCCTTCCATGGGCGAAGAAATGCCCGTTCTGGTCTCTCACAGTGTTCCCTGTGCCCTGTCCGTCACTGTCAGGGATGCAGCCGCCAAGACCGTCAAACGTCTCTCCTACGCCCAGCCCACCCGTCCGCAGTACCTGTCCCCGCCCGGCACTGCCCTTTACTGGGACGGAACGGATAATAAAGGCAATCCGGCACAGCCCGGCGCATATTTCATTCAGGTCAAAATACAATTGGGCGAAGATACTTTTACCGCCTACAGCGCACCTTTTCATCTAAAGCACACAAACGGAGGCCCGCAGGATGCAGACAGCACAAAGTAAAAAATACCAGATGATGACGGAAACGCCCATCCGCAAGCTGATCCTTCGTCTGGCCCTTCCTGCCATCGTATCCATGATGATCTCCTCCATTTACAACATGGCCGATACCTATTTTGTAGGCCAGCTGAACGAAGGCAGCGCAGCCGCCACCAGTGCCACGGCTGCCGTTGGCATCGCCTTTCCTCTGATGAGCATCATCCAGGCTGTGGGGTTCATGTTCGGTCATGGCAGCGGCAATTTCATTTCCCGGGCACTGGGAAGCCAGAAAACCGAAGAAGCAGAGCGCATGGCCGCCACCGGCTTCTTTTCCGCATTGTTTGCCGGGCTTTTTATTTCCGTTACAGGTCTTCTTTTCCTGGAACCCCTGGCACGGCTTCTGGGCTCCACGGACACCATCTTGCCCTATGCCGTTTCCTATATCCGCATCATCCTCATCGGTACTCCCTGGATGTGCTCCTCTCTGGTGCTCAATAACCAGCTTCGCTTTCAGGGAAATGCCCTTTTTTCCATGATCGGCATCGGTATCGGCGGCATCATCAATATTTTACTGGATCCCCTGTTCATCTTCACTTTCAACATGGGCATCGACGGCGCAGCGCTGGCCACCATTATCAGCCAGTTCATTTCCTTCTGTCTTTTGTTCATCGGCACCAGAAGAAGCGATAACCTGAATATCTATCTGCGTAACTTTACCCCCAAGGCCCATTATTTCAAGGAAATCTTCAAAGGCGGTGCGCCTTCTCTTTTCCGTCAGGGCATCGGCAGTGTTGCATCCACCTGCATGAATAACGTTATCACCTCCGTTGCCGCCGCTGCGGCTGACCCTGCCATTGCCGCCTTCAGCATCGTCAACCGCATCATGATGTTTGCCAACTCGCTGGTCATTGGCTTTGGCCAGGGCTTCCAGCCGGTATGCGGTTTCAACTACGGCGCAAAAAAATATGCCCGGGTCCGTGAGGCATTCTTTTTCTGCGTCAGGCTCGGCACCTGTGTCCTGCTCATTGCCGCTGTTCTGGGTGTTTTGTTTGCTCCCCAGATCATCACCGTATTCCGGGGAAACGATCGTGCAGTTATCGAAATCGGCAGCCTGGCCCTGCGTTTGCAGTGCATCACCATGCCGCTGTTCGCGTATGTGGTGCTGTCCAACATGATGCTGCAAACCATTGCCCAGACGTTCCGTGCCTCCTTGCTTGCGGTGGCACGTCAGGGGCTTTTCTTCCTGCCGCTGATTCTCCTTTTCGCCTGCACCATGGGCCTTTTCGGTATCCAATTGACCCAGCCCATTGCCGATCTTTTCTCCTTCATCCTGGCTCTGTTCCTGCAGGGAAAAACGCTGAAAGAAATCCGCAGATTGGAACAGCAAAACTGAGCATCACAAAAACAGCCCGGTGACTTATCCGTCACCGGGCCTTTTCATTCATCAAAAACCGTTTTCTTTGTTGATGGCATCAATCTCTGCCTTTTTCATGATCCTGGCGCAGCTGCTGCAGGGGGTCAGCTTATTGTAGGTGGTATCCAGTTCGCTGTATTTAAACTCCGTCAGGGGCAGATAGCGGTCCTTCACGGCGGAGCAATATTGCTCTTCGTGGTAATTCTTTCCGCCGTTGGGATTCATGTACAG
>JAFWYZ010000232.1 GCA_017517465.1 Clostridia bacterium | reverse complement strand
CCAGTCACATATTGCCCGGCAGCCGTTCCAAAGGAAGCACCGGCCTTTTTTCCTGCCGGGGAAACCCCGTGATAGTATGCCGGTTTTTCTTCCGCCTTGGTATATCCCTTGCCCTTGCTGGTCACCACATGGACCACCACAGGCTCCTGTATTTCCTTCACCCGGCGCAGCACCTGCTCCATTTCCTGCAGGTCATGGCCGTCAATGGGGCCAAAGTAGCGGATTCCCAGGCTGGAAAAGAACCGGTCCTTCACAAATACATTGCGAACGCTGTTCTTCACCCGCCGGAACACCCTGTATGCCCCCTTGCCCACCACGGGCAAATGCAACAGCGCCTCCGAAATCACTTTCTTGGTGCCCAGCCATCCCCGGCTGGTGCGCATATGGGTCAGGTGCTGGGACAGGGCACCCACGTTTTTGTCGATGGACATTTCATTGTCATTGAGGATGATGATGAGCCCGGTTTTTCTCTGGCCCACATCGTTGAGCGCCTCATAGCACATACCGCCGGTCATGGCGCCGTCGCCTACCACGGCCACCACATGGTGGTTTTCCCCCTGCAAATCCCGTGCCCGGCAAAGCCCGGCAGCCGCAGAAATGGCCGTGGAAGCATGGCCGTCGGCAAATACATCACAGGGGCTTTCCTGGCGGCTGGGAAAGCCGCTCAGCCCATCCGTCTGCCGCAGAGTGGAAAATTTGTCATACCGTCCAGTCAGCAATTTATGGGCATAGCACTGATGGCCTACATCAAAAAGGATCTTATCTTTCGGACAATCAAAAACCCTGTGCAGCGCCAGCGTCAGTTCCACTGCCCCCAGATTGGATGCCAGATGACCGCCGTTTTTCTGCACAGTATCAATGATGCACTGGCGCATTTCTTCCGCCAGCTGTTGTAATTCTTCCTCGCTGCAGCCCTTCAGCTGATCGGGAGAAAGAACCTCCGATAGTTTCATTGGCTTACTTTCCTTTATCCGCATTTCACAGGACAATCCGTCCTCTTTCATTATATCACAGCCCTCCCCTTTTCGCAATCCGCAGGAAAAAAGCGAAAATACTTTGTAAACAAATGCATGTCAAGCAGGAATTTTGCCTGTTTCCTTCGAAAATAGAATATGAATAATTTTGTCTTTTCAGGAGGAAAAGAAATGAAGTGTCCCCATTGCGGTCATTGGAACCGCGCCTCCTTTCCTCGTTGCTTCCAATGCGGCACACCGCTGGACATGAATTCCGAGGAAGTCAACCAGCCCACTGCCGTCGCCAAGCCCGCCAAGGTATATATCCGCTATGGAGAGGACGGCTCCGCCTCCTCTACTTTCGATGACCGGGACAAGCTGGCCCTGGACATGCAAACCCTGCAGGAGCGCAAGCAGAAGGGCCGTCAGGAAATGCAGCGCATCCGGGAACAAAGTGCCCGTCAGGGCATTGCCCCCACCGGCCGCCATGTGCAAACCATGACGGGCAGAGCGGCTGTACAGCCTGCCATCAAAAGCGATGTGATCCGGGAAGAGGAAGAAGTGGAATCCCCCCTGCGGCCGGATGCCATTGCCGTATCTTCCAAGCGTAAAACCAATACGGACCAGCCCGAAGTGCTGGACCTGACCCATTCCCAGGTGTATACCCCGCCCACGCCCCGCCGTTCCCGGCGCAATCACCGCCGCTTTGGCCTGCGCCGTTTTGCCCGGCTGGCAGCCTGGGTGATGATCGCAGCGGTTCTGGCCACCGGCATTTATTTTTTCACGCAGCACGGCCAGGAACCTCCCCTGCAGGAGCAGGCCATCATCACCGATACCATCCTCAACGATATGCCGGCCCATATGATCAAAATCCCGGCAGAGGAAGGGGCTGTGATCTACATCAAGGAGCTGCGCAAATCCTACACCGTCACCGGCGGCTATGCCACAGTGGAAGTGGAAGACTATAAATGGTATGAAGCTGCGGAAATCGCCGTAAAAGAAGCGGATGAAGAGGAAAAGGAAAAGGCTGAAGAAAATCTGAAAGCCCTGCTGGAAGCCGAATCCATCACCGCCACCATCACCCCTTACATCAAAACCAGCGCCAACGAGCAAAAACAGATGGATATCATCACCTATCCGGTGGAAATTCCCCTGTCACCGCTGATGCTGGTCACGCCGGATACCGGCTATGCCGAGGTTTCCACGGCCATGTATCAGATTCAGTTTGAAGTGGCTGCCAACAGCGAAGTGACCATCAACAACGAAGATTTTTCGGACCTGGTCAATACCCAGAAGGGCCTCATTTCCTACAATGCCAGCGTGGCTGCCAAGGGGAACAACGAGTTCGTCATCACAACCCGTGCCCAGCATTGCCGGCCCAGCTCCGTCTCCGTTACGCTGTACCGCGCCCCCCAGGCCATCCCGCTGGACCTGGCCACCGATATTGCCACCCGCTGGTCCCCCGGCTATGTGGATGACAAGAGCCAGCCCCCGGATGAAAAGGGCAAATACCCCCAGAAAGAAGACCCCATGATCGTGCGCTGCACAACCCTTACCGGTGCCCACATTGAAATCGAATCCCCCTATGCCAATCTGGATCTGTCCCGGATCAACATTGACGGTTCGTTTGAGTTCGAGGCTGTATTCACAAAAATCGGTACCAATACCATCACCATCATCGCTTCTGACCCTGCCCACCCTGAAATCGAGCCCAGCGTGGTGAACCACGATGTGTACTATGTGCCGGTTTCCGCTATTTATACCCGCAAGGCCTGGGATATTTACGACATGTACACCGATTATCTGAACTTCACCCAGACCCGTGTGGCCAATACCCAGATCTACGTCTGCAAAGGCACCATTGAGGAAATCCTCTCCACCAAGCCTCAGCTGGCCGTCATGGCCCTGGACCGTGACCCCACCAAGAAAGTGCTGCTGGAAAATTTGTCCAACGACGAATATAAGGCAGGCCAGCGGCTGCGGGTGTACGGCGATGCCTACGGCGTGTACAACGGCATGCCCCGTCTGGTGGGCCGCTATACCTACCTGCCCAACGATTAATAACCCTCACCGGATCAAAGGAGAATTCTTATGCCCCTTGACGGTCTTACCCTGTCATTTGTCACCCGTGAACTGAAAGAAACGCTGCTGGATGGACGCATTGAAAAAGTGACCCAGCCGGAAAAGGATATGCTGGTGCTGCTGATCCGCGCCAATGGCAAAAACCATCGGCTGCTGCTTTCTGCTGCGCCTTCTTTCCCGCGGGTACACCTGACGGAAACACAGTATCAAAACCCCATGGATGCCCCCATGTTCTGCATGCTGATGCGCAAGCACCTCACCGCCGGCCGCATTGCCGGCATTGAGCAGCTGGGAGGCGACCGTATCCTGCGCATGGATATTGACAGCCGTGACGAAATGGGCGATACCGGCCGCAGAGAGCTGTATGTGGAATTGATGGGCCGCCACAGCAACATCACCCTGGTCATGCAGGGACGTATTGTGGATGCCATCCGCCACGTGACCCCGGATATGAGCCGGGTGCGCCAGGCCCTGCCCGGGCTCACCTTTTCCCTGCCGCCCATGCAGGATAAGCTTTCCCCTGAAGACATCGCCGCCGATAACGGTGCGCAGCTGGCGGAAAAGCTGGCATCCGCTTGCGGAAGTGTGGACAAAGCCTTGCAGGGGGCAGTAAGGGGTCTATCCCCTCTGGCAGCCCAGGAAATCGCCTTCCGGCTCACCGGCATGCACAAGGCCGCATTGGAAGAAATGCATCTGCAGACCCTGTGCCGCAACGCTGCTTCCTTCTTTGGCCGTCTGCCCACCCTTTTCAGCCCCTGCCTGCAAAAAGGACCGGATGGGCTGATGAAGGATGTGCTTCCCTTCCCCTACCTCAGCCTGGACACTTCCCTGCAATCCCCTTGCCAAAGCCTGTCCAAAGCCCTGGATCAGTTCTTTTTCGGGCGGGACCGGCAGGACAGAATGCAGCAAAAAAGCGCTTCCCTGAAGCACCTGATCAAGTCCTGTCTGGAAAAGGACGGAAAAAAGCTGGCCCTGCAGGAGGAAGAGCTTTCCGCCAGCGCCCGGATGGAGGAATACCGTATTGCAGGGGAATTGCTGACCGCCCAGGTGCATCTGGTGCCCCGGGGGGTGGATAAGGTCAGCCTGCCCAACTTCTATGACCCTGACGGCGGTGAAATGCTGATCGACCTGGACGTGGCCCTCACCCCGGCGCAGAATGCCCAGCGCTATTTCAAGCGTTACCGCAAGGCCAGGGCTGCCCAGCAGATTGCCAAAGAGCAGAAAGAGAAAACCCTGCAGGAAATTCAGCTGCTGGAACAGGCACTGTTTGACCTGAACGAATGCCAGACGGAAGATGACCTGCGGGATGTGAAGCGCACCCTGGAAGCAGCAGGCATCGTCAAGCCCCAGAGCCAGAAGGGGGCCAAAGGAAACCGCAAGAAAGAACCCCAGCGGGAAAGCAAGCCCATGCGCTATACCGCCCCCGACGGCACCGAAATTCTGGTGGGGAAAAACAGTGTGCAAAACGACCGGCTCACCGGCTCTGCCCGGGGCAGCGACACCTGGCTCCATGCCAAGGATATGCCCGGCTCCCACGTCATCTGCCGCAGCGAAGCCCCTTCCGCCGAAACCCTGCTGTGTGCCGCCAGGCTGGCTGCATGGTATTCCAAAGCAAGAGGCGTACAGGTACCGGTGGATTACACACTGCGTAAATTCGTAAAAAAGCCCGGCGGCTCCGCCCCCGGTTTTGTGATTTACACCAACCAGCGCACCCTCATCATCAACGTGTCCGAAGGAGAAATTGCTCAGATTTCCGGCGGCGATGCATAAACAGACGAAAAAGACGAGCATCCGGTAAAGATATCGGATGCTCGTTTGCTTGTGTGGAACAAATAGACAATGCGCTGAAACAGCGCGGTCAACTGCGCTCTCCTGAAATATTCAGCAATTTTTCCGTCGGCCATACGCGGCAATCCGGGATTGATGTGTCAGTATTAAAGATAATTGACCGCCAAAATCACAATGCTCGTGACAATCATCACAACCCCGACCACACGATTCAGTGTTTTTGCGTTCGATTTGTTGGCAATTTTTGATGCAATTCTTGCCCACAGCAGCGTAAATACAACACACAGCACAAGACAGACAATGTCAGGAACTCCACCGATCATAAAATGGCTGATGCCCCCTGTAAGAGCCGTGAATGCCATAATAAACACACTTGTGCCAACTGCCAAATGCATAGGGTAACCGAGTACAGTGGTCAGAACAAGCAGTAGCATCATTCCACCGCCTGCACCTGCAAAGCCGCAAATAAAGCCAACGAATATGCCGGCGAAAATTGCTTTGATCAATCTGGTCTTGGGCGAAGCTGCTTCCAACTGTTCTCTTGTTTTGTTTACAGGTTTTAATATGAAACGCAATCCGATGATAATCAGTGCTATCTGCATCGTGCCGCTCATTGCCTGTTCGGGCATAAAGCTTGCTGCAAAGCTTCCAATCGTCGTTACAATCAGAACGCTTATCAGCAGCGGCAGGCTGTTTCTAATATCTAAGTTTCCACTTTTCTTATAGGTGTATGCACTGACAGCGCTGGCTAAAACATCGCTGATGAGCCCTATTCCGACCGCATCATAAGCAGGAATGTTCAGAAAAGTGATGAGCATAGGGCCAATAACGGCGGCAGCACTCATACCGGCAAACCCCGTTCCAATGCCTGCACCTGTCCCTGCGATAAAACACACAAGTATTTTTATCAGAATATCTCCCATGATGTTCCTCCCATCCATTCAAGTTTATCACTTTCATTCTATCACGATAATACAAAGAACCGCAAGCCAATGAAAGCCAGCGGTTCTGTTATTTGCATCATGGCAAGCGGAGGAAACTTTCTTCCTCTGTGTCCCTCCCGCTGCGGAATAGCAGCTTTTTTATTTCTTTTCCAGCCGGATGGATTTTTTCTGATACAGCTTCACGTCTGCCGCCTTCACAAAATCGGGAATGGAGGTAATCTGGCCATTACGCACGGCATACCCAACGCTCACCGTATACTGATATCCCGCCATGGCCTCTTCGTTGGCCAGCTCAATATTTTCGTGAATCTTTTCACACACGTCCCGGATTTCTTCTTCCTTGCTGGCTTCGCCCACAATGATGAATTCGTCTCCGCCATAACGGCCGATAAAGAAGGAACGGGGCACACTGTGTTTCAGCACGGATGCCGTGCGCTTGAGCACCTCATCCCCTTCCACATGGCCATAGGTGTCGTTGATCTGCTTGAACTTATCAATGTCCACCATCAGCACATACAGCGACTTGATCTGCTGGCCAGGCTCCGCCGGGGCATGCATTTTGAGGTTCAGATACCGGGTGGCCTGGCTGCGGTTGCTGACCCCCGTCAATTCGTCAATGGTAATGCGCAGGTTCTGGCGGTTGATAAACAGCACCAGAATGGCCAGGGAATACCCGATGCAGAACAGGGGATAATCATTCCCCATCACACCCTGCAGGATCACAAAAGGCAAAATCAGCACGGAGAACAGCGCCTGTGCAATCAGCTTGGAACGATGAATGAAGTATTCCATCAGCTTCAGCTTGCTCAGGGCCAGTATAGAAGGAATGGCAATGTAAGCGGAGCACGCCATGGGATGGATGAAGAACATGGGGCCGCGGCAATAATCGTTGGTGGCATTGATATAGAACAGCCATCCCGTTGCCGAAGTGGTGGTAATGTAGATAAACAGGATCGCCAGCGGCAGCATAAACAGGAACATCTTCAGACGATTTTCCGTCAGCTGCGGATCCAGTTCACGCATGGCATAAATGAACCAGATCCCGGCAATGATGGCCTGCATGATAAAGTACGTACAGTTGACCAGATAACTGGCGCTGATCATAAACGCATCGCCATATGAATACGTGTCCACCACACGGCAGAGCATGTCCACAAAATTGATGGAAATGCTGCAGATGATCAGCCCCCTGAACAGCTTCGTCTGCTTTCGCATGTCCGTCTGCAAATTGGTAAAGACCAGCACCGTGCCCTGCATCAGCACACCAAATACCAGTATCACAAGATACAGGCTATCCCCCAGCGCCATTGGCCTTTCCCCCTTTCTGCACACCACAAAAGCATCCCGTCACATTCCGGTGATTTATCAGGTTACATTTGCATCTGTATACATTATACATGAAGTTTTGCATAAATGCAAGCAAAAAGCACCGATTTTTAAAACAAATCGGTGCTTTTTCTTAGTTCAGTACAGTTTTATTTGGCCAGAACTTCCTTGGCAGCCTTCACAACGTTTTCCACGGTGAAGCCGAATTCCTTGAACAGGATACCGGCGGGAGCGGAAGCACCGTAATGGTCAATGCCCAGCACGATGCCATCCAGGCCCACAAAACGGTACCAGGGCATGGTGGTGCCGGCTTCCATCGCCACGCGGGCACGGACGGAGGAAGGAATCACGCTTTCCTGATATTCCTTGCTCTGCTGCAGGAACAGCTTCATGCAGGGCATGGAGATCACGCGGGCATCGATGCCGTCCTTCTTCAGTTCTTCCTTGGCGCCCATGATCTGTTCCACTTCGGAACCGGAGGCCATCAGCAGGATATCGGGGGTTTCCTTTTCGCTGTCAGCCAGAATGTAGCCGCCCTTCATGGCTTCGCAGCCGCTGTTTTCATACTGGGGCAGGTTCTGGCGGGTGAGCACCAGCGCGGTGGGCAGGCCGCAGGTCAGGGCGGTCAGCCAGGCAGCGGTGGTTTCCTTGCCGTCGGCAGGACGCAGCACCAGCAGATCGGGCGTAGCGCGCAGGCCGGCCAGGTGTTCGATGGGCTCATGGGTAGCGCCGTCTTCGCCAACGCCGATGGAGTCATGGGTCAGCACATAGGTGACGGGCAGCTTCATGATAGCGCTCATACGCATGGAATGCTTCATATAGTCGCTGAACACGAAGAAGGTGCCGCAGAAGACGCGCAGACCGCCGTGCAGGGCAATGGCGTTGCAGATAGCAGCCATGGCATGTTCACGAACGCCAAAGTGCATGTTACGGCCGGCACGGTTTTCAGCGCTGTAGTCGCCGCCTTCCTTGATGTAGGTCAGGTTGGAGGGAGCCAGGTCAGCACTGCCGCCAACCAGGTTGGGCAGCAGCTTGGCCAGCCGGTTGATCATCTGACCGGAGGTGGCGCGGGTAGCGATCTTGCCGTCCCACTGCCACAGTTCGTCGTTCATCACAACGTCTTCGGGCAGCTCTTCCGTGTGCCACACGTCCCATTCGGCCTTCAGTTCAGGATACTGTTCGCAGTAAGCGGCAAACATATCGTCCCAGGCCTTTTCAGCCTTTTCGTTCTTGTCCATGCATTCGGCGATGTGGGCATACACTTCGGGCAGCACATAGAAGGTTTCTTCGGGCATGCCCAGGTTCTTCTTGGCAGCCAGCACGTTTTCTTCACCCAGGGGAGAACCGTGGGAAGAAGCACTGCCTTCCTTGGCGGGGCAGCCGAAGCCGATCTTGGTGGGGCAGATGATGAGGGTAGGATGCTTTTCATCCTTCTTGGCTTCAGCCAGGGCGGCAGCAACCTTTTCGGCATCATTGCCGTCATCCAGACGGATCACCTGCCAGCCGTAGGCTTCAAAGCGCTTGCCCACATCTTCCTTGAAAGCGATATCGGTATTGCCTTCGATGGAAATTTCGTTGTCATCATACAGCAGGGTCAGCTTGCCCAGCTCCAGCGTACCGGCCAGAGAAGCAGCTTCAGCGGAGATACCTTCCATCAGGCAGCCGTCGCCGCAGAAGGCATAGGTACGGTGATCCACCACGGGGAAGCCGGGGCGGTTGAACTTGGCAGCCATCATAGTTTCAGCAATGGCGAAACCAACAGCATTGGCAACACCCTGGCCCAGAGGACCGGTGGTGGTTTCAATACCCACGGTGTGGCGGTATTCGGGATGGCCGGGGGTCTTGCTGCCCCACTGACGGAACTGCTTGAGGTCATCCATTTCCAGGCCGTAGCCGGTGAGATGGAGCATGGTGTAGATCAGGGCACTGGCATGGCCGGAGGACAGCACAAAGCGGTCACGGTTCTTCCAGGCGGGGTTCTTGGGATTGTGGGTCATCTGATCCATCCACAGAGCGTAAGCCATGGCAGCCATGCCCATGGGAGCACCGGGATGGCCGCTGTTGGCCTTCTGCACGGTATCGGCAGCCAGAACGCGGATGGTGTTCACAGTCTTCTGACGAATGTCCATTTGGGGTGTCCTCCTCTTATTGTGCAATATATTTTTCCAGTCCACCAAGTTCAATACCCTCGGCATTGGCCAGCACCTTGTACAGGGCGGATGCCATATATTTCACGCCGCCTTCCACATCGCTTTCGATGTTCAGGGGCAGAACAGGGTCATGCACGGACAGGCGCAGCAGGAACCAGCCGTTATCCATTTCGCCGTCCAGGTCAAAGCTGATGCGCACGCCTTCCCGGTTATCGGGGGCAATGTGCCAGCCGGGAGCGATGGCCGCATATTCCATCACCTTTTCGATGGCGGCACGGCCCACGGCACGGAAATCGCTTTCGGTAATGTTCAGGCGGATTTCCACGCTTTCCTTGGGTTCCTTCAGGCCTTCCAGCAGATCAGACAGGCTCTTGCCTTCCTGCTTGAGCCGCATGGCTTCGCAGATCAGCACAGTAGCCAGGTACATGCCGTCATCCAGGAAGTGGTTTTCCCGAAGGGCCGCATGGCCGCTGGTTTCGATGGCCAGGGGGCAGTCGATCCCGGCTTCGTTGAGGCGCACCGCTTCATCGATCACGTTGCGGTAGCCCCGCTTGAAGCGGTAATGCACACCGCCCCATTCCATGATGAACCGGGCCAGACCGGAAGAAGTAACGGAGTCCGTCACGATGGTGGCACCGGCCTTCTTATCCAGCAGGATGGCGGAAATAAGGGCGATGAGCCGGTTGCGGTTGATTTCCCGGCCGGATGCATCCACAATGGCAGCACGGTCACAGTCGGCATCGAAGATGACACCCAGGTCTGCACCGGCCTTCACCACAGCATTGCTGAGGGACTGCATGGCTTCGGCATTTTCCGGATTGGGGATATGATTGGGGAAACGGCCGTCGGGTTCCAGGAACTGGCTGCCTTCTACCCAGGCACCCAATTCTTCCATCAGCTTCGCATAAAAGCCGCCGGCGCCGTTACCGGCATCCACCACCACATGCAGGCCCAGCAGGGGCTTTTGCACATCGGTGTCCAGGCCCTTCTGAACACGGGCCTTCAGCTGGTCACAGTACACGGGCAAGAATTCCCGCTTCTGGATGGCATCGCTGCCGCCCATCAAGGGATCATCGCTTTCGGCGATGGTGAGAATTTCATCCAGGTCATGGCCGGTGATACCGCCCTGCTTGGTGAAAAACTTGAGGCCGTTGCGGTCAGAGGGATGGTGGCTGGCGGTCACCATCACAGCACCGTCGCATTCAAAGCCTTCGGTGATCAGGCTCATATACATGGCAGGAGTGGTGCACATGCCGTAGCATTCCACGCGGGCACCGGCCAGGCTGCAGCCCTCGGCACAGCCGTCCAGCAGCATTTCGCCCGTCAGCCGGCTGTCCCGGCCCAGGGCAATGCGGGGGTTATCCACACCTCTCTGGCGCAGCCAGCTGACAAAAGCCCCGCCGATCCGGCCGGCCACTTCTGCCGTCAAAGGCGCTCCATCACCCAGTGCTTTTCCCCGCACATCCGTGCCGCTTTTGAGTGCGCGAAAGTTTGTCATACTTTCCCTCCTGTTTCTTCGTCCAATTGGTTCATTGCTTCGTCTACACAGCCGTGCAGCATTTTGTACACCGGCATCAGCATTTCAAAATCCCGGTACACTTTATCGGCAATATCCTTTTGCAGCGCATCGGCCACCCGGACACCGTTACGGCTGATGTAGAGATCTTTTTTGAGGTACAGGGGCCGCAATACTTCAGGAATGTTTTCCGGCACCGGCATCTTTTTCCAGGCATTGCCGCCGATGGAAAAATCATTCTTGTACAGGTATTCCACCAGATGCACAAAATCATCTGGCCGGGCCTGCATTTTCCGGCGCATCACATCCATCATCGGCCGGTTTTCCCCCCAGGTGCCCATGCCCCAGCTGGTAAAATCCGGACCCAGCTCAAACCAGAAATTGGGCATGCCGTCCTTATCGGTGGCAGCCTTGTGGAAAATGAGCCACAGATGATCCCGGTAAGGGGATTTATCCTTGGTAAAGCGGATATCCCGGTTAATGCGGCTGAGGCATTTATGCGGCCGGATTTCCAGATCCTCGTCCAGCTTCTGCATTCTGGAGCCTACGTCTTCAATGAAGGCATAGAACACTTCCCGGACAGATTTGATATAACGCTCTCTGTTTTCATCCATAAAGGCCTTGCTGTTGTGAAAACGCAAATCCAGAAAAAACTGGATGGTTTCCTTTTTGAAGCCCTTGAACACGCACAGAGCGCCCCTTTCCTCAAACTTACACAGATATATTATAATCCATTTTCTTTTGTAATTCAAGCGCATTTATGCGCAAATCAGTCTTTCTTTCTATTAGAATCTTCCGCAAAAAAAGAGCCGTTTCGCAAAAGAAACGGCCCTTTTCCATATTTCGCAATATTTGCGATTATTCGATCCCGGTCACCTGGAAGCCCAGCTCTTCAATGACTTCGCAGATGGCTTCCTTTTCGGCTTCGCCTTCCACAGTGCAGATTTTCTTTTCCAGGTCCACCACGGCGTCAAGACCCAGGTCATGCATGGCGCCTTCCACCTTGCCGGCGCAGCGGATGCAGTGCATGCCTTCCACGTGTACGATCATTTTCATGGTTTGTTTCCTCCTTGCTTTTTCCCTAAAAATTAAACAGTGTCACCTGATTGGTTTCCGCCAGGTCCTTCAGGCAGCCGTGTTCCCGGAGCATATCGCATACCGACTGGGACACATGGGCCCGGTTTTTGAAATCCTCCACCGAAATGAAGGGGGTGGAACGGGCATCCACAATGCCCTGTGCCGCGCTTTCACCCAGACCGCCCAAGGCGGTAAAGGGAACACGCAGGCCCTTTTCCCCTTCGGGGATGAATTTTTTCACATCGCTCTTGTACAGATCCGCCGGCAGGAAATAATAGCCTCTTGCCATCATTTCCAGCACCAGTTCCATGGCGGTGATCTCATCCTTTTCCTTGGCGGACAGCTTCTTTTCGGAATCCCGGTCATAGGCATCCTGCAGCTTGGCCCGCAATTGATCAATGGGCAGGATCATGGTGGTGGCATCAAAGCCGTCACCGCGGATGGTAAAGTAAGCGGCGTAATAGGCCTGGGGATAATACACCTTGTACCAGGCCACACGCAGGGCCATGGTCACATAGGCCACGGCATGACCCTTGGGGAACATGTACTTGATCTTCCGACAGCTGTCCTCAAACCACTGGGGCACGTTGTGCTCGTGCATGGCATCCGCCATTTCGGGGCGCAGGCCCTTGCCCTTACGCACGTTTTCCATGGTGTCAAAGGCCATCTTGGCCGGCACACCCATTTCCATCAGCTGGTTCATGATGTCGTCACGAGTGCACAGGCACTGGGACAGGGGGGCAATGCCCTGATCAATCAGATCCTTGGCGTTGCCCAGCCACACGTCGGTACCGTGGGACAAACCGGAAATACGGATCAATTCCTGCATGGTGGTGGGGTGGGTATCCTCCAGCATCTGCCGCACAAAGCTGGTGCCAAATTCCGGCACCCCGAAGGTGCCCGTGTTGCAGCCGATGTCCTGAGGGGTAACCCCCAATGCCTTGGGAGAGGAGAACAGGCTCATCACCTGCTTGTCATCCAGGGGAATGTCCTTGAAGTTGATGCCGGTCAGTTCTTCCAGCATGTGCATCATGGTAGGATCATCGTGACCCAGAATATCCAGCTTGACCAGAATGTCATGCATGGAGCCGAAGTCGTAGTGGGTGGTGACGAAGGTGGACTGCAAATCGTCCGCCGGGTGCTGCACAGCGGTAAACTGGCAGATATCATATGCCTTGGGCAATACCACCATGCCGCCGGGGTGCTGGCCGGTGGTGCGCTTGACACCCACGCAGCCTGCCGCCAGACGTTCCTTTTCCGCATCGGGCAGGCTCATGTTTCTCTCTTCCAGGTATTTCAGCACATAACCGTAGGCCGTCTTTTCCGCCAGGGTACCGATGGTACCGGCACGGAAAACGAACCCTTCGCCAAACAATTCTTCCACGTATTTGTGGGCTACGGGCTGGTATTCGCCGGAGAAGTTCAGGTCAATATCGGGCACCTTGTCCCCCTTGAAGCCCAGGAACACTTCGAAAGGAATATCAAATCCGTCCTTCACCAGGGGATTTCCGCAGTCAGGGCAGGTGGCATCGGGAAGGTCAACACCGATGGTGTAGCCCTTGGGGATATCGAAGGTGGCCTTACGGCAATGCTCGCACCGGTAATGAGGCGGCAGGGCATTGACTTCGGTAATGTTGCACATGAATGCCACCAAAGAAGAGCCCACGCTGCCGCGGCTGCCCACCAGATATCCGTCGGACAGGGACTTGGTCACCAGCTTGTTGGCAATGGAATACAGCGTGGCATAGCCGTAGCCGATGATGGATTTGAGTTCCTTGTCCAGCCGGGCTTCCACAATTTCAGGCAAATCGTCACCGTAAAGGGCATGGGCCTTGTTCCAGGTCATGGTGCGGATATCGTTTTCCGCCGTTTCCCAGAAGGGAGAGAAGGTGGTTTTGCCTTCAGGGTGCGGCGGGAACAGGCCCACCTTTTCCACACGGTCGGCAATCATCCGGGGATTATCGATGACCACTTCCCTGGCCTTCTTTTCACCCAGATAGGCAAATTCCTGCAGCATTTCGTTGGTGGTTTTGAAATACAGGGGCGGCTGATGGTCCGCATCGGAGAAGCCCTGCCCTGCCTGCAAAATGGCACGGAACTGGGCATCCTTGGGATCCAGGAAATGCACGTCACCGGTGGCCACCACGGGGATACCCAGCTTTTCGCCGATACGCACGATGCGCCGGTTGAATTCCCGGAGGGCTTCCTCATCCTGCACACGGCCTTCCCGCAGAAGGAAAGCATTGTTGCCGATGGGCTGGATTTCCAGATAATCATAAAATCTGGCAATCTTGCACAGTTTTTCTTCGCTGGCCCCGTCCACCATGGCGCTGAACAGTTCGCCGCTTTCGCAGGCGGAACCCACGATCAGCCCTTTGCGGAATTTCTGGATCACAGAACGGGGCATGTGGGGCTTGCGCCGGAAATAATTCAGATGGCCTTCGGAAATGAGGTGGTTCAGGTTGGTCATGCCGTCCTGGGTGGCTGCCAGCAGAACAATGTGCCAGGAATTGCCCAGGGTGCAGTTGTTGCCGATGCCGTTTAAGTCATCCAGCTTTTCCGCACCGGCCTTCTTTGCTTCATCCAGCATCCGGGCCAGGCACTGGGCAGTGGCCGCCGCATCGTTTACGGCACGATGGGCATCCTTGAGGGACACACCCAACCGCTTGCACACGCTGCCCAGGCGATGGCTCTTGAGATCCGGATACAGCTTCCGGGCCAGGGTCAGGGTATCCAGCCGGGCAGCGGTATATTCGATCCCCTGCCGCTTCAGTTCGCTTTCCAGTACAGCGCAGTCGAATTTGGCATTGTGGGCGGCAATGGGACAGCCGTCCATGAATTTGAGCAGTT
>JAFWYZ010000231.1 GCA_017517465.1 Clostridia bacterium | reverse complement strand
GAATACATTGTGGAGCACAGCATGAATGCGCGCAGCGGCCTGCCCTTTATGGCAGAACAGGATGGTGTATGGAGCAATCGTGGCTGGTGGGCAGACCGGCTGAATGTGCCCGGCCATGCTGGGTATCTGGTGGGGCAGACGGTATATCTGATCCTGAAAGGATATGCGCTGGAGAAAAAACAGGGGACGGTGCATCCGCAGTGGCTGGAATTTGCAAAGCAGGTAATCGCCAAAACGGAGACGTGCCGCAACGGAGACGGCGAATACCCCTACATCTTTTCCGAAAAGACAGGCTCCGGCATTGAATATGACTCCTTTTCCGGCTGCTGGTGCATGGCTGCTGCGGCATATTACACCTGCCTGACCGGGGACAAACAATGGCTGCCCGGCTTGCTTGACAGCGAAAAATGGTATCACGATGCGTATGTGAGGCATCAGGAGTGCTATGGCGGGCCGTTGGATATCTGCAAGAACGTGGATTCCGAAGGGATCCTGGCCTACATCCGGGCGGTGCGGTATCTGCATGAAGTGACGGGGGATGAGACGCTGCTGGATCATCTGAAGGATGCGCTGCATTATGAATACACCTTCAAATTCTGCTACAATTCGCCCATCAAAGTGCCGCCGCTGAGTGAAGTGCAATGGAGCAGCTGCGGCGGCAGCATTACATCCGTCACAAACCCGCACATTCATCCCATGTCTTCCTCTGTGATGGATGAAATGCACTATTATCTGAAAAACAGGGAGGATGGGTATATCCGCAGCCGGCTCAATGACACCGTGCTTTGGAGCTGTCAGTGCCACAACACGTTTGACGGCGAATTCGGCTACGGGAAAACCGGCTGGATGAGCGAGCGGTTCTGCCACTGCGAGGGGCTGCTGAAGGAACGCTATCCGGACGGATCTCCTGCCAGCACCTGGTTTGCATTGATGCCCTGGGCCTGCGGCTCTATTCTGGAAGGGCTGACCGGAGAAACCTGGAACAGCTAAAAAGTACGAAATGCATGCATTTTTATCCCATATTGGGAGGATGGATGCATTTCTTTTTTTGAGGTTTTATGGTAAAATGAAAATAGATAAAAACAAAACAGGTAAACATGGAATCATGCTTTTTGCACAAGCATCGGAGGAATATTTATATGCATGAATGGATCATCAAAAACAAGGGGATGAATACCCGTTTGCAGGCCGTTTCCCAGGGGATCATCCGGGTGACCCACACACTGAAAGAGGGATTTTGTGAGGCACAAAGCGCCTGCGTGGTTTACCACGGGAATATACCGGCAAAGTTTGTTGAATTGCCGGATGCGTGTCAGTTTTCTGCAGGTGAAATTTCCGTCCGGATGGATAAGAAAAGCGGCGCCATGGCCTTTTTTGATGCCGACGGAGCGGTGCTGCTGCGGGAGCCTGAGCGCCGTCCCCGGGTGCTGGAGGAAGTGCCGGTTTACAGGAATATATTTGACAAGGCAAATGTCCGGGAGGGCCGGAGCGTGGACGGTGCCCGGGCATGGGCAGAGCCCTGTGAAACGGTGCTTGAAAGAACAGCGCATCAGTGCCGGCAAAACTTTGTGTTTGATGATACGGAGGCCATTTACGGCCTGGGCTCCCATGAAGAGGGGCATGGCAATCTGCGGGGACACAGCAGGCTGCTGTACCAGCACAATATGAAAGCCGTGGTGCCGGTGCTGGTATCCACAAAGGGCTGGGGCATGCTGTTTGACATGGGCTGCATGATGGCCTTCCATGACGATGAGCAGGGGTCATATCTGTGGGCAGAATGTGCGGAAGAACTGGATTATTATTTCTTTTACGGCGATGGCACCTATCTTTCCGCCATGGAAAAGTACCGGCTTCTGACCGGTGAAACGCCCATGCTGCCACGGTATGCGCTGGGGTATATCCAGTCCAAGGAGCGGTATGTGGATGCGAAGGAAATGCTGGCAGTGGCCCGGGAATACCGGGAAAGAGGGGTGCCCCTTGACATGCTGGTGCTGGACTGGCAGTCCTGGCCCGAAGGGCAATGGGGCTGGAAAACCTTTGACCGTGAACGCTTCCCGGAGCCTGCCCGCTTTATTGATCAGCTGCATGAAATGCAGGTCAGGTTCATGATTTCCATCTGGCCTTCCATGCAAGGAGAAAAAAACATGGACCGGCAGGAAATGCTGGAACACGGCTGCATGCTGGGCAATCGGCTGATTTACGATGCATTCAGCGAAAAGGGAAGGCAGCTTTACTGGCAGCAGGCAAGAGACCATTTGTTTGTACACGGCGTGGATGCATGGTGGTGCGACTGCACAGAGCCTTTTGAAAGCGACTGGAAAGGGAGCATCAAACCGGAGCCCTTGGTGCGTGCCCGGATGAACACGGATGAAGCAAAGAAATACCTGGATGCGGCGAAGATCAATCTTTACAGCCTGTACCACTCCATGGGCATTTATGAAGGCCAGCGCAGCGTGACGGAGGAAAAACGGGTGTGCAACCTGACCCGCTCCTCCTATGCCGGTCAGCACCGCTATGCCACCGTGACCTGGAGCGGCGACGTATCCGCCAATTGGGAAACGCTGAAGCGGCACGTGCCGGAGGGGCTGAATTTCTGCGCTGCAGGGGAAGGGTACTGGAGCACGGATATCGGCGCTTTCTTTCCCAACGGACAATGGGATCCCTGGTTTTATGAAGGGGATTTTGACGAGGGTGTGCAGGATCTGGGGTATCGTGAATTGTTTGTGCGCTGGGCCCAGTATGGGGCACTTTTGCCCATGATGCGTGCCCACGGCACCGGAACACCCCGGGAAATATGGCAATTCGGTGAAAAGGGAGAGCCATTCTACGATGCCATTGAAAAGGCCATTCATCTTCGCTATCATCTGGTACCCTACCTGTATGCGCTGATGGCAGAGGAAAATCAACACGGGATCCCCATGATGCGCATTCCGGCGCTGGTATTTGCAAAGGATGCACAGCTGCGCCAATGCACAGATCAGCTGATGCTGGGGGATCAGCTGCTTTTCAAACCGGTGACCCATCCGATGTATTACAATCCCGGCTCCGAAAAAATTGAAAATGGGGATGACAGGGTCGAGGTTTTGCTGCCGGATGGACATCAATGGTATGACTGGCACAGCGGTGCGCGGTATGAGGGTGGCCAAAGCATCAGGGTGCATGCGCCGCTGGACACGGTGCCCATGTTTGTGCGGGCCGGTGCCATTTTGCCCTGGGGCAAGGTGGCCATCAGTACCCAGGAACAGGCGAAGAAAATGCCGGAAATGATCATTTTCCCCGGGGAAGACGGCAGCTTTACCTACTATGACGATGCCGGGGACGGCTATGGCTATGAAAAGGGTGAATGGATGCGTATCCCCATGCAATGGCATGATATGAACCGCACATTGACCCTGGGGAAGCGTATGGGAAATTATCCGGGAATGCAGGAAAAGTGTACGATCAGAATAGGCCTGTTTGGCAAAGCGTCGGTGGAAGTTACATATTCCGGAACGGAAACGCAGGTCCGGCTTTGATGCGGATAAGGAGGAATGAACATGAAAACCATGGCAACATATTTTCAGAATGACCCTCAGAAACCTCTGGTGTATGGAGAAGTGGAATTGATCAATCCCAAAAGACAGAGGCTGCGGGGGGAAGAGAAAAAAGAAGGGGTGCTGGTGCACCCGGTGATGGTGGGCTTTTGCGGCACCGATCACGAACTGATGGAAATGGGCCGCAAGGGCATGCTTTCTGCCAAGTTTCCGGAGGGCACCAAAAGGCTTATCAACGGGCATGAGGGCATTGTATGGGTGCCCTCCCAGAACCGCTTTGCCATTGTGCTGATCCGCGGCGGCGACAGCATTGACCCCACCCGTTATACCGAAGATGAAACGTATTTTGAATACGGCTGCGATCAGGCTGATGGCTTGTTTTCCGATGATATGTATGTGAACCCGGATATGCTGCTGAAAATCCCGGAGGGCTATGTGCATGACGGCAAGCTGGATCTTTCCTTTGCCAAGAAAATGGTGTTCCCGGATCCCTTTGCCTGCATGCTGTTCCAGCTGGAAAGAATGGAGGACCTGGGAAGCGCCCATTGGTTCCGCCAGACGGCCAGGCGCCATCAGTGCAGCCTGGAAGAAGCAAGAAAAGTGGCTGCGGATGAAATTTTCCAGCGCACGGTGATCTTCGGCCTGGGCACCACGGGCATGTTCATTGGGGATATTATCCGCCAGGCACACCCGGATGCAAAGATCCTGTTTGTGGGCAGAAGTGAAGAAGATTCGCCGAAAGTCCGCTTTGCGGTGGAACAGGCCAGGGCGGATTACCTGAAAAACAATTTTGCCGATCCTGCAGACTGTGCCGGGGCCATTGTGGAAGCGATGGGCGGCCGGGCCACCACCTTCATTGGGGTCAGCGGTGCCAATGTAGAACATGAAATTGCGTTCAAGCACGGTGCTCTTGGCTGTAACGGTATTTACAACAGCTTTTCTCTGGGGCCCAAGGTCACCTTTGATACCATGCCCTTCGGCTTTGAAAACCATCTGATTTTCGGCTCCATCAATTTCCGGCAGGATCATATGGAGCAGGCCATTGAAATGCTGGCCAAGAGCCGGTATGACGAAATTGTGGGGCTGATTGACCGGGAAGAATTCACAAAGGATCCCATGGGAGCCTATGAAAACAAAATCTACTGCAAAGCGGCGCCCATGAAAACCGCCGTGATCTGGAACAGGGAATATATCGATATCACCCGATAACAGGAGGATAAAACCATGGCAGTATCTGTATGCTATGACAAGGATCAGAAAATGGTGATCACAGGGGTGGATTGCCATTGCGGCAGTGTGCATATGCCCATTGACAAGGATATCTATATTGGCAAAGGGCTGATTGAAAACATTCCTGCTTACATTGAAAAAAAGCAATTGGGAAAAAACTGCGTGCTGGTGGCGGATGACAACACCTACCGCGTGGCCGGTGCGGACGTGGAAAAGGCGCTGGCGGATGCGGGCTTTACTGTGGTTTCCTGCGTGATCCACAGGGATGGGGACATGCTGCCCGATGACCTTTCCTGCGGCGAAGTGCTGCTGTCCATCACCCGGGAAACGGAATTCCTCATTGCCGTTGGCAGCGGCACCGTGACGGACACCACCCGCATCAATGCGGAGCGGACAGGGCTTCCCTTCGTATCGGTGGGTACGGCACCTTCCATGGACGGCTATGCCTCCGCCGTGGCGCCTCTTTTGCACCGGGGCCTGAAAATTCAGCGGCCTGCCAAATGCCCGGAAATCATTGTGTGCGATCTGGATGTGATGGCAACGGCCCCCATGCACATGATCGCCAGCGGTGTGGGGGACGTGCTGGGCAAGTACATTGCCAAGGCGGATTGGCAGCTGGGGCAGATCATCAACGGTGAAACCTGCTGCCCGGTGTGCGTGGAAATGGTGACCAATGCCGTCAATGCGCTGGTGGATAACGTGGATGAAATTGCCGCCAAAACGGAAAAGGGCATGCGCATCCTGATCGAAGCGCTGTTGCTTGCCGGGGTGACCATCCTGATCATTGACAACACCCGGGCGGTGGCCTCTATTGAGCACAACATTGCCCAGTACTGGGAGATGATCCTGGTGCAGCAGGGGAAGGAAGTGCCCATGCACGGGGCATCCGTTGGGGTATCGACACTGCTGGTGTGGCCCATGTTTGAGCGTTTTGCCAGGGAAGATCTGTCCAAACTGGATCTGGAAACAATCAAGCAAAACCGCATTTCCCGGGAAAAGCGGGAGCGGTGGATGAAGCATGCCTATGGCGAAGAAGGCGGCAAACAGATCATGCGGGAAAACCCCGGTGATTTTCTGACCTGGGAAGAACAGGAAAGGCGCATCAGGGCAGCGCAGACCCGTTTTGCCGATATTCAGGCGGTCATTGCCGCCATGCCGCCGCTGGAAAAAATCCGGCAGGTGATGGAAACGCTGCATGCGGAAATGACCCCGGAAGAAGAGCATATTCCCATGGATCTATTGAACCGCTCCATGCACTGCGGAAAGGATTACCGTACCCGCTATACCTTATTCAAGCTGCTGAGTGAATGCGGATTGCTGGAGGAATATTTGGCAGACTATCCCTATCCCTTTGAGTGAGGAGGAAAACCGATGATTGATGCCCATTTGCATTTGTGGAACCAGCAAAAGGGAAGGGTGGGCGGCCTGCCGGTATACAGCCTTGGCGGCGGCAGGAGCATGTTTGGCAATGAAGTGCGCCAGATGATGCCGGCGTACATGACCGACGGTGTGAACAGCGTGGAAAGGCTGCTGGCCAACATGGATTTTGCCCAGGTGGCCGGGGCGGTGGTGACCCAGGAATACATTGACGGCAATCAGGATGCGTACCTGAAGCAGGTACGCCGGGAACACCCTGTGCGCATCCGGGTGAGTGCCCTGTATGAGGAAAAGCCGCTTCAGGATGTTTCCTGGGCAGACGGCATTAAAATCTGTGCCGGCAGGCTTGCTGAGCAGGACCTGACAAAGCATGATAGTGTATTTGCAGAGGCTGCAAAAAAGGATAATTTCATCGGCATCGATCTGGCGGACGGGGATGCGCAGGTGGCTTCCCTGCGGGAAATGATCCAGCAATACCCGGACGTGCGTGTGGCCATCGGGCATTTTGGCATGGTGACCACCAAAGGCTGGCAGGAGCAGATCCGCCTGGCGCAGCACAAAAATGTGTTCGTGGAAAGCGGCGGCATTACATGGCTTTTTAACAGCGAATTTTATCCCTATCCTTCGGCAGTGAAAGCCATCCTGGAAGCCCGGGACATCTGCGGCATGGAAAAATTGATGTGGGGCAGCGATTATCCCCGCACCATGACGGCCATCACCTACCGCATGAGCTGGGATTTTGTGCAGAAATCCCCCTTGCTGACGGATGAAGAAAAGCAACTGTTTTTCCATGAAAATGCAGAGCGCTTTTACCGGTTTGAAAACCTGCCGGACATGCCCTATATTTACCATATGGCGGAATGAAACAGTGCTTCCCGGCAGGAATGATGAAAAGGAAGGATGTATCCTTCACATCACAGACAGAAAGAAGGATCAAAATGAAAAAGCTTCATTCAAAGCGATTAAGAACCATCCGCATTCTGATCATCATCATTGGTATGCTGAGCAGCTTTTGTATCTGGTTGTTTTTGCCGGATGTCATCAAAAACAATGCGATTTATCATGTGGGTAACGGGAAATTCGGCTCAAAGGCGGGAATGCTGCTCATTGTGCTCATACCGCTTTTTGGGTTTATTCCTTGCCGTACAGGTGAAGAAATCCATACTGAAGACCCGGTGGAACGGGCTGAATTGCAGGAAGTGTCAGACAAGAGAGCAGAAGAAATGCAGCTTGGTATTGCTTTGTTCTGTACGGTGACGGCATGCCTTGTGATGCTTGGCGGGCTTCACTTTTGCTGACAGGGAGGCTGTAGCTGAAAAGGGCTTGCTGAAAAAACGGAATGTGTTGACATCAATACATTCCAATGGTTCGGTCGGTTGATCATATGATCACACATGACTGGGAGAGCGTGTCAACAGACGCACGGCAGATGTACAAGATGTTTGTTCACCTGCATAAAAGACGAGCATCCATTGTTGGATGCTCGTCTTTTTTTATGGATAAAAGATTTCAGAACAATCCTCCCACCATGGGGAAGCAGTTGTTTTGCTCAATAGAGCTTGAACCAGTCCAAGGTGATTTCGCCGGTGAAGCGCAGGGTGATATCGTGTTCGCCGGCAGGGTTTTGCAGGGGAAGGGTGAGGGGGGTAAAGGTGGGGCAGGTTTTTTCCAGGGTGAGGGTGGCGGCCTCGTTTCCGTCCACCAGCACCTGAATGCTTGCTCCTTGTGCGCCCTTTGCCATGACGGTGAGAGTGTGGTTTTCCTTCATGTCGTACACATGGGGATAGCGGGCTTCGTGGGTGCCTTCCTTCTGGGCAATGGCAAAGCCGGCATGGCTGCCGTCGGAAAGCTTCAGTTCGATCTTTTCCAGGCCTTTTTCCAGCTGCATATAGCATTCGGCTTCAATTTTGTCCCATCTGGCGCAGTAGCAGCCCACACCGCAGCGGCGGATATCTTCATCAAACATCAGGGTGCCGTCGTCGCAGATGTGCAGGTACATCAGCCAGCTTTGCCGATAGGACCAATGCTCCGTTCCGTGGCTGACGGCATAGAAATATTGGCCTCTCCATTCCAGGAAGGAGCCGTGGTCGATAAACGCACGGCCGTCCGGATAATGGGGGATATCGGCGCCGATGTCTGCGCGGAAGATATAGGGCCCCAGGCGGTCTTTGGAGGTGGCATAGCGCCCGGCCCAGTACAGATACCAGGTATCCTTATAGCGGAAGGCCTCTGCCTGATCGCTGCGCAGCACACCCAGCAATTCCACGGGTGTACCGTCAGCGGGGTAAACGGGCACTTTCCGGGCTGTTCCGGACACAACACTGGTCATGCTTTCATCCAGCTGCATGGCCCAGTAATGATCCGTCCAGTCGCTGCCGAAGAGGATCCAGGCACGGGGATCGTCTTCGTCGGGCAGGATGATGTCCGGGTCATAAGAATTGGTGGGGGTAATGCCCTTGGGCAGGATGGGGGTTTTGCCTCTGGCATCCACAAAGGGGCCGTCGG
>JAFWYZ010000230.1 GCA_017517465.1 Clostridia bacterium | reverse complement strand
TCCTCGGTGGCGATGGTGTCGTTTTCGTTGATGATGGGCAGCGCGTCCAATTCCAGCAGCCGGTTCAGCGTGTTTTCGAAATTGTGCCGCCGCTTTTCGATTTCAATATCTTCGTTGGTCAGCAGGATCTGGGCCACGGTATGGTTGTAGGTGGAAAAAAGCCGGTCGTAGGTGTACATCAATTCGCACTGGCCCACGGCGGCGGCAGCCTGCTTGGTAGGGATATCGGTAGGCCGCGCTTTGAGCAGCAGCTTGCCCACACCCATGCCGATGGCACCGGAAGAAACCATGATGATCTCATGGCCTGCGTTTTTCAGATCGCTCAGTACTTTGCATAGCATTTCCACTCGCTGGATGTTCAGCCTGCCTGTGGCATGTGCCAGGGTGGATGTGCCCAGTTTCACTACAAATCGCATGTGTTTTGCCTCCAGATGTGTATACAAATACAGCATACCACATTCGTCGGGCAATTCAATGTGTTGTACACAGAAAAAACAGTTTTCACTCGGAAATTTATCTGGCCTGCCGTATCTTTTCCCACCGGGCACGGGTGGCTTCGCCGCCGCGCAGGTGGCGCACCTGATGGTGAAAATTCATCACGGCCTGCACTTCCATAAACAGGCCTGGATGCAGTATTTTCAGCCGTTCGTGGATGTCCTTGTGTACGCTGCTTTTGCTCAGGCCAAAGCGCCGGGCCGTCTGGCGTACGGTATCGCCGGTGGTGATGATATGCCGTGCCAGCATCAGGCATCGGGACTGGATCTCATGACGCATCCGTTTTCCTCCCCTTTCGGCACAGAATATGAAGGGGAGGGGAGGTTCATGCCAGTGTCAAAATATGCAAAAAGGTGCAAATACGCTTGAAAGAAGGGGATTTTTCCATTATACTGTAAGATGATAACGAATGTATTCCCAAAGGATGTGAACCACCGATGAAGAAATTTCTGACGGCATTGCTGGCTGTTCTTTTGATGATTCTGCTTGCTGCGGCTGCCGGTGCGGAGGATATTACCTATACCGGCACGGTGAGGGGCGGCAAGCTGAACATGCGTCAGTCCAATTCTTCCGACAGCAAATCCCTGGGTTCTTTCAAATCCGGAACCAAGGTGACGGTGCTGGAAAATGACGGCACCTGGTGCAAGGTGCAGTCCGGCAATAAAATCGGCTATATGCTGACGGAATATTTGCTGATCGAAGCCAACTACACCCATATGGACTGGGTGGAGACGGAAAACGACGGCACCATCCTGACCCTGCGTGAAAAGGCAGACGGGGAAAGCGCCATTCTTCTGCAGGTCATGAGCGGTGTAAAGGCAGAGCGGATCGCCACTGACGGCGGCTACAGCCGTATCCGGGTGGGGCATGTGTTCGGCTGGGTGGAAACGAAGAAAGTGAAGCCTATCACCGGCCGGTTTGAAACGCTGCTGACCAGCGAAGACCATCAGTATGCCTTTGATTTTGCATCCCTTGCCAAAGCCCCCCGGGAGGCAGGCAGCCCCCGGATGCGCCAGCGGGAGACCGGCCTTCCCTATGAAATGAACTACCCCAATACCCGCATTCAGCCGGTGGATGAAAAAATCCAGGCCTGGATGAATGATACCCTGGAAATGTTTGAGCAGGACTGGACGGAAAACCATGCCGGGGAAGAGGGCTTTTACCGGGTGGATTACCGGGCAGTGAAGATTGATGACCGGTACCAGTCCATCCTGATGGCAGGCCAGTATACCGTGGGAAAAACCCAATTGCATGTGTTCCTGCCGCTGAACATTGACGTGCAGCAGCAGAAACTGCTTTCGGTGGAAGAAATGTTCCAGGCATCGGACCGGCTTTTGTTCTGCCTGGATGCACGGCTGGAAAACATTCTGGATAAGCCCACCGACGGCTATCCCATCGAACCGGAAATGCATGCCCTGTCCTATGGCGTGATGAACAATGAAGGCTTTGATATTTACCTGCCTGCCGGCAGCTGGATGCCCGCCATTTACGGTGATATTGTGATCACCCTACCCTATACCCAGATCGCAGATATCATGCAGGTGGACAGCCCGATCATCAGGAGCAAGGAACGGAAGATTGACCCCACCAAGCCCATGATCGCCCTGACCTTCGATGACGGCCCTTCCCAGTATACCATCCGCATTCTGAAGGTGCTGGCTCAGTATGATGCCCGGGCCACCTTCTGCGTGCAGGGCATCAATGTGGAGCCCTTCGCCGAAGTGGTGAAGCTGGCTGTGGCCCAGGGCAATGAAATTGCCTCCCACACCTGGAATCATCCGGACCTGGAAAAGTCTTCCGAAAGCAAGATCAGAAAGCAATTGCAGGACACCAACGATGTGGTGGCCAAGGTGACGGGCGGTTATCAGGTGAAGGTGCTGCGTCCGCCGTACGGCAATGTGACCAAGAAGGTCAAGAGCATCTGTGCCGAAATGGATATGATCATTGCCCACTGGGAACTGGATACCCTGGATTGGGCCACTCGCAACACCAACCGTACCTACAAAAAAATCATGAGCGATGTGGAAAACGGCCTCATCATTCTCTGTCACGATATTTACGAAACCACGGCCGAGGCTGCAGAAAAAGTGATCCCGGAACTGGTGGAAAAGGGATACCAGCTGGTCACGGTATCAGAGCTGATGTCCTTCCATAAGGACGGTGTCCAGCCCGGCACGGTGTACAGTCACCTGAAGCCGGAAAACATCCGGGTGGACTGAATAACAAAAAGCACCTTCACATCTGCATGAGCGTGTGAAGGTGCTCTTTATATGTTTGCTTATACTGTCACTCAATAAGGACGGAACAGATCAAATCCTGCTGTGAATGGTTTCGTTCATTTCGGCGGAGCGCATCAGGGCTTCCATCAGCTTCATTACCCGCATCATCTGCTGGTGGGTGACCAGCTGCTTTTCTTCGCCGCGGACGGCCTTGATGAAATTGCGGTAATAATCGCTTACATCGCTTTTCACGGCGGGCAGAGGATAATGCTGAATGGTTTCATCCGTGCGGGGGGCCATGGTTTTGGTAAGCCCGGCGGCGGTGACAACGGGCACGGCGTCCCGCTTTTCCCAATCAGACACCATCACGATTTCGCCGTTCAGGGCCCAGTCGTGAATTATGGCGGTGCCGTTTTCGCCCTGCATATACCAGCGGGGCATATGGATGAAATTGCTGGTGCCCACTTCCACATGGGCGGTGAGGCCGGAAGCGAAGGTGATGAGGGCCTTGAAACCGTCATCCACTTCGTCGTTGGTTACATGGGAATTGATGTTGTATACGCTGACCACATCTTCCTTCACCATCTGCAGCAGCTGGTCCAGAAGATGCACGCCCCAGTCAAGAATCATGCCGCCGCCCTGCAGCTTGCGGTTGCGCCAGTCGCCGGGAACACCACGGGAGCCATGCACCCTGGATTCGATGTTGAACACCTTGCCCAGCGTGTTTTTGTCGTAGATGGTTTTCATGACCAGAAAATCCTCATCCCAGCGGCGGTTCTGATGTACGGAGAAGATGCGCCCGTATTTCTTTGAGGCATCAATCATGGCCTGCAGGTCATCCGCAGAAAGGGTGACCGGCTTTTCGCAGATTACATGCTTGCCCGCTTCCATACAGGCAATGGCGATGGAACGGTGGGTATCGTTGGGTGTGGCAATGGTGACCATGTCCACCGCTTTATCTGCCAGCAGCGCGTCAAGGGTGGGGTAGACACCCAGGCCGTTTTCTGCCGCCTGTTTCCGCTTTTCTTCGTCGATATCATAGATGCCCATGACGCAGATTTCATCCTTCATGGACAGCAGCTTGTCCACATGCCAGCGGCCCATGCCGCCGTAACCGATCAATGCCCAGTTCATAAACACACCTCATGCTTCAGGGATTGTTTTTACGCACGAAATCATAGCACACCCTGCGCCCAAATGGAAGGGGGGCAGGGAAAGAAATTTAGTAAAAAATGCTCCGGCAGCAGCGCCGGAGCCGTGTTTTTTTCACTTTTGTGTCTGCATCCCGATCAAAAGGGGCAGGCACATTTCAAAATCTACCCCGTGGTGCATGTCCGTGCCGTTTTCCAGGCTTTTCTGCACGCAGATGCGGGTGAAATCCGCCGCCTGTTCCATGCTTTTTTGCAGTGTGTTTCCCTGCAGCATGCCCCCCAGCAGCACGGAGGCAAATACGTCGCCGGTGCCGTCGTATTGCTTGGGCACATGGGGGCGGGCATAGATGTGCAGGTGTTTGCCGTCGTGACAGGCGGCCCCCAGCAAATCCTTTTCCGGACGCACACCGGTAAGCACCACCTGCTTTGCCCCCAGGGCCAGCAGCTTTTCGCACACCTGCTGCATGTCCTGTTCGCTTTGCATGTCCGGCCGATAGGGGGTATCGGTGAGGAATGCGGCCTCGGTGAGGTTGGGCACCATCACGTCCGCCCTTGCGCACAGGGCACGGATGCCCCGCACCATCCGGTCATCAAAGCGGCTGTAGAGCACCCCATGGTCCCCCATGACGGGGTCCACCAGGGTGATGTTTTCCTTTGTCTGAAAGGCATCAAAGAACCGCTGCACAATCTCCAGCTGATGAAGGCTGCCCAGATACCCGGTATAGAGGGCATCGAAGGCGAAGTTTTCCTTCTGCCAGTGGCGGAAGAAGGGCTCCATATCCTCCGTCAGGTCCCGGAAGGTGTAGCCTTTGAAGCCGCCGGTGTGGGTGGAAAGGACAGCGGTGGGCAGGCAGCTGCACTGCACCCCCATGGCGGAAAGAATGGGCAGCGCCACGGTGAGGGAACAACGGCCAAAGCCGCTCAGATCCTGCACGGCAGCGGCGCGGCGCAGCGTTTTTTTCTGTTCCATGGCACATCCTCCTTTCCTATCAAAACAAAGGATATTATAAGCGTTTTTTCAATAAATGGCAAGGAAAAATAAAATGGCTGCGGAGCAGTGTCCGCAGCCGGGGAGAGGGGATGGGATGTTTTATTCGGTCACGGTACCCATGTTGATGATGGGCATGGCATCGGCGCCGCCGGAAACAAACTGGGGCAGCTGGCCGTTCCACAGCTTGGCTTCGGTGAAGGAGATCAATTCTTCCGTCAGGCTTTCGGCGATCTTCTTGTTGGCTTCGGCTTCGGCTTCGGCCTTGACCTTGGTGGCATAGGCCTCCGCATCGGCGTTCAATTTCTTCACATTGGCTTCGGCTTCGGCTTCGATCTTTTGACGTTCAGCCTGCTGCTTGGTTTCCATGGTCTTCTGTTCCTGTTCGATTTCCGCCTGCAGCTTCTTCTGGGCAGCCACCTGCTTGTTTTCAACAGCATCGGTAAAAGCGTCGGTGAAGTCAATATTTTCGATGGAGACGGAGATGATGGTGATGCCGTAGCGTTCCATTTCGGCGCTCAGGTCATCGCGGATCTGCTTGGACAGGGTTTCACGGGCGGAGACCAGGTTTTCAGCGGTGTACTTGGAGAAAACAGCCTTGGTGTTTTCCATCATACGGGGGTTGATCAGCTTGTCATAGTAGTTGGTGCCCACTTCCTTGAAAAGCGTCATGGCGGTGGACTTGTTGATGGCATAGTTGATGGAGCCGGAGATGTCCACCTGCTGGATGTCGCTGGAGAAGGCCTGGGTTTTGAAGGAGGTCTTCTGTTCGCGGTTGTCCATCAGGGTGATCTTCTGGAAGGGACTCTTGAAGTGGAAACCGGCTTCCAGGGTGTAATCTTCCACTTTACCGAAGGTGGTGATGATAGCAGTCTTACCGGTTTCAATCTGGCAGGTGCACAGGCTGAGGATAATCACCAGGGCAACGATGGCCAGACCGGTGAGGATCAGATATTTCTTGGCTTTGTTGGACATTTTCTTTTCTCTCCTTCTGTCCCTCATGGGGGACGGTGTCAGTATAGCACAGTTTTTTCCTTTCTGCCACCGCTTCTCTCCCAACTGTACATTTTCCTGTCTCAAATGTCAGAATAAGCCTTGAAAGCCAGCGATATTTTGTGTAAAGTATAGGCAGGAAAAAAAGATGGAAAGCGAGGGGTGTTCCGTGGCTGAAAAGATCCTGCTGTGGCAGACGGATGCACCGTATACGGAATATTCTCCGGGCCAGGCCCAGCCTGCGCTTTTCTGCTATCCGGCACAGGGCAGCCGGGGGGCCATGGTGGTATGCCCCGGCGGCGGATACAGCCATAAGGCTGCCCATGAAGGGGAGCCTGTGGCAAGGATGCTGCAAAACGCCGGCATTTCCGCCTATGTACTGGATTATCGGGTGAGGCCCTGCCATCGGGAAGCGCCCCTTGCCGATGCCAAAAGGGCCATCCGCCTGTTGAAGCATATGGGCTATGAAAGGGTGGGCATTCTGGGCTTCTCTGCAGGGGGCCATCTGTGCTGCTCTGCCGCCACCCTATATGATGAAGGAAAAAAAGACAGCGGCGACCCGGTGGAGCGCTGTTCTTCCCGGCCGGATGTATTCTGCCCCTGCTATGCGGTGGTAAGCTTCGGGAAATATACCCACATGGGCAGCAGGGAATGCCTGCTTGGTGAAGAAAAAGACAATGAAAGCCTGATCTGCCTCTTTTCGTCGGAACTGAATATCACACAGGATACGCCCCCGGCTTTTATCTGGCACACGGCAGAGGATCAGGCAGTGCCGGTGCAAAACAGCCTGCAGCTGGCTGCGGCGCTGAAAGAAAAGAATGTGCCGTTTGAGATGCACATCTACCCCCAGGGTCACCATGGCCTGGGCCTGGCGCTGGATCATCCGCAGGCCCGCAGGTGGAGCGGAGAAATGTGCCGTTTTTTGACGGAGATGCACTTTGGCAGGGAGGACTGAATATGTACGATTTCAAAAAAGTGGAACAGTTTCTGGATGATGTGATTGCCCTGGGTGTACCCGGGTGCCAGGTGCAGGTGAAAAAGGGGCACGAAACCCTTTTTTGTGCCCGCAGGGGAGAGGGCAGCTTCGACAGCCGGTATTTTTTGTATTCCTGCTCCAAGGTGATGACCGTGACCGGCATGATGCGGCTGATCGAGCAGGGGAGGGCTTCGCTGGAGGATCCGGTGTCCCGGTATGTTCCGGCTTTCAGGGATGTGTTTATCGAAAAGGATGGCATTCCCTGCCCGCCGGAAAAGGAAATGACCCTCCGTCATCTGTTTACCATGACCGCCGGGCTGGATTATGACCTTTCTGCCCCGGGTATTCTGGAAGCGGTGCAAAAGAGCGGCACCACCTTTGATGTCGTATCCGCCATCCCAAAGAAAGCCCTGTCCTTTTCCCCCGGAGACCGCTACCAGTACAGCCTGTGCCATGATGTGCTGGGGGCGGTGATCGAAAGCATCACCGGCATGAGCTTCGGGGACTATATGCAGAAAGAGATTTTTGCCCCTCTGAGTATGAAGGGCACTTCCTTCCTGCCCGATGGGACCATGGCACCCCAATACTGTTTTGATGCGGAAACCCGGAAATACATCCCCCATCCGCTGACCTGCGCTTACCGCCTTTCTCCCATTTATCACAGCGGCGGTGCCGGGATCATCAGCACGCTGGAGGACATGAGCCGCTTTGCGGCGGCGCTGACCTGCGGCAAGGGGC
>JAFWYZ010000229.1 GCA_017517465.1 Clostridia bacterium | reverse complement strand
GGTAGGCACGGGGGTGGTGCCGGGGGCGGCGGAGGTGAGGAACTTCAGCATCATCCAGCCGCTTTTGCCGTCCACATGCACATAGGCCCAGGCGCCTTCCCGATGGGTGAGCTGCACCTTGGTATCGTTTGGATACAGGCCCATGGAGCCGGAAGAGGAAGAGGCCTTTTCACGCAGGTGCAGCTTGCCGGTATTGCCGGTGCGGATGTACATGACGGTATCTTCCGTGGAGGGCAGGGGGGTGGGGGTGGTGCCCGGAGCAGGGGTGGCATCGGGGGAGACGGTGGTCAGATGCTTGAGCATCATGTAGCCCACCTTGTCATCCGGGGTTTTGCCAAAGGCCCAGATGCCCACACGGGCGGTGACGAAAAACTTGGTGCCGTTGGGGTATAGCCCCTGACTGGCATAGTTGGTGCCGGCACCCAGACGCAGATGCAGCTTGTTGCCGTCGTCCGTTTTCACGTACATGGTGGTGTCTTCCGTGGGAACGGGTGTGCCGGCAGGAGCGGCAGTGGGGGCAGGGGTGGGCGTCTGGCCAGGCTGCAGATCGGTCAGGTATCGGATCATCATGAAGCCTTCCTTGCCATCCAGCTGTACCTTGGCCCACTGGTAATCCCAGGTCTGGATGAGGGTAAGGGCAGTGCCTTCTTCATAGGTGCCGATATGATCCGTTTTTTTGCTGGGCCCCTGACGCAGGTACAAAGGACCGTCGTTGTCCGTATCCACATACAGCGTGGCACCGGGGGTCCAGGCCAGGGCAGCAGTGGTGCAGGAAAAAATCAGCAGCACAAAAAGGCAGAACATCAAAGGCCGCCATGCTGCTTTTCTCATGTGTTGTTTCATCATAAAAACTCCTCCGTTCGGATGGATTTTTCTACATCTTTACAAAGTACATTATACCAATCCGGAAAATGCGGGTCAACGAATCTGACCTGTGTTCAGGAAAATTTTAGACATACAAAACAAATGGGCCATGCACGAAAAGAAAATGTCACGAATATGCTAAAGAGCAGCAATCATTTGGTAAAAAAGGAGGAAAATGATGAAACCGGAGAAACAGGATGTGTCCCCGTTTGCGGCGCTCAGCTTTTCCCAGCAGCAGGACAGATGGCGGGAATGGCGCTCCCGTCAGCTGGAGTACAAAAAAGCAGCGGAAGACAATCCGCTGCCAAAGGATGAAACCGATGCATTGCAGGAAAACCATATGCCGCCAGCCCCTGCGGCGCCTACCCGGCACCGTGAACTGGACAAGGTGCTGGCCCGGCACAAAACAGCCCTGCGCCGTACCGGACAGTTTATGACTACACAAGGAAACGATCCGCCAGGTAAATGAGCAGCAGGTGGCCGGGATAGGCTGCATAGCCAAACCATTTGGGCAGCCGGAACTGCTTCTTCATGGGCAGAAGAATGAGGGGAAGCGCGAAAATGGCACGGGCCTGGATGGGGTTGAGATAATACAGCGGTGCCCGGAGAGACATGTTCAGCTCACCGGTCTGGATGCGCAGCCAGTAGCCAAAGGCGGTTCCCTGCCACCACCACAGGCACATCGCCCCCAGTACCAGGGCAATGCTCCATTTGTGCTTGCGGCCCAGGTATAGCCCGATGATCAGAAGCACACCTTCCATGCCGTAGTCCATCTTGACAAAATAGGAAATCATCAGTGCTGCAGCCGGGGCCCAGATGTGGGAAAAATACTTTTTTTCCCGGATACCGATCACGGCGCAAAGGCCGCAGAACAGGGTGGCATAGACGTTCAATTCTGTCCAGCTGTGAGAAAGGGCCAGCATGTAAAAGGGCTGGGAAATGATGCCCACCAGCAGCACCCGCAGGGCATAGCGGTAGGCATTGTGGGTTTTGCAGGCTCCCACGGCCATGCACCAGCAAAACAGCGGCATGGCAACGCGGCCGATGGTGCGCAGGGGAACATAGAGCGGATGACCATAGGAAAAGAAGACAACGCCCACATGATCCAGGATCATGGTCACAATGGCGATCAGCTTCAGAAGACCGGTATTCTCACAGCCTGCTGTTTCTTTTATTAACGGGGATGCGTAGGGCATAAACAGCGCCTCCGTAACACATAATTGACAATTTTCTCTGCCGGTGATTACACATTTTTCTGTTAGCCTTGAAGGCAGAGAGGGAAACATTTTTTACTGTCCTGCCGGAATGCCGCTGAAAAGGCGCGGTGCCCCGGCAGGACAGACGACTTTTTGGCCTGTCAGAAAAAATATTTGACGAAGAAGAAAAAAATCCTTTATTTCTAACGAAAAAAGAAAGAGAATCTGTTGACAAGGATTGAAAATTTGGGTACAATAATCATTGCGTGCGGATGTAGTTCAATGGCAGAACTTCAGCTTCCCAAGCTGACCACGTGGGTTCGATTCCCATCATCCGCTCCACCGGCAAGGATGCCGGTTTTCTAAGGTACAGCCCGGCGGAAAGCCCGGCATCATTACAGTATTGCGAAACAGGAGGGAAATCCCAATGGCAAAGGAAAAATTTGTACGCAATAAGCCCCACGTAAACATTGGTACCATCGGTCACGTTGACCACGGCAAGACCACCCTGACTGCTGCCATCACCCTGGTGCTGGCTGCCGGCGGCGGTGCCCAGGCCTTGAAGTATGATGAAATCGACAAGGCCCCCGAAGAAAAGGCCCGCGGAAT
>JAFWYZ010000228.1 GCA_017517465.1 Clostridia bacterium | reverse complement strand
TAGCGCGCGGCATAGCAGGCGGAGCGATCCACCTTGGAGGGATCCTTGCCGCTGAACGCGCCGCCGCCGTGACGGCCGTATCCGCCGTAGGTGTCCACGATGATCTTGCGGCCGGTAAGGCCGGTATCACCGGCAGGGCCGCCCAGCACAAAACGGCCGGTGGGGTTGATGAAGTACTTGGTATCAGCCTGGAGCAGTTCGGCAGGAATCACCTGCTTGATCACACCTTCGATCATGGCGGTTTCAATTTCTTCATGGGAAACGTTTTCGTCATGCTGGGTGGAAATGACCACGGTGTCCACCGCCACAGGCTTGCCGTCTTCGTACACAACGGTCACCTGGCTCTTGCCGTCGGGACGCATCCAGGGGTAGGTGCCATCCTTGCGCACTTCGGCCATCTTGCGGGTCAGGCGATGGGCCAGGGCGATGGGCATGGGCATCATTTCGGGGGTTTCGTCGCAGGCAAAGCCGAACATCATGCCCTGGTCGCCGGCGCCGGTTTCGTTTTCCGTTTCTTCGCGGGTTTCCAGTGCGGCATCCACACCCTGGGCAATATCGGGGCTCTGGTCATGCACGGCGGTGAGCACAGCGCAGGAAGCACCGTCAAAGCCCTTCTTGGCCCGGTCATAGCCGATGTCATTCACCACTTTACGAACCACGTCCGCAATGGGCACATAGCCCTGGGTGGTGATTTCACCCATCACCATCACAAGCCCGGTGGTGGCGCAGGTTTCGCAGGCCACACGGCTCATGGGGTCCTGTTCCAGCAGTGCGTCCAGAATGGCATCGGAAATCTGGTCGCACATTTTGTCGGGATGGCCTTCAGTAACGGATTCGGAAGTAAACAGGGTACGCATAGGTTCTTTTCTCCTTTTTCTTTTGATACTGAAAGCCTTTCCCTCCGCAAAAAAATGCTGCCTGTCAGCAGACAAGCAGCATGGTTCTCCCATTTCTTTGCGCCTTATCTGCCAGCGTTTGCACGCTGCTGGAATTAGCACCTTGCACCGCAGTGCCGGTTGCCGGGCTTCACAGGGCCAGTCCCTCCACCACTCTGGATAAGGTATTCAGTTCGGCTGAAATTATACAGAATTTTTTCTTTTCTGTCAATAGGTTTTTTACCACAAAAGCATCATCAGCGGAATGGTGCCCACGCTGAGGATGGTGGTGAATGCCACGGCGCCCACCGCAATCTCCCGGGCCCGGGGTGTGGAATAGGCAGAAGCCTGCACAAGCGTGTTGCTGGCACCGGGCATGCAGCAGGCAATAAAGATGGCCGCTCCTACTTCCCCCGTCACCCCCAGCAGCTTCAAAACCACCAGCGCAAACAGGGGCATCACCAGCAGCCGCATGCCGCAGGTGAGCAGGAAGCTTTTGTTCTTCAGCATATCCACGGTGATCTTCCCAAAGTAAGCCCCTGCCACCATCATGGCCATGGGGGTTGCCAGGGCGCTCATGGCATCCACCACATCGGTGATCACCGTGGGCAGCTTCCACCCCACGATCTGCAAAACAAGGGCCACCACAATGGCGCACATGGTGGGGTTCACCATCTTCTTCAGCCCGGTTTTGAAATCCTTGCAGAAAAGGGCCAGGGCAATGGACCAGCTGACAATATTGAAGGCCGTCACAAATGCTACGCCATACCCTACCGTGGTGGCACCGAATGCCGCTTCCATCACGGGGTAACCCATAAAGCCGCAGTTGGAAAGGGCGGTCAATTGGGTGAACACCGCCCGCAGATCCCTTTCCTGCTTGCGGAACACCAGATAACCGATGCCCAGCATGGCGCTGGTGAGGGCCATGGACAGGAAAAAGCACTTCAGCCATTCCCCGGTCAGGGATCCGGCCGGCAAATGATACAGCTTGGAAAAATTCAGGCAGGGGGTGGAAATCATAATCACCAGAGACGTGACGCTTTTCACGCTCTGATCGTTCCACACTTTCCGCCATACCAGAAAAAAGCCCAGTGCCGCCATCAGAAACAGCACAACTACCTGATGCAAAACCGCCATAATTTTTCTCCTTTTTTTGCTGGAGGGGGATTCTTTGGAGGCCAAAGAATCCCCCTCCTGCACCTCCCCAAGAAAGCCAACTCATATTTTCAGCCGGCATTCCTTGGGTAAATCTGTTTTTTCTGAACCCGCAGCACGGTGAAACCCCATCACTAATGCACATAATGCTTTCCCGTACAGGTTTTCGGAAGGGGGTCCGGGGAAAACCGCTTTTGACTTTCAAAAGCGGTTTCCCCCGGAAATCTCTCCGTTCCTCCTTTTATTCTCCATTCCCTCGTTTCTTCCTGCCGGTGGCACACCTTTTTGCTGTTTTGTCATAGGATGATGGTGAATCAAGAAAAGGAGGGTTTGATGTCCTATGTCCGAAACTCATCAGAACTGCGCCTATGAATACACCGTCAAACGGGGAGACAGTTTTTACCTCATTGCCCAGCGCACCGGCACTACATTGCGGGACCTGATCGCCGCCAACCCGTCCATCCCCCCTTCCCGGCTCACCATCGGCGATGTTTTGTGCATTCCCTATGCCGAATGCCTGAACCAGCCTGCCCAGGACCCTGCCGATACCCCCATCACCGATAACAATACCGTCTGCCCTGCCAACCGCCGGGCCGTGGTGCAGCAGAACCAGACCGCAGCAGACCTGCAGGTGAAATACAACCTCAGCTACTACACCCTGCAAAATGCCAACCAGGGCCTGAACCTGGATGCCCTCAAGGCCGGGGACACCGTGTGCATCCCGGCGGAAAACACCGCTTGCCCGGTCACCCCCACCGTGGTGCTGGGGGAAATGGACACCCTGCAGTCCGTGGCCCTTTCCAACCGGGTATCGGTGGCAGACCTTCTGAAAGCCAACCCCTGCCTGGCCCCGGAAAACTTCCAGCCCGGCGCCGTGGTCACCCTGCCCGATCTTCCCCAGGCATAAAGAAAACGGCCCTGCGCTTCAAAGCATAGTCAAGTAATAAAACATGAGCATCCGGCCATCGTTCCGGATGCTCTTTTATGGATTGGTGCTAAGCTTACAAAACCATTTCCATCAAACAACGGGCGACTTTTTTTCCATTGGCCATTTCTTCTGTAAATGTTTCTACCACTTCAAATCCGCATTTTTGATAGCATGCTCTCGCTTTATAATTCTCCAGATCGGTATAGAGGGCCAATTTTTGATAGTTTCTTTGCCTTAACATTTCGATGATTTGACTTATAGCAGCAAAGCCAATCCCTTTATTATGATATTCGGGCAAAATGGCAGCCAACTTCAGATAAGCTTTTTTATCAATCGATTCCAGATGATTGATTCCAAGCCACCCGACAGTTGTTTCGCCATCACAGATGATATAGTCTTCTTCATCTTCATCATGCTGCCATTCCTGAACGGCACACACCCAATCCTCCAGCTGTGTGGGCAATTCATTCAATGCATTCAACACAGCATCGGTATTCATAATGAATGTCAAAAACGGCACATCATCATTCGTGACAGCACGAAGCCTGATATCGTTCATCTGTTTTCCTTTCAAATGCATGTTTTTTTTACAGCTTCCGGATAGGGAAATACATATAGTTTTTTCCGGTGACAGGACAGGTAAAATCATGTACTGCACCGGCAAGGAGCAGGTTATTTTCCTGCAGGTAAGCAATCATCTTGGGGAACACATGCGGCTCATCCGCTTCCGCCCGCAGGTATTCGAACCCCGGCACCGTCCACTTCACCCAGCCTTCCGGCGCATCCGCCTCCGCATCACATTCCACCCCCGCCAGATACAGCCCCCTGGAAAACCCATCCTCCCAGGGCAGAAAGCGGCGGTTCAGGTCGCTCATAGCGCCCCAGATGCCCACCAGGTTACCCTGTTCATCCTTTTTTGCCAAAGCAGCCACCTGATCAAAATGCCCGTTGGCATCCTGCCAGAGGGCCTGCACAAACCCGGCTCCGTCATTGGTGGAGCCTTCCTTGCCGATGACGCAAAAGCTTTCCTTCACACATTTTTCGATCTTCACGGAGCACCTCCATATTCCCTGTTGTCTTTTCTTCAGTATAGCATAAACCCCTGCAAAAACAAATAAAAAAAACCGGCGGAACGCATGTTTCCAACCGGATTTTTTCTTTTAATTGACAGGATTCGGTGTGGCCGTGACCATGGCCGGAGTGGGTGAAGGCGTGGGAGAAGGCAGCGGCGTGGGGGTTGCGTAGGCATCGATCACTTCCTGATAGAGTACCTTCAGGGTCTGCTTGCCGGCATTGCCATCCACGGACAGGCCCCGGGCACGCTGATAGGCCTTTACAGCCTTCTGGGTGCCTTCCCGGTATTGGCCGGTCACGGTGCCCTTATAGAAGCCCATTTCCTTCAGCTTCATCTGCAGCCAGTATACGTCCTGCCCTTCCTTGCCCACGTTCAGGTTTCGCATTTCTCCTTCCGGCGGTCTGGTGCCGTCATAGGCATACACCGGCGGTTCGGGGGTGGTGTAGGGCAGCATGTTGCTGTAATTGAGTTCACCGGGCCGGATGGCATACTTCAGTTCCGGATCGCTTTCACCGTCTTCGTGAATGTACACCGTCATGCCCTTGCGCACATGGTCAAAAATCCATTTGGCATCCGCCACCGTCAGCCGGATACAGCCATGGCTGCCCCGCTTGCCAAGGCCTGTCAGGGAAGATACCTTCAAGGCCATGGAGTTGTTATCACTGTACAAAACGGAATGGAAAGCAATGCTGTCATCAATCCGGGTCCAGTACTGGGCCTTGCCGCCGCCCCAGGTGGGGAATTCACACCAGCGGGCAGTGCGTCCGGAAAGGACAAAGGTGCCCAGGGGAGTGGGATACGATTTGGTGCCGGTGGCACAGAGGAAGGAACGGTCCAGATCCGTATAGCCCTGTGTTTCCTCGTTATACTTCCACACCTTCACCACCTGGTTGTTGATATCCACCTCGAAGGTGTACTGAAGAGGAGGGGTGGGCTTGGGCGCGGCATTCACATCCGCCACGGTGGGATCGTTGAACAGAATATTCCAGGTATCTTCGTCCACATTGCCGGTGGCTTCCAGGCCGTTGTGCTGCTGGAATTTTTTCACGGCACTCTGAGTATTGGCATAATAGCCGGTGGTGGTTTTGTGGAAGGTGAAAAAGCCAAGGTCCATCAGCCGCTGCTGCACCTGCTGCACATCGCTTCCCTTGCTGCCATAAACCAGCTTCCTGGCAAAGGGCTGGTAAGGCCCGGGAGTGGGGGTAGGCGTGGGCTTCAGCCCTTCCGGCACCGGGGTGGGGGTGGGACGGACAGACGCGGCATAGAGCATTTCCTGGCAATCCACATCGGCACGGCCGGTCACCTCCAGGCCATGCTCCCGCTGGAAGGTTTCCAAAGCGGAAGTGGTACCCTCCAGGAAATTACCGCTGCATCTGCCCCAGTAATAGCCCAGCTCCGTCAGCTTTTCCTGCATCAATTGCACATCCAGCCCGCTGTCCCCCTGAGAAAGCGGACGGTAGCATTCGCCGTAGATGATCTCCTGCGTTGCCCCGTCGGCAATGCCGGTTTCCTCCAGGCCATAGGCCTTCTGCACCGCCATAACAGCGTTTTTCGTGGCATCGGAATACACCTCCACCGCAGGGGTTGCGGTGTAGTTCAGCTGGCGCAGCCGGGTGTTCAGTTCCAATACCTTGGGCCCCGTCATGCCAAGGGACAAATCTTCGTTTTCCGCCGCAGCACCGGCACATGCCATCAGCACCGCCAGCAGCAGCATCCATAGTTTTTTCATCGCAGGCACCTCTGTATCTGAAAGCTTGAGTTCATCTCGATTGTAACGGAAGGCTTCCCCGGAATCAACCGGTAAATGCTACCAAAGCATGCGCAGAGCCATCCACATTCTATTAAATGGCAAAATGTCAATTTTGTCAAGAAAATGTTACAATATTTTTTCGTTTTTGTTGAGCTTTATTCTTTTTTCTTTCCTGTCACGCTGCCGCCCAGCTCCCGGAAGGTATTTTTCATCTGCTGCATGGCTCCCTTGCCGCTGCCGCTGGACACAAAAGCATACACGGCGATCACCGCGATCACCCCAACAGCCAGCCACACAACCCCTGTCCAGCTGCCATCATTTTCCGTTTCCTGCTTCTGCACCGGCGCCGCACCGGATACCCCGCCGTACAGGGTTTTGTTCATCACCCTGGCCATGTGCCCGGTGGAAGCCAGCACATCTTCCTTGTTATTTGTATACGTGCCAAATTCCAGCAGCACCGCCTGGGGCAGGATATCCTGGTTGTAGGTTCCCTTGCCGATGTAGATATCCTTGATCAGCCCGGGATACATTTCATCCGCCACTGCCTTGATCTGGGCAGCGAAGGCCTTGTTGGCGGCAGCATTCTGGTTGCTTCTGCCAACCAATAGCCGCACCCGGGTCATCTCTTCCCCGTCTATTTTTCCTTCATATGACTCCGGGTCCTCAATGCCGTCCCGGTGAATATCCATCACCGCATCCACCCCCTGCTCCACCAGCCGCACCGCTGTGGCACGGCTGCGGCGATAGGCCCCGGCATCGTGGGGATGATGGGTTTCGTCGCTGTAATACACCGTCATGCCCTCGTCTTCCAGGGCTTTTTTGTAGGCCTCCGCCACATCATAAATGCCTCCCCGCTGCTCATCGCTGCTTTTGCCGTCGGTGGGGGTGTAGCTTTCATCGCTGTGGGTGCAGTACATCGCCACAGCCCGCCGCTGAGCCGTGACCGGCTGGGCATTTTCCTTCAGCCAGCTCACATCCGGCAGCACATAGGCCCCCAGGCTTTCCGTCTGCGCCTGCAGGGTGGTGTGATCCACTGCCACAATGCGGTAATGGCCATTGTCCCCGGCAATGTATTCATCCCCCACATCCGGCGCACCGCAAAAATGGGTCAACACCTTACCGTCGGCATCCATAATGGTATAGGTTTTTCCTTCCAGGGTTTCATCTGCCATTGCCGGCACGCAAAGCAGGCAAAGCAGCACACATGCAATCAACAGTTTTTTCATTTCTGTTTTCCTCCTTTGGCAGGATGCAGCACCGCCTCTTCCCGGGCCGGTTCCTTTCCCCTGCTGATCCTTTCCAGAATTTCACCGGCCAGCTCACTCAAAAGCACCGCCAGAAACCCACTCAGCACCACCACGTCCATGGCCCCGGCACTGCCCAGATACAGCATTTGCTGAATGCCGTTCATCCGGTTCATCACCGCCACCGCAATATCCGCTCCCAATACCCCCAGCACACCGCAGATAAAGGCTCCGCGTCTGGAACGGCCCAGCAGATATGCAATCACACCGCCGGCAATGCCATATACATAATTGGGATCAAAGATGATCCTTTCCGGTTCATCCGGCATCACCCTGCCAAGAAGAAACACGGCCCCTGCCGTCAAAGCACTGCCGATCAGCGCCCGGAAAACCTCACCCTTGGTATCTGCCCGGAAAAGAAGGTACAGGCATACCCCCACCGGGGCCAGAGCACCGCCGATATTGATGCTCACCTGCCCCAGCACAATATCCGGCAGCAAACCGCCAAAGAAAATAACCCCCATCAGAATCAGGGCTGCACGGTCCGTCAGGTGCATTTTGTCCAGCACCCGCTGGCCCAGCCCAAACAATACCAGCACCGATGCCACGGCCAGCACCGTCATTCCCACGTTCATCTTTCAGCCTCCTTGTTTTTCCTTTCTTTCCATATCATCTTGCCCCGGCAGGCTGCGGTTCATGCGCAAAAGGAAAGATGGCTGTACAAAATCGAAAAAGCATGGTATAATACGTCCATAAGAAAGACAGAAAATACATCTGCCATGAAAGGAGGAGTTTCCTTCATTGATTCAGGCTGTCATTTTCAACCTGGAAGGAGTGCTGGTCACCACCGATCATTGCCATGAACAGGCATGGCGTGAAATGGCCATCGATAACGGCATTCCCTTTGACAAAAATACATTTGAACGTATGCGCGGTCTCAGCCGTCAGGATGCACTGGAGGTGCTCTTGTCCCGGGCCCGCAGACGCTATACCGATGCGGAAAAAATGGTGCTTTCCATGCGCAAAGCAGATTTATATATGGATTTCATCAGCAACCTGGATACCTCCTGTGCCTTGCCCGGGGCCATTGAAAGCGTTCTGGCCCTGCGCCATTCAGGCATCCGCACGGCAGTGGCTTCCTCCAGCCAGCATGCCCGGTTTATCCTCAAGCACCTGGGCATTCAGAACCTGTTTGACGCGGTGGTGGACGGCAATCTCATCGATAAGCCGGCACCCAATCCCGAAGTGTTCCTGCTGGCTGCAGAAAAAATGAAGCTGCCCCCCAAGTGCTGTCTGGCCGTGGATGATAACGGTGCCGGCATTGAAGCGGCACACCGGGCCGGGATGCAGGCTGTGGGGCTCAGCGATGCGGCCTACGAGCCCTTCACCGATTACCGGGCAGAGGATTTGGAAAACATTGATATTCTGGCCCTGGTGCATCAGATCAATCAGGGCTGTAAGAAAGAATAAGGAGATTTTTTTATGCTTTCAGAACATGTGGCCGCCAGGGTACTGGCGGAAGCGGTCAAAACCGGCGGGGACTTCGCCGAAATTTTCCTGGAAGACCGGCTGAACCATTCCCTGTCCATGGTATCGGGCAAGGTGGAAACGGTAAACAGCCTGCGCCTCCACGGTGCCGGCGTGCGCGTTTTTTCCGGCACGCAGGGCATCTATGTATACACCAATGACACCTCCGAAGAAGGGCTGGTTGCCTGCGCCCGCCGGGCCGCCGGTGCCATTGCCGAGGGAAAAGGCGCTTCCATTCTTCCCCTTCAGTGGCAGGACACCCCCTCCGTTCACCCCATCCTGCTGCGGCCGGATCAGGTGAAAAGCGCCAGAAAAACAGAAAAGATGCGGGCAGCTCAGGCTGCTCTGAAGCAGTATGACGAAATTTCCCAGGCTGCCATTTCCTATTCCGACAGCCTGCAGCGGGTGTGGATCGCCAACACAGAAGGCCTGTTCACCGGCGACACCCGGGTATATACCCGCTTTTTCGTCAATGCCATTGCCTCCAACGGCACCGAAAACCAGACCGGCACCGCCTCCCCCGGGGCCATGCAGGGCTTTGAAATTTTCGATCACCGCATCGATCCGGAAGCCTGCGGCCACAAGGCAGCCAAGCAGGCCATTACCATGCTGCATGCGCCCATGTGCCCTGCCGGTGTGATGCCCGTGGTGATCGACAACGGCTTTGGCGGTGTGATTTTCCACGAAGCCTGCGGCCATTCCCTGGAGGCCACCTCTGTGGCCCCCGGCAACAGCGAGTTCTGCGGAAAATTGAGCCAGAAGGTGGCAAGCGACAAGGTGACCGCCATTGACGACGGCACCATGCCGAACGAATGGGGCAGCCTGAACATCGACGACGAAGGCACCCCCACCACCAAACTGGTGCTGATCGAAAACGGCATCCTGAAAAACTACATGATCGACAAGCTGAATGCCCGGAAGATGGGCATGCCCATTACCGGAAGCTCCAGGCGCCAGGGCTATATGTTTGCCCCCACCTCCCGTATGCGCAATACCTACATTGCCGCCGGGGACGATGACGAAGCCGAAATCATTTCCTCCATGGGCGATGGCCTGTATGCCAAGGCCATGGGCGGCGGCAGTGTGGAACCCTCCACCGGCAAATTCAATTTCTCCGTACAGGAAGGCTATCTGGTCAAGGACGGCAAGATCGCCCATCCCGTCCGCGGTGCTTCCCTCATCGGCCGGGGCAGCGAAATCCTGCCGCTGATCGACCGTGTGGGCAAGGACATGCAGATGGCCCAGGGCATGTGCGGCTCCATGAGCGGCAGTGTGCCCACCAACGTAGGTCAGCCCATGATCCGCGTCAGCTCCATGACCGTGGGCGGACGCTGAGGAAGGAGGAAAGCAGCATGCATACCGAACAATTCATTACCCGGCTGCTGGAGCAGGCCAAAGTCCGGGGCATTCTGGAAGCAGAAGTGTTCCTTTCCGGCGGTGACTCCTTCCGTGCCATGAGCCAGCAGGGTGCCCTGTCCAACTATACCGTCAACAGCACCCGCGGGCTTTCCCTCCGCGGTATCTACAGCGGCAAAATGGGCTATGCCGCCACCGAGGCCTTTGACGAAGAGGCCATCGACATGCTCATTTCCGGTGTGATCGAAAGCGCTCTGCTGACGGAAGACGATTCCTTCCAGCAGATTTACAAAGGCGACGAAACCTACCCTCAGCTCAATTGCTATAACCCCGAGCTGGACCGGGTGGACGAAAAGCGGAAGATCGACTTTCTGCTGTCACTGGAGCCGATGGCCAAGGCCCGGGATCCCCGCATTGTGCAGCTTTCCTACAATGCCATCGTCACCGCTTCCGGCTTCCACCGCATCGTCAATACCCACGGCCTGAACCTGGAAGACAAGGACAACATTGCCTATGCCTATGCCGGGGCCGTGGCCAAAGAAGGCGACCGGGTGGCCACTGGTATGGGCATGACCATCAGCCGCAATTTTGACGAACTGGATGCGGAAAAAGTGGTCAACGATGCCACTTCCGAAGCGCTGTTCATGCTTGCAGCCCAGCCCGTGCCCAGCGGCTCTTACCGCTGCATCATCGAAAACCGCTGCATGCCCGATCTGCTTTCCGTGTTCAGCGGTGTGTTCTCCGCCGAAAATGCCCAGAAGGGACTCAGCCTGCTGGCCGGCAAGGAAGGAGAAATGATCGCCTCCCCTGCTGTCACCCTGATGGATGACCCTCTGATGAAGGATGGCCTGGGCTCCCAGCCCTTCGATGCCGAAGGCGTGGCCTGCTTCCCCAAGGCGGTCATCGAAAACGGCAGGTTCACCACCCTCCTGCACAACCTGAAAACTGCCCACAAGGCCGGTGTCAGGTCCACCGGCAACGCAGCCAAGGCCGGCTATGCCGGGGCCGTGCGGGTATCCCCCACCAATTTCTACTTCAAGCCCGGTGAAAAAACACTGGCGCAGATGATGGAAGAGATGGAAAACGGCCTGGTTATTACCGACGTTTCCGGACTCCATGCCGGGGCCAATGCCATCAGCGGCGATTTTTCCCTCATCGCACAGGGCTATACCGTTAAAGACGGCAAAAAAGACAAGCCTGTGGACCGCATCACCGTGGCCGGTAACTTCTTCCAGCTGCTCAAGAACATCCGTGCACTTGGCAGCGACCTGCTCTTCCCCGGCTCCTCCACCGGCAGTCCTTCCGTGGACATCGGCGAAATCGCCGTGGCCGGCAAATAAGCAGGGACACCAGGGCAGTGCCCTGGACCCAGCAGGGTCATTGACCCTGCACCCTTTCTCCGGAAGTAACACTCTGTATCTTTCATACAGTTTCCCGGTGCTGCGGAGGGAGACCCGGAGGGGCTTTGCCCCCTCCACCCCACCAGGGGCATTGCCCCTGGACCCTTTTTCCGGAAAC
>JAFWYZ010000227.1 GCA_017517465.1 Clostridia bacterium | reverse complement strand
TGAGCCAGTTCTTTGGAAAGTTGCATAACCTCTTTCAATGCTTTTGTCTTTGCGGCTTCGTCTTCAGCCGTGCGCATGAAGTCGGTCAGTTCGTTAATGTGTTGCTGTAAACGTTGTATCTGTAATCGCCGCAGGCAGTCCTGCGCCACGGAAGCAGGATTCTTTTTTTCTTCGTCAGACAGTACGGTAAATACTTCCCCTGCTGCCTGCCGCACTTCATCCTGCTCTGCTTCGGCCATGATCTGCGCCGGTTTTTTCCCGGTGAGAATTTCTTCGGCGATGGTTCTGAATACGGGATGTGAAAAGTCTTCCGCCTTCACAGTTCCTTGCGGCAGCTTGTCCATGGACAGAAGCGCCAATAGGGTTTGCTCGGTCTTATAGGTTTCCGGAAGGCGGTTTTTACGCACTGGATAGTCTTTCCTGATTTCTGCAGGCTTATGCTGCCCCATGTCTTCAGGCTTGATCCCAATCTGTGCCATCAGCACTTCTTTTGAAAAACCGGTCTGCACACTGAGCGCTTCCAGATGGTTTTCCATTTCCACAGGTTCTTTTACTTTTTTCAGCACCTGAGCACAGCGCTTGGCATACTCGGTACGACCCTCCTGGGTTTCCAAATCAAAATTTTTGCGGATACGCTGCATTTGGAACGTGACAGAGCCGATGGGACGCACTGCAAGGAACGCATCTGCCCCCCGTTGCCGGATCATTTCATCCGGATCCAGGCCATCGGGAAAGCTGAGCACTTTGACCGGAACACCCTCTGCTTCGAAAATGGATATTGCACGTTCGATGGCATGCTGTCCTGCTTCGTCACCGTCATAGGCGATCCATACTTGGGGAGCATACCTTTTCAGCAGCCTTGCCTGTTCATTGGTCAGCGATGTGCCCAACGTGGCAACAGCCCCCTGGATACCCGCCTGCGTGACGGCCACCACATCCATATACCCTTCAACCAGCAAAATACGCTTCAGATCCCTGATTTTTTTCACCAGGTTAATGGCATAAACCCCTTTGCGCTTGTTGAATACAGGCGTATCGGAAGTGTTCAGATATTTGGGCTTGGCATCGCCCATGGCACGTCCGCCAAAGCCCAGCACATTCCCCTGCTGATCAATGATGGGAAACATGGCACGATTGCGGAACATGTCAAAATGATGATCACCCTTATTGACGGCAAGCCCTGCAAGGGTGATTTCATTCCTGGTAAATCCTTTGTCCGTCAGATAATTGAGCAAAGCATCCCACTGATCAGGAGAAGCACCAAGGCCAAACCGGCGGATGATTCCATCATCAAGGCCGCGGCCATGCAGATAATCCAATACCTGCTTCCCTTCCGGCTTCCACAGCGTATCATGGTAGAATCTTGCTGCTTCACGGTTTGCAGACAGCAAACGTTCCCGTTCACTTCTTCTGCGGTCATAATCCGGATCGTTTTGCATTTCGGGAACGGTCATGTGGCATTTTTCTGCCAGCAGCTTTACAGCCTCCTGGAAAGAAAGATGCTCCATTTCCATCACGAACTGCACCACATTGCCTCCGGCCTTGCAGCCGAAGCAGTAATAGAGGTTCAGATCGGCATTGACAGAAAAGGAAGGGGTCTTTTCATTATGGAAAGGGCAAAGCCCCCAATACCTTCTGCCGTCTTTTTTCAACTGAAGATAGCCGGAAACAACCGATACAATATCCGCCCGGGCATACAATTCGTCCAGCCATGCCGTCGGAAAACGTGCCGCCATTTCCGTCCCTCCTGTGAAAATTCATGCCTTTCTATGTTCGATATAAATCGCTTTTTTCCTGCAAGAAATGATAATTTTTATCGTTTCAGATCACCGGAAAAGCAGACGGTGCAAACAAATGCTGGAAAGTGCGCAAGGCATACCGATCCGTCATACAGGCAAGAAAATCGATCACAGCCCGTTCAGTGCCGTCACGGTATGCGATCTGTACATATTCAAGCGGCATCTCACCCGGGTTATCCATATAATAGCGGAAGAGCATGCTGATCACATAATCGCATTTCTTTTCTTCCTTTGTCCGCCATGAATCAAAATACACTTTTTCAAACATGAACGAACGCAGCTCGTCAAAAGCATTCTGCACTTTTTCGCTCATGATAATATCATTTTTGCCCGTGCTTTCCTGTACCACGTCCCGGATCAAGGTATCGATCCTTTGTCCATGGGTTTCACCCAGTATACGGAGAATTTCACCGGGCAACTCAAATTCTTTCAGTACACCGGCGCGCAGCGCATCGTCTATATCATGATTGATATAGGCAATTCTGTCCGCCCTGGCAACGCACTTGCCTTCCAGGGTTGCAGGCTGCACCTTGCCGGAATGATGCATGATGCCGTCACGCACTTCCCATGTCAGGTTCAGCCCTTCTCCGCCTTCCAGCACTTCCACCATCCGCAGGCTCTGTTCATTGTGCCGGAAACCATCAGCGGACAGCTTGTCCAGCATTCTCTCTCCGCAATGCCCAAAGGGAGTGTGTCCCAGATCATGGCCAAGCGCAATGGCTTCTGTCAGATCTTCATTCAGGTTCAGGCTTCTGGCAAGCGTCCGTGCCACCTGAGCCACTTCCAGCGTGTGCGTCAGCCGTGTTCTGAAATGATCTCCTTCAGGAGAAATGAACACCTGCGTTTTGAATTTCAGCCGGCGAAAACTTTTGCAATGCAGGATCCTGTCCCTGTCACGCTGAAATTCCGTGCGCATATCATCGGGCAGCATCGGGTATGCTCTTCCCTTTGTATCGGCACTGCAGACGGCAAACGGAGAAAGATATTCCCTTTCCCTTTGCTCCAGCATTTCACGGATACTCATGTTCATTCCTCCCTTACTTTGGTAATATACTCCATAACAATTGTTATTCCTTCACAAATCAAATAAAAACCGGCTCTTCAGCCGGTAAAATGCTCATTTTGTGAGAATGATGAAATTTGAGAATTGTGCAAAGGTCACATCTTCATGTCTGAGTGAAACAAGTCCAGGGGTTATAATGTTTAGTTTGCTTGCATGGTTGGTTTTATAGTTTTCCCGGGCCAGCGGATCCAGCACATACAGAAGTTGATCATCTGCATGCGCAAGATATACATAATGTCCCACCGTAGTAAAACACCCTCCGTTTCCGGCAAGGGCAAACACCGAAGCCTGTTCATCCTTGAGTGCTGCAACCGCATCCTGATAATCATATGTAAACTGATATTCCAATCCAAATATCTCGCATACTTTACCGATATAGCCTGTTGACGTTCCGGCTACCGTTTCAGAACGGCTGTACACACCAAAGGTATTGTTTCCGGCTGCAAAATCACCAAGTACCAGAGGAAGGAAACGTACATAATCACGAACAGAGGTGATTTGATAGCGGGCACTGTGCCTGTCGCATTGTGCATCGTTCAAAGAACATGTACACAGGCTGTACGGCCTTTTTGCAAATTCGCGGAGCAGTACAAGCTGATCGTCATCCACAAGTGCATTCAGCGCCATGGCAAATGCCGTAGGACCGCATCCGGAATCCCGGAAGGGCCTGCGCTTTTTGCTTTCCTTCCGTTCATAAACCAGATGCTGCCACAGTGCATCATTTTGCGCATAATACCGGACAGGCTGAACCATGCCGGGAATATCAACCAATCCTGACAACGATTCTGTCTTGGCAAATTCTCTTTCCGCGTCCAGCATCTGATCAGCCAATGCAAAATGCGCACTTCCACAAAGCAGCACGCAGATCAACATCCAACATGTAAGCTTTAAGAAAGTGCGCATTTGAAAGCCTCTTTCCGGCTGGAAAACAGCCAGGATTAGTCTTCTTCTTCCTCTTCGGGCAGTTCAGCATTGTGATATACTTCGCTGACGTCATCATTGTCATCCAGCATATCCAGCAGCTTCTGCACCTTGGCCAGAGTATCGGCATCGGGGATGGCCACAGTGTTCTGGGGAATCATCTGCTTTTCGGCAGAGAGGAAAGCGAAACCGGCAGCTTCCAGATTTTCACGGACGGCAGAGAAATCGTTGGGAGCAGTGTACACTTCGAACACGTCTTCTTCCACTTTCACGTCTTCTGCACCGGCTTCCAGAGCCTGCATCATCACTTCATCTTCGTCCATGCCGGGCTGCTTTTCGATCACGATGACGCCCTTATTGTCGAACATGTAGGCAACGGAACCGGGAGTGCCCAGAGAACCGCCATTCTTATCAAAGATGTGGCGAACGTCGCTGGAGGTACGGTTACGGTTGTCGGTCACGATCTGGCAGATGATGGCCACGCCGCCGGGGGCATAGCCTTCATACATCATTTCTTCGTAATTGGCACCGGTGCCTTCGCCGGCAGCCTTCTTGATGCTGCGCTGAATGTTATCGTTAGGCATATTGTTTGCCTTGGCCTTGGCAATGATATCCTTCAGCTTGCCATTGTTTTCGGGATTGGCGCCGCCTTCACGGACAGCAATCGCGATTTCACGGCCGATCTTGGTAAAGATCTTACCGCGGGCAGCGTCAGTCTTGCCCTTCTTTGCCTGAATATTATGCCATTTGGAATGCCCGGACATAAAAACACCCTCCTGTCAGGTTTCTTAACAATTTTAACGGCTTATTATACCACGTAAATGCTGTACAGTCAAATGCAGTTTCACTTTTTTCATTGAATATAAACAAATTTTGTCATCATCAGCAGGATATTTCATCAACAAATGGAATATTGTCTACTGAAAGCATCAATTTGTTTTCTTTTGTAGACAATGGAACCATGGCTCTATTCTACAATATACATTTGGAGGGAACGGAATGCATTACGATTGCATTGTGACCGGCAGGATCATCCGTAAGCTGCGCCAGGAAAAAGCATTGTCACAGGAAGTGCTCAGCGGCCTTGCCGGCATATCCAGAAGCCATCTGGCCATGATCGAAAGCGGAAAAAAGAGCGCCAATGTCAATACGCTCTGGTCCATTGCCGATGCACTTCATATTCCCCTGAGTCAAATCATCCTGATGGTAGAAAATAAAATTGCTTCAGACGGAGGAAAACAACCATGATGAAAAAACTGATCGCCACCCTGCTTTTGGTTGTGACGCTGATGGGCATGCTGCCCATGGCTCAAGCCGAAGTAGAACGCTCTCCTTTCCTGGACGCTGCGTTCCGGTGCCTGGAAAAGGACAACATCTTCCAGCGCCGCTATAACGAAATCACCGGTGCCCAGGTGGAATCCATTTTTGATCTGGGTATCCCCTATTACTTCGGCGGCAAATATATGGAACGCATCACCAGCCGGCTGCCTGAATTTTCCAAGTACAAGTGCTGGGAAACCACCAAGTTCTACCGCAAGGACAAATTCTACATCGACGGCTTTGATTGCTCCGGTTACACGCAGTGGATCTATTCCGAAGTGGGCATGCCTGCCCATGACAGCCTGAGCAACATGATCCTCAAGTGGGATTATCAGCGCGCCGGCAATCACCTGTATAACCACCGCGATGGCTTTGAAATGCCCCCTTATGACGAACTGAAGGATCATCTGATTGTGGGTGACCTGCTGGTTGCAAAGCACGGTGCACGTCACATCATGATGTACATCGGCACCCTGCGTGATTACAATTTCACCGCTGAAGAAGTGCCGGAACTGGCTGATTATCTGGATTATCCCCTGGTCATTCACTGCGGCCCCAGCCCCGTGTACGGTGCCCGTTTCCAGGAATATCTGGACAGCAAGGCGGATGACAGCTACTATGCCAATGTTGGCACCACCAACGGCGGTGTGGAAGTTTCCATTATCGGTATTCCCATGGAAGATGCTCCCATTCAGGAACATGTGCAGATCACCGATTACAGCTACTTCATGATCGACGACGGCAATTATGCCCTCACCATCTGGGACCTGATCAATGCCACTTCCTTCTGCTGGTTCCGTATGAATCCCTGATTGACATGACAAGCGGCTGCCTTTGGGCAGTCGCTTTTTTCATGGAAAGCCTTGACTTGCATTTGCCAGTTTTGCTATAATATTTTCCGATGCGAGTGTGTTGGAACTGGCAGACAACCGAGACTTAAAATCTTGTGCCCCCTGGGCGTGCGGGTTCGAGCCCCGCCACTCGCACCATAAAGCCCGTACATACCGGGCTTTTTGTTTACAATGAAATGAGCAAATGATATAATGAAATGGAAATAAGATCAGGAGTGTTCCCTATGATTCGTTTGATTGCCAGCGACCTTGACGGTACTTTGCTTCAAAAAGACGGCTCCCTGCCTGCAGATACCTTTTCCGTTATCCGTGCCTTGAAAGAAAAGGGGATTCTTTTTTGCGCTGCAAGCGGGAGACAATATGCAAATTTACGTCGCTTGTTTGCCCCGGTAGCAGATGAGATATGCTATATCAGCGAAAACGGCTCTTACGTCACTGCTCAGGGACAATGCGCTGCGCAAACCATTGCCAAGGAAAATGCCCTGCCTCTCATTCAGGATATTCTGGATGCGGGAATGGAAGTGCTTCTGAGTATCCCGGAAAGCAGCGTGATGCTGACCGGTGCCAGCCGCGCTTTTACAGATGACATTTTTTATCGGCTGAGAAACACCTCTGCCATGGTGCAGGACCCTGCCGTGTATGCAGACCAGTATATCAAAATCTCCGGTTTCCATCCCGATGGTGTGACGCATCTTGCAAAACCCTTGCAGGAAAAATGGGGCCGGATCATGCATGCAGATATTGCCGGACAGAAATGGCTGGATTTTACCATGACCAATAAGAGGGACGGCATTCGCATTCTTTCCGGTTTATTGGGCATTGATACTGCTGAAATGGCAGCGTTTGGCGATCAATTCAATGATCTTGCCATGCTGCAGGCCGTGGGGCATCCTTATCTGATGGAAAATGCACCGGATGACATGAAAACATATCGTTTTCCCCTTTGCCACAGTGTGCTTGATACCGTCAGGAAAATTGCACTCTGATATTTGTTCCGCACCGTTCATGGAAAAAAGACATATTATTGGATTGTGAAGCGAAATTCCGCTTCAAACATGAACGGAGGCGATCAGCATGCCCACCTTTACCAATCAGGCATTGCTTTCCTATAACGGTATCATCTATCCTTCCAATGTCGTTACAGGGGAGATCACAGAAGCTCTCTCCATGACAAAAACAGCCCTTTCCGCCGATTATTCGGCATGTGGCCGCATTGCCTATGCAATCAGTATTCTCAATTCCGGCAGTACAACGCTTTCGAACCTTGTGCTGACCGATGATCTTGGGGCCTATTCTTTTTCCGGCAGTACCCTGACACCTCTGGATGTAGATGCACTCAGTGTACGATACTATATAAACGGCGCTTTACAGCCTCAGGGAACGGTTACCGTTTCCGAGGGCCCACCCCTGACGATCAGCAATATTTCCGTTCCCGGAAACGGCAATGTACTCATTGTGTATGAAGCTGTGCCCAATCAGTTTGCACCGCTCTTTTCAGGTGCTGCAATCAATAATACAGCTATTCTGACCGCCTCTTCCCTTCAGGCACCTGTATCGGCAGAAGACACTGTTCCTGTTCTGGAACAACCTCAGCTGAGCATCACCAAATTCCTTTCCCCTTCCGTTGTGCCTGAAGACGGTCAGCTGACCTACACCTTCTTCATTCAAAACACCGGCAATGCCGATATTCCTGCCACGGATGATCTGATTCTGACCGACACCTTCAATCCGCGGCTTTTCAACATCACGGTCACTGCTGACGGCGTTGTGTGGACGGAAGGCATACAATACACCTACAACGAAAATACCGGTGTTTTCACCACACTGCCCGGCGCCTTGCCCGTTGAAGGAGCCACCTATACCAGAGATGAAGAAAGCGGCGCATGGGCTGTTTCCCCTGGCACTGTAACCCTTACAGTAAGCGGTACTGTATAAAACAGTATACAAAAAAGAGCAGGGGGTTCCCTGCTCTTTCTTTATACATATTCAGCTGCGCAATTGGCAAGATTGGCAAAATCCTGCAGCGACATGGTTTCACCCCGTACATTCTTTTCCAAGCCGCAATTGAACAGCCACATTTCCGCCTGTTCACGGGATACACGGAAAGAAGCAATCAGATTATTGGCCATGGTTTTGCGGCGCATTGCAAATGCAGCTTTGGCCACCTTGAAGAACATATTTTCATTCTGCACTTCAACCGCCGGCTGCTCACGCTTTTGCATGGTCACAAAAGCACTGTCCACCTTGGGCGGAGGTGTGAACATGCAGGAAGGAACATCCAGTACGATCTGAGGACGGTAATGGTACTGGGCTCTGACAGCCAGCATTCCCCAGCCTTCTTCACCCGGCTTTGCTACCATTCGCTGCGCCGCTTCTGCCTGTACCATCACATTGATACTTTCAATGGGAAGGGCACTGGTCAGCAACATGTTCATCAGATCCGTGGTCAGGTAGTACGGAATATTGGCCACGATATGAAATTGGTTAAAGGAAGCGGTGACCTGTTTCAGGTTCAGGCGCATCACATCCCCGTGTACCAGTTCTACGTTCTCACAATGATGCAACGCCACCCGAAGGATGGGGATCAGCGTGCCGTCCACCTCAACTGAAATCACCTTTCCGCATCGTTTGGAGAGCACTTTGGTCATACCGCCGGCCCCGGCGCCGATTTCCAGCACATTGTCATCCTGTGCGACACCTGAAAGGGTTACCAGCTGCTCAAAAAGGGCATCATCAGTGATAAAATTCTGCCCCAGGCTATGCTTGTGATGGAAAGGCTGGCTTTTTTTGTTTCCTTTTCTGTTGCCCTCTCTCATACAGCTTCCTTCACCTTTCTCACAACTGCCCCACGGTCATCTGCCCTGAAAAAAGCCGTGCCCATCACCAGCACATCCGCACCGGCTGTAACCACTTTCCCGCAGTTTTCCATATTCACACCGCCATCCACGGCAATAGGTTTTTCAAAACCGTTTTTGCGAAGCCAGACGATCTTCTGCAGCTGATCCTCCATCAGCTTCTGTCCGCCAAAGCCCGGTTCCACCGTCATAATCAGGATACGGTCCACAACCGGCAGATATTTTTCAATTGCCTCAATTTTTGTACCCGGCTTTATCGAAAGCCCGCATTGTATCCCGCTTGCCTTGATCTCATTCAAAACCGGCATGGCATCTTCCAACACTTCTGCATGTACCGTAATGGCAGCTGCCCCGGCCTGAGCAAACTTCTGAATGTACTGCCCCGGATTATCCATCATCAGATGCACGTCCAGAAAATACTCCGGGAACACTTTATGCACCTGCTTGCAAAAATCAGGTCCGAAAGAAAGATTGGGAACAAAATGCGCATCCATCACATCAAAATGCAATGTCTGAATGCCATAGGTCTTCAAATCCTTCAAATCCTCTTCCAGGTGCATCAAATCAGCAGCCAGCATAGACGGCGCAATTTCAATCATAACGGTCCCTCCATTTTTCCCGGCAATCTTTCAATAGCAATCTGTATCTTTCCAATCGTTCTGTGCTCAGTATCCCCTCTTTTTCCGCATCACGAACAGCACATCCCGGTTCTGTTGCATGATAACAGGGAGAAAAACGGCATTGACCGGCATATTCTGCGAGTTCCGGATAATAATCCTGCAAAAGAACAGGATCAAATACTTCATCAAGGTCCAGCAAGCTGAAACCAGGGGTATCGATCACAGTCACACTGCCGAAGCGGAACAGTTCTGCATGGCGGGTGGTGTTTTTTCCACGCAGGATTTTCTGGCTGATATCACCGGTTTCCACCTGCAAGCCAAACAGCTGGTTCAGCAGCGTGGATTTTCCCACACCGGATTGCCCGCTGAAACAGCACACCTGATCCTGGAAACGGGAAAGCAATTCTTCCTTTCCCATGCCCGTTTTGGCACTGACACAGAAAACATCCATATCCGCTTTTGCATACATTGTCTTTGCCTGCCGAAGCGTTTCCTGCCCTTCGTCAATGTCTGCCTTATTGACAATCAGAAGAGGGGTCAGCAGCTGCTTCCGGGCAAAAATCATCAGCTTATCCACCAGCAGCCAATCCGGCGCCGGCTGCGGAGATACCACAATGCACAGCAGTGTAATATTGGCCACCGGCGGACGCAGGCATTGGCTTATCCTTGGATGGATTTCCTCCACCCAGCCATGTTCATCGCTGATTTCACCGGGTGTCAGCAGAATTTTGTCTCCTACCAGCGGAGAGATCCCCATTCGTCTGAATTTCTTTTTTGCGCGCAGAACATAGGTATTACCGCTGTCATCCATCGCCGTATACAGCCCTCCGCGCCCACGGATAATGGTTCCTTCGATCACTGGCCAATCTCCTCTTGCTGTTGTTCTCCCTGGTCCTGCACCGCAACAGTTTCATCCGCATTGAGTACATAGACCGCAAGCGTGACTTCTGCCTGCTGCATCACTTCGTCGCCCACCTGGCATGCCACTGCTTCATTATCTTCGTAGATAACATACTGCTGTGCAGCCACACGGTCGATCTGTGTGGCATCATTTACTTCGTACTCGATGAGATTCACCAGCTTCAGCTGCAGTTGTTGAATTTTCTGCAGGGCATCGGTCTTGGTCATTCCTACCAGATCCGGCAGCACCACACTGCCGCCGCTGAGAATCACCTGAATCACTTCCCCGCCTTCACCGCTTTTGAGCACCGTTCCTGCAACAGGATTCTGCTCAAGAACCGTATCCCAAGGCTTGGAGGAAAGCTTTCTTTCCGCCAAAGGAAGCAGAATAAACCCATATTCTTCGGCAATTGCCTTTGCTTCCGCAAAGGACATGTTGGCAAAATCGGGCGCTTCCTTCATTTCGGGGCCCATGGACAATGTGATAACGATGGTTTCATCCTTGCGCATCACCGTTCCGTATTCCGGAGACTGCATCACCACTGTCCCAATCGGTTTCACATCGTCAGAAACCCGTTTGATTTCAATTTTCAGCCCGGCCTTTTCGATCATCCGTGTTGCACTGTCCAGCGTTTCATCCAGCACATAAGGCGCTTCGGTGCTGCGGATGATATTGTCATAGATCTTGATACTGCCAAAGACAATGGCAAATACCGAAAGAAGAGAAAGCAGGATCACCGCCATGCCTTTGATCCACTTCTTTTTTCTGGCTTGCTTCAGCTTCAGCCTGGTGGTGGTCGAAAACTGATCCTTATTGGTATCTTCCTTCACCGGCAAAGGCTCCTTATCCGGCAGCCTGCCAAGCCATGTGCCGTCAGGTTCCTCCAGCGCTCGTTTGATGTCATGCGCCATATCAACAGCCTTCTGATAGCGGCATTCAATCTTTTTATCCATGGCCTTTTCCACCACATGAGCCAAAGCCGGAGGAACGGAGGGATTGATCTCACACACATTTTTCGCCTTTGCATTGATATGCTGCATGGCAATCACAACCGGAGTATCACCGTCAAAAGGCAATTGCCCTGTCAGCATTTCATACAAAACCACACCCACGCTGTACAGGTCACTGGCATAAGATACGGGTGTCCCTTTGGCCTGTTCCGGGGAAAAGTAATGAACGGAGCCCATTACGTTGTCCGTACGGCTGATGGTATTACTGCCGGCAACACGTGCGATACCAAAGTCGGATACCTTCACATGTCCTTCTGTGTTCACCAGAATATTCTGAGATTTGATATCTCTGTGAATGATGCCGTTTTCATGCGCATGGCGCAAGGCGCTCAGAATGCGAATGGCGATCTGCGCAGCCACAGTGGCCGGCAGCGCACCCTTTTGCAGAATCACATCCTTCAGTGTGTGGCCGTTCACATATTCCATGACCAGGTATCGCAAATCCCCCTCCTGGCCAATATCCAGCAGGTTCACGATGTTATGATGGCTCATTTTGCTGGCCGTCTGAGCTTCGCGATCAAAACGTTCCAGGAATTCCTGATCCTCAATAAATTCGGGACGAAGAATTTTTACTGCCACCTGATGCCCGGTTCGGTTATCTTTGGCACGGTATACCAGCGCCATACCGCCTTTACCGATAAATTCTACCAGCTCATATCGCTGATCCAGCACTTTTCCGATCATTCTGTCACCTCCGCAATCAGCAGGGTGATGTTATCCTTGCCGCCCATTTCCAACGCTTTTTCCAGCATCGTATCGGCAGCATGGTCAACCGGAGAATACTGAAGCAGCTTCAGCATTTCTTCCTTATCAATATATTCATACAATCCGTCGGAACAAATCAGGTATTTGTCTCCCCGTATTTTCTTCAGCTCACAAAGCTGCATCTGCACCGTTTCACCGGTGCCCACTGCCTGGGTAATCACATTCCGATAGGGATGATGCTTTGCCTCTTCTTCGGTAATGGCACCGCTGCGCACCATTTCGGCCACGACAGAATGATCCTCAGACACCTGCGAAATCTGCCCGTCACGGATCAGGTACGCACGGCTATCCCCCACATGACCCAGGAGAAGCTCTTTTTCGCCTTCCCACAGTACAGTCAGCGTAGTGCCCATACCGGAAAGAAGCTCATTTTTCTGCTGCTCCTTATAGATCAGGAGATTGATTTCCTCGATACCGCCCTTCAAAAGGGCTTTTTGAGGCTTTGCGCCTTCCAGAACACGGCCCAGCATCAGCACGGCCATCTGGCTGGCAACGTCACCGCCGTTATGGCCGCCCATGCCGTCGGCAACACCGTAAAGCCCGTATTTTCCATCCTGGATCAGCAGGGAATCCTGATTGGACGGACGCACATTGCCGACATGCGTTCTTGATGTGATTTTCATCAGGCATTCCCCTCCTTCAATACTTTCTTTCTCAGCTGACCGCAGGCCCCTTCAATATCGTCACCCATTTCACGTCTGCGTGTGGCAGATATATGACGTTTTTCCAGCACTTCCAGAAATGCCTGTACCTGCCTGTTGCTGACACCGTTCAGGTTTCTTTCCTTTACGGTATTGAGCGGGATCAGGTTCACATGGCACTGCATACCGCGCAAAAGGTCTGCCAATTCATGGGCCTGCTTTTCATCCGCATTCACACCATCGATCAGCGCATATTCAAACACCACCCGTCTGCCTGTCTTTTCCAGGTAATACTTGCAGGCATTGATGGTTTCATAAATATTATAGCGCCGGGCAATGGGCATGATTTTCTTCCGTATATCATCATTGGGGGCATGAAGAGAAAGGGAAAGTGTGACCGGAAGATTCTCATCCGCAAAGCTGCGAATTTTATCGATCAGGCCGCAGGTGGAAAGGGAAATATGCCGCAAACTGATATTCAGCCCATCGGGATGGGAAACCAGCTTCAGAAAACGGATCACATTTTCATAATTATCAAAAGGTTCACCGCTTCCCATCAGCACAATATTGTGCACCCGTTCTCCATCCAGTGTACTGTTGGCGCACATCACCTGGCCCAGTATTTCCGCTGCCGTCAGGTTTCTTACACAGCCATCCAACGTGCTGGCGCAGAACAGGCAGCCCATCCGGCAGCCAACCTGAGTGGATACGCACAATGTACACCCATAGTGATAGCGCATCAGTACGCCTTCCACGCAATTACCATCCCTGAGCGAAAAGAGGAATTTTTTTGTGCCGTCGATCTGGGATTGATGAATGCTCTGAATGGATACAGGCTGATCTACACCGCTGGATTTCAGCTTTTCACGCAGCGCAAGGGAAAGGTTGCTCATTTCATCAAAAGCAGCCCCTTTGTGCAGCCATGAAAACACCTGCTTGGCCCTGAATGCCTTTTCCCCCATCTGCTCCAGTTCCGTTTTCAGTTCATCCGGAAACAATCCCAAATATTCGATCATTTTATTTCACCCTGCGCATTTTTGCAATGAAAAATCCTTCAATTTCATCCCTGTGAGGCAGCAGCTGCAAGCCGTTTTCGCCATACAATACTCTGAACCGTTCCGGTACAGAAACAGGAAGCGGAGCCAGCTTGAATTCCGGATGACGCTCCAGGAAAGCCTTCACCTGCAATTCATTTTCTTCCGGCAGCATACTGCAGGTGGAATATACCATATATCCGCCCCGCTTCACATACTGGCAGCAGGTGTCCATCAGCTTCTCCTGAATTTCCGTCAGTTCCTTTACGGAATCAACAGAAGCCCGGTATTTGATATCCGGTTTATTGTCCATCACACCCAGACCGGAGCAAGGTGCATCCAGCATCACCGCATCCATGGAAGAAACCAGATCCTCTTTCAGCACCGTAGCATCACGCACTGCGGGCCGCACATTATCCAGCCTCAGGCGCTTGGCCATGGCCCGAAGGAGGGTGACGCGGTGTTCGTGCAGATCCCATGCATACACACGGCCGGTGCCGTTCATGGTTTCCGCCATATAGGCCGTTTTACCGCCAGGCGCTGCACAGCAGTCCAGCACCTGCATGCCGGGCTTCACATCCAGAATCTGTGCAGAAAGCATACTGCTTTCCCCCTGGATGGAGAAATTACCGCCCATATAATCCGCATCCCGGGCAATTTCAGATGCCATCTTCACCCGATAAGCATGGGGCACCAGGCCCTTGTCCTTTTCCCACACCTTCTTCTCCAGCAGTTTTTCAAAGGCTGCATCGTCCATTCTGGAAAGGTTGGGTCGGATCACCGTGTAATGGGCCTCACTGCGATAGGAGCAGATTTTCAGTGCCTCCGCTTCGCCGTATGCATCCACCAGCCGCTCCGCCAGCCACATGGGCACAGAGAACATAATGGACAGGTATCTGGCCCCTTCTTCAGGCTTGGGCCACTGCACACGTTCCGGTTCACGCACCATGGAGCGCAGTACGGCATTGGTCACACCGGTGAGCCCTTCCAGGCCCAGCATACGGGTCAGTTTGACAGCCTCATCCACAATGGCATTGGCAGGAATGCGGTCGTGGAACAAAAGCTGGCATGCACTGATGCGCAGAATGTCCTTGACCTGCTCTTCCAGCTTATGTTCATCCTTCAGATAGAAGCTGAGCGCATAATCGATGCGGATCAGGTTTTCGATGGTGCGGTACACAATGCTGGCGCAAAAACGCTTGTCCAGCTGCGTGAGATTGGCTTTGTTCATCTGCTCATCCAAGGAAAGCGCAGCATAAGCATCATTCCGTACCACATCCCGGAAAATCTGCAGGGCCACTTTGCGTGCATTGGTGGTGGGCAAATCTTCCCTGGGCTTATCCATCGCAGGACGCGGAGCAGGCTTTTTCTCTCCAAAGGGACGCTTGTTGCCATCAGGCTTTCTGAAACCGTCCTTTTTGAATCCGTCTTTCCGGAAACCGTCCTTTTTGAAACCATCCTTCTTAAAAGCACCCTGATGATTGCCGTCGCGCTTTTGGAACCCTTCCTTGCGCTTGTCATCAAAAGGTTTCTTACCGTACTTCTGTTCTCTCTGCCCAATGGGCTTTTTTTCACTCATTGTTCTGAACCTCAATTTCGTCACATGCCTTTGCATTGATAGGATGACCGCGCAGATAATCGGCAGCCTTCATACGCTTGCCGCCCTGTGCCTGCAATTCCTGAACACGCACAGCGTTTTTCCCGGCTTTGATCAAAAGGCCTTTCTTGCCATCAGCCTCCAGAATGTCGCCGCTTTTGCCTTCTGCAGCAGCTTCTTCTGTTCCCTGCCAGATTTTCAGCATTTCATCGTTGATATAGGTATAGGTGCCGGGCCAGGGAGACAAGCCCCTGATGCGGCAGATGATCTCCGCAGCGCTCATCCTCCAGTCGATCAGGCCCATTTCCTTTTTCAGCATGGGATAGTAGCTGCTCTTTTCATGGTCCTGCGGTTTCCTGGGACAAGTGCCCGCTTCCAGCTGTCGCAGTGTTTCCACCAGCAGTTCAGCGCCGATATCAGCCAGGCGAATTGTCAGCTCCCCTGCTGTTTCTCCGGGCAGGATCGCCACTTCCCTCTGCAGCAGGATATCACCGGTATCCATGCCCTTATCGGTCATCATGGTGGTGACACCCGTTTTTTCTTCGCCGCAGATGATCGCCCAGTTGATGGGAGAAGAGCCGCGGTATTCAGGAAGCAAGGAAGAATGGACGTTTACGGTACCGATCCTTGGAATATCCAGGATTTCCTGTGACAGGATCTGGCCGAACGCAGCGGTCACACAGACGTCAGGCGCCAATGCCTTCAGATCCTCCACGCTTTCCAGCCGGATCTTCAACGGCTGATATACGGGGATCTCATGCTGCATGGCACATACCTTCACCGGACAGCATTCCAGCTTTTTTCCACGGCCCTTAGGCCTGTCCGGCTGTGTGAAAACACCGACCACTTCATGCCCCTCCCGGATCAGCGCTTCAAGAGAAGGAACACCGAATTCCGGTGTGCCCAGAAACACAATACGCAAGGCTTATTCCTCCTCTTCAGGGAAAATTTCGTAATCCATCACGTCCACGTATACACGGCCGTCCAGATGGTCAATTTCATGGCACAAAGCACGTGCCATCAGGCCTTCACCGGTGATTTCAAAAGGCTTTCCCTTTCTGTCCACCGCGCGCACCGTCACCTTATTGGGCCGGCGCACATAGCCCTGCCTGCCGGGAACGCTCAGGCAGCCTTCGGGGCCGGCCTGTTCGCCTTCTGTGGCAATGATTTCAGGGTTGATCAATTCCACCAGCCCTTCACCGATATCGATCACCACCACACGGCGCAAAATACCAACCTGCGGTGCAGCAAGGCCTACACCGTCCGCATGGTACATGGTTTCCGCCATGTCCCGCAAAAGCAGCCACAAACGCAGGTCAAACTTCTGCATGGGCTTGCTGTCTTTTCTCAATGTTTCATTGCCAAGGGTGATGATTTTTCTGATCATGGTTATTTCCTCCAAATATTATGCCAGGGATACGGGGTTGATTTCCAGCACCGTGTGGGCCGGATATTCTTCCCTTGCCATTTCCTGCATGGCAGCAATCAGTTGGTCGGTGTCCGGATGATTGAGCAGCTTCAGCAGCACCTGCGCCCTGGCCCTTTCCTGAATCCGTGAAATAGGCGCCTCATCCGAACGGATAAACAATATCCTCCGCCACAAGGGGGTATTCCCGAAGCGGCATGTAATCCTGTTTTTAATCTCTTCTGCGGTGGCAAGTGCTGTTTCCATTTCCCGGGCATCGCACAGGAAACGTACCATCATCGTAAGCGGCGGATACAGGGATTTTTTTCGCCTGTCAAATTCCTGGGCAAAAAAGGATCGGTAATCCTGCCGGGCAGCACATTGCAGTGCATAGTGATCCGGCTGATAGCTTTGAATCACCACTTCGCCGGGCTTTTCACCGCGCCCTGCACGTCCTGCCACCTGCACCAGCAATTGGAAGGTGCGTTCTGCAGCCCGGTAATCGGGGAAATTCAGGCTCATATCTGCCATCACAGCCCCAACCAGCGTGACCAGGGGAAAATCCAGCCCTTTTGCGATCATCTGAGTGCCCAGCAGGATCTGCGCCTTTCCGGCACGGAACTGATTCACCAGATCAAAATGTGCATTCTTTTCAGATGTGGTATCCATATCCATACGGATCACACCGGCAGAAGGGTACATTTTGTTCAGCGCTTCTTCCACCTTCTGTGTCCCCGTCCCCATGGGCTTGATATATGTGCTTTCACAGGAAGGGCATTTTTCCGGCATGGGGATGATGGCACCGCAGTAATGGCAGCGAAGTGTTTTGTCCCAGCTATGGTAGGTCAGGCTCACGTCGCATCTGGAGCAGCGGATGGTTTCGCCGCACTTGCGGCAATTGACGGATGAGGCATATCCCCGCCGGTTGATGAACAGCATGGCCTGCTGCCCGGAAGAAATACAGGCATCCAGCTTTTCCTGCAATGCACGGGAAAACATGGTTTTGTTTCCCAGCCGCAATTCTTCCCGCATATCCACCAGATGGATCTTGGGCATAGGCCGGTTCAGAATGCGGTGTGGCATTTCCAACAGGGTATAATCTCCCCGTCTTGCCATGGCATAGGAATAGATGCTGGGCGTGGCACTGGCCATCACACAAACCGCTTTTTCCCTCTTACTGCGCATGAAGGCAATTTCGCGGGCATCGTACTGGGGAAAGCTCTGGGATTGGTAGCTCTGCTCATGCTCCTCATCCACAATGATCACACCCAGATTTTCCACCGGTGCAAATATGGCAGACCGGGCACCGATCACGATTCTGGCATTGCCAAAGCGGATCCTGCGCCATTCATCGAAGCGCTCACCGGCGGAAAGCCTTGAATGCAGCACAGCCATGGTATCCCCAAAACGGGACTTGAACCATTGGATCATCTGGGGAGTCAGAACAATTTCCGGCACCAGGATAATGGCACCTTTCCCCTGGCGCACCGCTTCTTTCACAAGGCGGATGTACACTTCCGTCTTACCGGACCCTGTAACACCGTGAAGCAAAAAGGGCTTTTGCGGTCTGTTCAGTGCAGGTAGCATTTCACAAAGCGCTTCATCCTGTTCCGGTGTCAGCTGACGTTCCGTTGCCTCTTCAACACGGCCTGTGTAGGGGGAACGCATTGTTTCAACAGAAACGATTTCGATGATTTCTTTTTCCTGAAGATAATTGAGTGCCGGCCGGACATCCTTGACCATCGCACGCAATTCTTCCAGGGGATGCATAGCACCGTCGGACAAAAGCGTCAGGATCAGTTTGCGCTTTTTGGAGCGTGTTTCCTTGGCAATGGCTTCATCCACCAAGTCCTGCGAAATGATGAGCCGTACCTGCTCCTCTGTTTTGATTTTTACCCGGTTGCCCCGCATCTGGGCAGGCAGCATCAGCCGGATAGCCTCGCAAAGCGGGCAATGGTATTTCTCCCGTATCTCTTCAGCCAATGCCATTAATTGCGGCAGCAGCACCGGGTAAGTATCCGGTGCTGACAGAACGCATTTTATTTTTTCGGGATCATAATCCGGCGTTTCCTTCATCCGGATCACAAACCCTTCTTTTTTCATACGGCCAAAGGGCACTTCCACACGCATGCCCGGCTGCAGCTGCATCCCCTCAGGAATGGCATAAGTAAATACACGGTCCACCGCTTCCACAGCAATATCCACGATGATTTCCGCGTACACCTTTTCCCCTCCTTATTTGCGGTATAGCTTTACAGCACGGTCCAGCAGCTTTTCGGCCACTTCGGCTTTGGACAGCTGAGGCATATCCTCCATACCGTCTTTGGTAATGAATGTGACAATGTTGGTATCCACATTAAAGCCCGCGCCAGGCCTTGTAACGTCATTTGCCACGATCATATCCAGATTTTTCTTTGTCAGCTTCTTGCTGGCATGCTCCGTCAGCTTTTCGGTTTCCGCTGCAAAGCCGATCAGAACCTGTCCCTTTTGTTTTCTTTCGCCAACAGCCTTTGCCACATCCTGAGTTTCTTTCAGCTCAATGGTCATCAGGCCGTCATTGTTCTTTTTGATTTTTTCTTCAGCAAAAACAACAGGCGTGAAATCAGCAGGCGCAGCTGCCTGAATGATGATGTGCTGCTTTTCACAACGCTCCATCATTCTGTCGTAGAGATTCTGGGTGGTTAAAACATCCACCACTTCCACCCCATCGGGTGCCGTAATCTGCACAGGGCCGGAAAGCAGCGTCACGTTTGCACCGCGCCTTTGAGCGGCTGCGGCGATGGCATAGCCCATTTTTCCGCTGGAATGATTGGTAATGTAGCGGACAGGATCCAGGCTTTCCCTGGTGGGCCCGGCTGTTACCAGCACATTCAGCCCCGCCATATCCTGCACAGGACAGAGAATGCTGCAAACGGCATCGAAAATTGCTTCCGGTTCGCTCATTCTGCCGGCACCGCTATCCCCGCAGGCAAGGTATCCGCCATCGGGGCCAACAAAGTGTACTCCCCTGTTTTTCAGGGTTTCCACGTTGCTTCGGGTGGCTACATTTTCCCACATGCCGGTATTCATGGCCGGGGCAACAAGCACCGGCGCCTTGGTGGCAAGCACGGTGGTGGACAGCATATCATCGGCAATGCCGCAGGCCATTTTGGCCATGATATTGGCCGTGGCAGGCGCAATAACGAAAATATCCGCCTTCTTGGCCAGCGCCACATGCTCCACTTCCCAGGTTTCGGGACGGGCAAAGGTATCTGTCACCACAGGATGGTTGGTAAGCGTTTCGAAGGAAAGCGGCGCAACAAATTCGCATGCGTTTTTTGTCATGATGACATAGGTTTCCGCCCCTGCCTTGCGCAGACGGGAAGCCAGCTCGCATGCCTTATAAGCCGCAATACCGCCGGTGATGCCCAGCACCACCGTTTTTCCTGTCAGTTTCATCATTTACGCCTCTTCGTCTTCCAGATTACGGTGGTAGGTCAAAAGACCGCGGTCAATTTCTTCCACAGCGATAGAAACGGGCTTCTTATCCTTGGGATCGATCAGGGGCTGAGCACCGCTTACCAGTTCACGGGCACGCTTGGCGCTTTCCACAACCAGGGTGTAGCGGCAGTCTACCTTCTTGCACAGATCATCAATAGCGGGTTTGTTCACAGACATTGGGTTCTTCCTCCTTTATCATTCAACCACGGGGAAATACCGGGTTGTACGCTGTTTTTCAGCGGCAACAATGGCCGCCACCTGGGCATAAGCCGTTTCAAGATCATCATTGACCACGGCATAGTCATACAGATGCATCAGATCAATTTCGCCTTTGGCATTGCCAAGACGGCGCTCAATTTCCACCGGGTCATCGGTATTGCGGGTATAGAGACGCTTGCGCAATTCTGCATAGGAAGGGGGCAGAATGAAAATGGACACGCAATCCGGCTGCTGCCGCATCACTTCACGGGCACCCTGAGGGTCAATATCCAGCACCACGTGCTTGCCGCTGTCCATAATGCGCTGCACCTGAGACTTCAGTGTACCGTAGCTATTTCCATGTACAGTAGCGTGTTCCAGGAAAGCATCCTCAGCTACCAGCTGATCATATTCAGCCTGATCGATGAAGAAGTAATCCACACCGTCCACTTCACCTTCGCGGGGACCGCGGGTGGTTACGCTGACGGAGAAAGACAGGCTTTCATCACTGGCCAGCAGTTTCTTGAAGATGGTTCCTTTCCCGGCACCGGAAGGACCGGAAATAACGATCAGCATGCCGTTACGCGTTTCCTTCATGTTTCCTACTCCTTTGTTGTTCTTCACTCTGTTGCGCATTCGTCGTTTTTTCTTGGTCCGCTTCCTCATCTGCCAGCTTCATCAGTTCCCTTTCGCCTTCAATTTCGCAGGGATGAGGATACGTGGCTGCCATTTTATCAAAAGCGGCTTTGATTCGTTCCGCTTCTGCTTCATCTTTCAAAATCCGTCTGGCTCTGGCATATTGCCAGCGGATAATGGAGGGAAAGCTTTTCATTGCCTTTGCAAACGCGGCCAGCTGAGCATCCTTTGTTTTTTCGGTATAAATGCCCGGAACACCCTTGATCATTTCCAGGAAGGAAAGCTCAAATATCAGCAGGTTCTTATACACACTGGCCAGGCAATCTTCCTGCATCAGATCCAGCATCATCTTTTCAGCTTCGTCCAGCCTTTGCGCATCCATCAACCTGTTGGCTGCCAACACATCAATGGACGTGACCATTACGTTTTTCCTGTTTTCCTCCTGACGCTGAAACCATTCGTCCGGCATATCCTTCATCCGGATACCGTTTGCAATTTCTTCATTAACGCGCATCTGCAGCCAGAAGGCTTTTCGTGCGGCTTCGCTTTTACTGATTTCCACGATATTGCTGCCGTCATTGTTTACCTTTTTGATGGGGATCAGGTTCATTGCACCAAGCACAATGCCAGAAACCATCATCATTGTCAGGAACAGCTTCGCCATATCTCCCAGGTTCTCAAACAGCAGCAATCCACAAATGCCGGACAAAATGAAATTCGCCAGGCCACCGCCCAGGTTATACAGCCGGTAAGGATATTGGCCTTCGTTATATGCAGGCGGCGCCATCAGGCATTGACCGCCGGTACCGGCCAGCGAAAAGCGGCTGAAGCGTATTTTGCCACTCTTTTGCTTTTCCCACATCAGGCTCCCCACACGGAAGCTGACAAAGCGGTAGCCTGTTGCAAGGCCGCATACCATATGCCCGGCTTCGTGAACGATGATATGCAGGAAATAGCTGATGATAAAGAAAAGCATAGCAGGTAGGAAAGCGCGGCCGAATTCCTCAAATGCTTCTTTATCCAATACGGTCCCCAGCAATATGCCGATCAGAAGGCAGGCTCCGTAGAAAATGACAACACCCCAGGGAAAACGCTTCCTCTTTTTGCTTTCAGACCGCTGTTTACCTTCGTTTTTCATTCTACGTTCTGCACCTGTTCTCTGATTTTTTCAATTTCGCTCTTGGCGGCCACCACAAGTTTGGCTATTTCAGCATCCGATGCCTTGCTGCCGATGGTGTTCACTTCACGGTTCAATTCCTGTGTCAAAAAATCCAGCCGACGGCCCACTTCACCCTGCTGCTCCATCGCAGAACGCATTTGCGCAATATGGGAAACCAGCCTGGAAAGCTCCTCATCGATGGCGCATCTGTCTGCCATCAAGGCCACTTCCTGTGCAAGCCTTGCAGGGTCGATTTCCTTTACACCCAGCTCAGCCATCCGCAGCTGCAGCTTTTCCTGATAAGCCTTGGGCACACCGGGGGCCAGCTTTTCAATCAGATCCCGGATGTTCGCCAGCTGATCCAGATGGAAAGTCAGATCCTGCTTTAAGCTTTCCCCTTCCGTTTCCCGCATGCAGCACAGATCTGAAAGCACATCGTCCAGCGTATTTTGGATCAGTGCAAGTACAGCCTCCTGGTCCTCCTCGCATACGGAAAGCGTCAGCACATCCGGCTTTGCAGCAATGAAGGTAATGGGATTTGCATCCTCCCCGGCATCATAATGATAGCCGACCATATCTGCAATTTTTTTGTATGCTTCTGCATACTTTTTTACCAGACCCTCATCCATGGAAAGTTCCCTGGCATCGGAGCGGCCGTTGCGATAGATCATATTCACATCCACGTGGCCGCGTTTGAGGCTTTCGCCGATCTGCTTGCGAATCGTATCCTCGGCAAAGGCGAATACCCTGGGCAAACGGAAAGAAATATCAAGAAAACGGTGATTGACCGTCTTTACCTCAACCGTCAGTTCACGGCCATCGACACTTACCTGCTTCCGGCCATAACCAGTCATACTGCGCATAAAAAGACTCCTCCTTTTAACCTTATTATTATAGCACATAAAACACCTTTCTGAAAAGCCCGTTTTGCCTCTTTTACAAACAAAATTTGTGCAAAAAAGCGCCGCTGAAAAACGACGCTTTTTGATCGTGAAAATCAGTTGCTATTGATATTTTCGGGCATGGAGCAGAGAATCACTTCAGGTAGCAGATTTCGTTGTACTTGCCGTCAAGATCCGCAATTTCCCTGATGATACCGTCATATCGGGTTTCAAAAGAGCGGGCACGGAATATTTCCACAGGAGATTTTGACAAAACCTGTTCTGTACCGTCTTCATAAAATGCTACGCAGTGATACAGCATGACATCGCTGTAATAAGGGGCACTGGAAAAATAATCCGTAAAAAGCGTACATTCCACAAATGCTTCCATGGCAGCCCCATTGTCATTGGTAAAATACTGCTGAAGATACTTGGCCTTATTTTCATCAGATGATTCGGTAAACAAATAGATCACCCTGGTATGAGCTACTTCAAAATATCCATCAGAATCATCCGTCAGCACATCATTTTTCCATACGTTTTTCAGCATATCAATGGCCATGGTGCACATTTCTTCCGTGGTCAGTTCAGCCTGTGCCGTCAACGCACCAAACAACATCATCGCAAGAACTGCAAAAACGAATACACGCTTTTTCATTCAAATCACCTCAAGAATATTTTATCTGGTTTACCATTCTTAGTCAACAAAAAAAGCACCACCACTTTGTACAAGCAATGATGCCCTTTTGGTGCGGTCGACGGGACTTGAACCCGTACTCGGTTAAGAACACGCCCCTCAAACGTGCGCGTATGCCAATTCCGCCACGACCGCATGGCGCCTTTTCGGCAGCAAATAGGATTATAAGCCAAAGAAATCCATTTGTCAAGCCGTTTCTAAGAAATAAATTACTTTTGTTCGTGCAGGGCGATTCGCTTTCTGATCAGTTCTATCTTTTCCCAGTCCTTCTTTCCCCGCTCATGTACCCTGTATCCGTCTTTTTCGGAGGCCAGATACACCTTCAGATACTGCGTGAGGTTCAGCAGCCTGAAGGTGACATCACCCATTTTGCGCACTTCAATTTCATCCATAGCGATTCCTGCAAAGGGTGTCAAATTTTCAATCCCGGCAAAGGAATAAGAAACACCGTCTTTTTCAAATGTATGCTCCCTTACATCTGTCAGCACATATCCTTCGGTCTCCAAAGCCATTTGAAACTCATTCCATCTTTCATTCAGAAATGTTTCAGGAATCAGGATATCAATATCGTCGGCATTCAGATCCACAGTTGTGAGATACTCCAGGCCAAGCGAACCATACATCAATGGCACGATACCAAATTGACGATTCAGAAAAGCAGTATGATTGAAAAACAAACAAATCTTATTCATCGTCTTCCTGTGTTTCACGTTCAGCCAATACAGCATCCAGCCAGATTTTTTCTTTTTTGCTCAGAGGAGCCGTTTCCAGCATTTCCGGTCTTCTTTCCAGCGTGGTCAGGATGGCCTGCTGCCGTCTCCATTGATTGATTTTTGCATGATCGCCGTTGAGCAGCACTTCCGGCACTTCCATTCCTTCAAACATCCGCGGACGGGTGTATTGCGGATATTCCAACAGCCCGGCCATGGAAAAGCTTTCATCTTCGGCACTTTCGCTACTGCCAAGAACCCCGGGGATCAGTCTGCTCACACTGTCTGCAATCACCATCGCACCCAGTTCACCGCCGGTCAGCACATAATCGCCCAAAGAAATCTCCATATCGATGTACTTATCCAACACTCTCTGGTCCACACCCTCATAATGTCCGCAAAGCAGCAACAGGTGCTCTTCCTTTGCCATCTCTTCCGCCACACGCTGTGTGAACGGCACACCTTTGGGAGAAAGATAAATGCGCAGCATTCTGTTTTTGTTATCATTACAGACCATATTCTGTTTTCCAGAAACCCTGTCTACACAAGGAGTTTCACGTTTTTTGCACACATCCTTGATCGCATCGGCAATAGGCTGCGGTGTCATCAGCATACCGGCGCCGCCGCCAAAGGGATAATCATCCGTATTCTTGTGTTTCATAACAGAATACGGTCTGATATCAGTTGTTTCAACGCAAATCAGCCCTTTTTCACGGGCTCTGCCCATGATGGAAGTGTTCAATACGCTTTCGAACATTTCCGGAAAGACAGTCAGAATATCGATGGTCATTTTATCTTGCTCCACGTTCTGGTTATTCCCAATCACAGACAGCCACTTCATGCAGCCGGCTTTCGTCCACAGTAACAAATCCCTTTGCAGTCTGCACGTCGATAACAATATGCAAAAGCGCAGGCAGCAGCATTTCCCCCTGTTTGCACTTTACCACATACACATCATTGCCGCCAGGCTGTAGCACATCCTTGATTTTGCCCAGTACATTCCCTTGCCGGTCCTGCACTTCACAACCGATCAGATCACAGATGAAGGTTTCATTTTCAGCCAGCTGCACTGCGTTCTCGCGGTCGATATACAGCATGGTTCCCCGCTGTTTTTCGGCCACATCCCGGTCATTGCATCCGTCAAGACGCAGATAGACCGCATCCTCACGGACGCTCACTTCATCCACAGCCGTCTTTACATAATTCCCGCCGTTTTTTACGTACACATATTCCAGATCCAGAAAGCGCTCAGGATCATCGGTATCGGGACGCACCTTCACCAGGCCCTTGATCCCCTGGGGCTTGAGTACTTCACCGATCAGCAGATATTCGGAAAGCATACTTTTTTCCTTTCTTTTCTGAAAGAAAAAACGGACAGCATATTTGCCATCCGCTTTTTGCTTTTACTGAATTTCGACAAAAACGGGCTTTGCGTTCTTATCCGTGGCAGCCTTGACGACCGTACGGATAGCCTTCGCAATACGGCCCTGCTTGCCGATGACCTTGCCCATGTCTTCCTGTGCAACAGACAGTTCGAGAATGATGGCCTCGGGGCCTTCCGTCTCCATCACCTGCACAGCATCGGGCTGATCCACAAGCGTCTTTGCCAGAAACAGGACGAGTTCGCGCATGGAATTCCCTTTCTTCGCCTATTGCGAGGGTTCTTAACCTTCGATGGCACCGCTCTTCTTGAGCAGGATGCGCACGGTGTCAGTGGGCTGGGCGCCGTTCTTCATCCACTGGGCGGCCTTTTCATTGTTCACCTTGATTTCGGCGGGCTGCTTCATGGGATCATAGTAACCGATTTCTTCGATGAAACGGCCATCACGGGGGGAGCGGCAGTCAGCCACAACGATGCGGTAGAAGGGATGCTTCTTCATGCCCATTCTCTTGAGACGAATTTTCACAGCCATGGTATTGTTCCTCCTGAATGATAAAAATGTAATCTATGGTAATCATATTTTCTATGATAACCGCTATTAAAAGGGGTTTACCGGATGTTCATGTTGCGCATACTGCGCATCATGGCCTTTTTGTTGCCCATCATCTGCTTCATCATTTTCTGCATCTGCTCAAATTGGCGGATGAGAGCATTCACGTCCTGCACCTGCACACCTGCACCGGCAGCAATGCGCTTACGGCGGGAGGCATTGAGGATACCGGGATTTCTGCGTTCCTTCATGGTCATGGAGCAGATGATGGCTTCAGGCTTTTTCAAGGCGCCTTCGTCCACTTCCACATCCTTCAGTTTACCGCCGATCCCGGGCAGCATCCCCAGGATATTCTTCAGCGGGCCCATTTTCTTGATCTGCTTCATCTGATCAAGGAAATCGTTCAGGTCAAAATCGGTGGGATTCTTTTTGCTTGCCAGCTTTTCAGCCAGTTCGCTGTCCTGGTTTTCCACTGCCTTTTCGATCAGCGTCAGCACGTCACCCATGCCCAGAATGCGGCTGGCCATGCGTTCGGGATGGAAGGGCTCAATGTCCCCCAGCTTTTCGCCGGTACCGGCAAACTTGATGGGCTTCCCGGTGACGGCACGGACGGAAAGCGCAGCGCCGCCGCGGGTATCGCTGTCAAGCTTGGTCACAATCACACCGTCAATGGACAGCTTTTCGTCGAAAGACTTGGCCACATTCACCGCATCCTGACCGGTCATGGCATCCACAACCAGCAGAATTTCCTGGGGCTTGACGGCATTTTTCACATCTTCCAGTTCCTGCATCAGGCCTTCATCGATGTGGAGACGGCCGGCGGTGTCGATGATGAGCACATCACGGCCATAATACCGGGCATATTCGATGGCTTCCTGGGCGGTTTTCACAGGATTCTGCGTGCCCTTCTCGAAAACAGGCACCTTCACCTGTTCACCCACCACCTGCAGCTGCTTGATGGCAGCAGGGCGGTAAATATCGCAGGCGGCCAGCATGGGCTTTTTGCCCTGCTTGGTCAGATATCCGGCCAGCTTTGCAGCCATGGTGGTTTTACCGGCACCCTGCAGACCGCAGAGCATGTAAATCGTGGGAACGGAAGGAGACCAGGTAAGCTTTGCGTTCTGGCCGCCCATCAGGGCCGTCAGTTCTTCATTGACGATCTTGATGACCTGCTGGCCGGCGTTCAGGTTTGCCAGAATTTCGGCACCAACACACCGCTCCGTCACTTTCTTGACAAAGTCCTTTACCACCAGGTAGTTCACGTCTGCTTCCAGCAGCGCCATCCGCACCTCACGCATGGCTTCCTTGATGTTTTGTTCATTCAGCTTCCCTTTACCGGTCAGCTTCTTAAACGCATTTTGCAGTTTTCCGGACAGGCCTTCAAATGCCATTTATATATCCTCCTGTGCCAGCAATGCGCTGATCATATCCTGGGCGATTTGCAATTGCTTTTTGCTTTTTTCATCGGGTACGATCCGGCTCAACGCTTTCTGACATTCTTTCAGACCGTTTTCCAGCCGTTCAAACCGGGCAGCCAGCCCCAGCTTTTCTTCAAATTCCGTCAGCGTTTTTTCCACACGGTTCACTGTATCATGGATGCTTTGACGGCTGACAGACAATTGCTGGGCAATTTCAGCCAGGGAAAAATCCTCTTCGAAATAAAGCGTGGCAATTTCCCTTTGGTTTTCCGTCAGCATTTCACCGTAAAAAGCCAGATACCAGGAAAGCTGAACCTTCTTTTCCATTGCCGTTTGCTTCTCCATGTACCCTCCTGTCAAGCTTCTTCACTTGACACAACGAATATTATACAGCTTTTCTTTGAATTGTCAAGTGTTTTTACCTGACAGCTTTCAATTTTTTTCATCTTTTCCCGTCATCATTGTTCGAAGTTTTGCTTATATATTTGCATGTTGTTTTTCACTGTCATACAGCTATTGACAAACGGACAAATTGATCCATATAATGTAGATAAATAGAAATCAAAAGGAGCAAAAGAAAATGAAGAAAGCATTTTTCATTTCCCTTCTGACCCTGGTTCTGTGCATTGGCTGTGCCATGGCGGAGGAAACCGTCTTTTCCTTTGATGACGGTGTCAATCCCGGCTTTTTCCAAAGCGGCAGCTGTTCCGTGTCCGTCAAAAGCGGCATTGCCCATTCCGGCGATATGGCACTTGCCGTTAGCAGCCGCAGCACCAATGATTATGATGCAGCCGATTATAAGTATCAGAGCCTGAATCTGGCTGCCGGTGATACGGTTTCCATTTCCTTCTGGGCTTATCACGAGGGGGAAACCGCCGGTGATATCAGTGTCAGTTATGCCGGGGGCAGCTATGATGTACTGGCTTCCAGCAAAGTAAATCCCAAGGAGTGGACCGAAATTTCCGGCACATTCACCGTTGCCACCCAGCCTCAGAACCTGCGCTTCAAAACCGATGCGACATTGGTTGGCGCAAATTACTATATTGACGATATCCGCATTGACGTACAGCACATTGCTGATGTGGTTGTCGAAGAAGACGCCTTCCAGCCCTACGCTTCCGATTTTTCCCAAGGCACGGACGGCTGGTATGCCCGCAGCGCCGGTACCGCTTCCCTGGAAGTGAAAGACGGTGCCCTCTACATTCACGGCCGCACCGCCACCTGGAACTCCCCCGGTCATGATTTTGACCTGACCCCCGGCAACACCTACCGCGTAAGCCTCATGGTGATGCAGGAAGAGAAGGACAATGTAGAGTTCATGCTGTCCGCTGCCCATTCCAGAAACGGCACCGAATCCTACGAAAACATTGTGAAAGTAAAGACGAAAAAAGGCGAATGGGCTGTGATTGACGGCACCTATGCCCCCGGGCAGTATGACAACTATATTCTCTATGTAGAAACCAACGGCGGCAATATGGACTTTGCCATCAAGGAAATCTATGTGGAGGCCAACGAAATCAAATTCCCTGAAAACCTTGCCTCTTTGAAGGAAGTGTATGCACCTTATTTTGACTTCGGTGCTGCGGTCTGCCAGGCAGAAGCCTCCAACGCCGAACGCATGGACTTCTATGCTTCCCAGTTTTCCATTCTTACCCCCGGCAACGAGCTCAAGCCCGATTCCGTACTGGATGTGGTCACCAGCCGCCGCCTGGCCAAGGAAGATGACACAGCCGTTGCCATCAGCCTGGATGCCGCCAAACCGCTTCTGGATTACTGCTACAAAAACGGGCTGAAGGTGCACGGTCACACGCTGGTGTGGTATCAGCAGACGCCGGATGTGTTCTTCCGTCAGGGTTATCTTTCCCGCAATGATTATGTCAGCCGTGAAGTGATGCTGCAGCGGATGGAAAAGTACATCAAGCTGGTGCTTGAAGAAACAGAACGGCTTTACCCCGGCCTGATCGTCAGCTGGGATGTGGCCAACGAAGCCGTGGCTGACAATGCAGCCAAGATGCGCAGTTGTACCTGGACCCAGGTGATTGGCGAAGATTATGTGGCCAAGGCATTTGAATATGCCCGGAAATATGCGCGCGAAGACATGATCCTTTGCTACAACGATTATTCAACTCCGTACGAACCCAAGCTCACCGGTATCTGCAACCTGCTGGACACGCTGGTAGCCGAAGGGAATATTGATTGCTACGGCTTCCAGGCCCATTATCAGGTATCCCCCACCTCTCCTTCCGAACGCAGTCTGGAAACGGCCATAAAGCGCATTGCAGAAAAAGGGCTGAAGCTTCGTATTAGCGAGCTGGATATCGAAATCAGCAAGAATACTGATATGAATCACCAAAGCCAGGCCAGCCGCTATGAAAGCCTGATGAAGCTGTTCCTCAAATATGCGGATGATATCCTGGCAGTGCAGGTATGGGGCGTCACGGATGACCTGAGCTGGAAAGCAGACAAATATCCCCTGCTTTTCGACCGCAATGTGCAGCCCAAACCCGCCTTCCATGCCCTGATCGAAAACGTTGTCAAGTAAGACTCAAAAAACAATCGCCTTTGCAATCCGTTTGCAAAGGCGATTTTCTTTAATACTCCTGCAGCCAAGTGAACAGCACATTATTCAACCGTTCTCTGTTTTGCAGTGCTTCGAGGGTCAATTTCACCTGTTGTGCACCCATCGGCACTTCTTCTTCCCTTTCCAGCCCGGCAGCGCGGCGCAGATTATAATACAGCCATTCTATACAGCCTTTATAAGCGGCATTAAGCGCTTCCTGCCACGGTGCACCATGCAATGGCATCTTTTCCCCATAAGCCGCCACAAAGGCCTGAAAACAGCCTTTTTGCAAATTGCCATGCCCATCGTCGCACCAGTAGAACAGGCATTCGGCCATCTCCTGCCAGGGATTGATATACCCTGCTGCTTCCCAGTCGATCAGTATGGGCTGCATGCCCTGCCACATCACGTTTTTCGGATCCAGATCCCGGTGGCTGATCACCTGTTCACCGGCAAGCTTCAAGGCCGCTTCGCATTCCTTTCGCTCCCATTGCAGTATGCACGGCAGCAGGCTCATCATCATTTCTTTACACGCATCATCCCTGCAAAGAGAAATAAGGTGCTTCCAATCCCTGTTTTCATCATCCGGCTTTTCAATTTCCATGCCATCCACCTGCACATCTGCACCATGAATGTCAGCCAATATCTGTCCCATTCTCATGCAGTGAGCTGGCTGTATGGCCGGAGGGAAAATGCTCTTTCCCTCCAGCCATGGATAAACCATAAACCAATGCTCATGACAATTGTGCACATGCGCTCCCCAAATCGGAATGGCACCGGCAAGGGGAACAATGCTTTTCAGTTCTTCCGCTGCTTTTTCCGAAAGCCGCATATTGCGCAGTGCCTGCGGCCTTTTCATAATCTCATCGTTGAGAAGCTTCAGCGCAAACAGGCCCTTCTCCGTTTTTACCCGAAACATCCGGTGCAAAAGCCCGCCGGACAGCTGCTCCGGCGCCTCCAGCAAGTGCCCAAAGCCGATTTCTTCCACGCACTTTTCCAACAGGGCATACAGAACCGTTCCATCATTTACCGACATATTTTCCATCTTTCCATTTTCCTTCCGACACACGGCCATCGGGGGCGGTATAGGTGCCCTGTCCGTGCATCGT
>JAFWYZ010000226.1 GCA_017517465.1 Clostridia bacterium | reverse complement strand
CCTGAGAATGCGCAGGCCTATGAAGGGAAATTTTTGTGTCAGCTGCGGGTGACCACTCTGGATGAAGCCATGCAGTTTCTAATCGTGCCGGATTCCTATAAGGATCTGGAACGTGCGGTGCGCTTTGCCAAGGGAGAAGATAAGAAGCGGATCGGCGCCTTTGAGCAGGCGGCGGACCGCAAGTATTACCTGACCCAGCTGGTCCGCAGCATGGAAAAGTATGCCGGGCAGGTGGAAGCACAGGAATATGAGGCCAGATGCAATGCCCTCTACCGGGAAGGCACAACAGAGGCCCTGGACAAGATGATTGACCTGTATGCGCAGGCCATTGCAAAGAACCTGAATCCCAAGGTATTCAGCCGGTCGGATCTGGTTGTGATCCGGCAGCAGCGCGGGCTGATCAGGGAGCTGGAAAAGGATTTTCAGCTTCGCGATGCGGTTTATCTGGGCAAGGCAGCCGGCATGCCGGAAAGCGCAGCCCGGTTCAGGCTGAATGAACTGGTGAGCAAGGGGGCCATTGAGCAGCACAAAACAACCGCAGGCACTTACTATTGTGCGCTGCAGGCCGGTGCCAAGCGGGCAATGCTGGACAAATACACCACTGCCACGCAGAAGATGGAATATGCCCGGCACCACCGCCAGGAAGCAGCGGCAGCGGAAGCGGCGAAGCTGTTTGAACAGCTGGGCAATTACCGGGATGCAGCGGAAAAGGCCCGGGAATGCGAAGAACTGCGCCAGCAGCTGAAGGCGGAAGCAAAGATTGCCCGGGAAAAGAAATACAGCCAGGCAATGGATGCCCTGAACCGCAAGGACTATGCCCGGGCGCTGCGCCTGTTTGAAGAATTGGGAGATTATCAGGACAGCACAGACCGGGCAGCCCAGTGCCACCGGGTCATGGATGAACAGCTGTACCGGCAGGCAAAGGAACTGATGGAAAATAAAAAATGGAGTGATGCCATCAAGGCCTTTGATACCCTGAAAAGCTATAAGGACAGCCGGGAAATGGCCCGGGAATGCAGACGGCTCCAGGAAGAAGAAGAAAAAGAAAAGCAGCGGCTGCAGGAAGAAGCGGAGAAGGAAAAGCAGCGGCAATATGAACTGAAAAAGCAGGCACTGGCAACGGCCAAGGCCAGGAAAAAGAGGAACCTCATTTTTCTTGCGGTGCTGGCGGTGATCGCCGTTGCGGCCATTTATGTGGTGACCCGGGTGATTATCCCCGGCAACCATTACAAAACGGCGGAAGAATTGTTTGCCCAGGGCAAGCGGGTGGAAGCGCTGGCCTATTACCGCATGGCGGGCGATTATGAAGACAGTATTGCAAGGCAGCGGGAAATCCTTTCTGCCTATAAGGGAAGGATTGCTGTGGGCGATAACCTCACGGTAGGTGTAAAGGATGACGGCACGGTGGTGGCCGTGGGCAACAACAAGTACGGGCAATGCGATGTGCAGGATTGGACGGATATCGTGGCTGTGGCTGCCGGTGATTACCATACGGTAGGTCTTAGAAAAGACGGCACGGTGGTGGCTGTGGGCTACAACCACTACGGGCAGTGCTCTGTACATGGCTGGACGGATATTGTGGCCGTCTATGCCGGTGGTCACCAGACCTACGGTGTGAAGGCTGACGGCACGGTGGTGGCTGCGGGGGACAATGGTCAGGGCCAGTGCAATGTACAGAAGTGGAAAAACATCGTGGATATCGGTGTGGGCAGCATGGAAAGCATCGGCCTGAGAAGCGACGG
>JAFWYZ010000225.1 GCA_017517465.1 Clostridia bacterium | reverse complement strand
CTCTCCCGGCTTATTTCTTTCGTTTTCCCCGGATGCACAGCATCCGGCTGGCGGTGTTTTACACCGCCCAGCCCGTGGGTGGCTGTGCCACACCCAATTCGCAAAGTTTCAATCATTCCTTGCGAAAGTGTGTGTGCGTGTTCCTTTGCAGCATCGGAACAATGTTTGCAAGATACATATTGCAATATCCGGTACTGGGTGCAGGGATGACATCCCTGCTGGGGGTGGAGGGGGCAAAGCCCCTCCATGGTCTCCCCACGTATCACCGGGAAACCGTATGAAAAATACAGATTGTTACTTCCGGAAAAAGGGTGCAGGGACAATGTCCCTGCTGGGTCCGGGGCACTGCCCTGGTGCAGGGGCGAAGCCCCGCAGGTATCCCCTTCACTCAGTAATATACACAAAATCCCGGAAAACCGCCTTGCCGCCGGTACCGTTGACATTGAAGGCACACAGGCCAAAGCGCACACCGGTGAAATGGTCCAGCCGGTAGTGCAGCCGATGTCCGGAGCCCAGCTGGCAGAATTCACAATCTTTTTTATAGAAGAAGCGCACGCTGTCGTCACTGAAATCAAAGGCCAGGCGCAGGGTGATTTCATGGCCGTCAAAGGGGATGCGCTGCCTTTCCTGCGGGATTTCAGGGGAGCGGAAAATCTCATCGGTTTCCTTTTCGCGGGTGACGAGGCTGAGGTATTTTTTTCCATTTTGCACAGTAACGCACAGCTGGCCAAACAGCCCCTGCAGCGCACAGATACCGGCATAATCCCCTTCCTGCAAGGCGCTCACGTCCACCGTCACATCCCCTGTGCATGCTTTGCCGAAGCAGCGCTGGGTGAGGGTATTGCGGGCCTGCTCCACATGGGAAGCCGGGCCAAGGCAGGTAAGCTGCAGCCCGTCGGCAGTGCATACGATGCCCTTTTCATCCGGTTCATGGTTCCACTGCCACAGGGGGCTGAACCCATTTTTCAGCGCATCGGAGGTGTACAGCTTGGGAACGGATGCATCCTCCTGCACTTCCAGCCCTTCCGGCACCTTTTCCGGGCAGGGCACACCGTTTTTCCATTCAAAGGGCACCAGCACCGGCATTCTGCCCTCTGCCCCATGATCCTGGAACAGAAGCATCCGCCAGGCACCCTCCTCAGAATCCACCATGCCCCCCTGGGCCACGCCGCAGCCCCGGCCGGACAGATCCGCATGCAGCACTTCGCCGCCCACAAATTCACCGGTCAGGCAATCCGCCACATGCACCCCCTGGCTGCGCATGCAGCCCTTGGGCCAGTGGATATTCAGCAGGTAATATTTCCCGTTCAGCTTGTACAGATGGCTGCCTTCCCAACCCAGACCCTCGCATTCATCGTGCAATACCAGCCGGTGCAGCCCGCCTGTCAGGGGGCCGGACAGGTCAGATTTCAGTTCGGTCAGATAAATATCCCGGTTGCCGTACACGATGTACACCTTTCCGTCATCGTCAAACAGCAGGGAAGGATCGTGATAAAAGCCTTCAATATAGTCCTTCTTCCAGGGACCGTGAATATCCGCCGCGGTGTAATGATAGCACTTTTTTGTGTCATTGCAGCAGAACACCACAAGGAACACGCCCTTGTGATACCGCAGCACCGGTGCCCACATGCCCTGGCCGTAAATGGCACCGTTCAGCATTTTCTGGGCATCGGTTTCTCCAAAGCGGTCATACACATAGCCCACATGCTGCCAGTTCACCATATCCCGGGAGGAAAGGATCTGTGCTCCGGGAAAAAAGTGCATGGTGGTGGTGACCAGATAGTAGGTATCCCCCACCCGGATCACGTCCGGGTCCGGATAATCGGAATAAATCACCGGGTTTTTCGCCAGCATGCTGCGCTCTCCTTACGCTTTTTTGATGGACAGGTTCACCGCCAGGCCGATGACGGACAGCACCGTCAGCACCACAAAGGTGGACAGATAGCTGCCCGATGCCGTGACCAGCGCACCGGCCAGGGTGCTGGAAAAAGATGCAGGAATGAGCACCAGATTCAGCACCGGGAAATTCAGGGGGAAGTATTTGCCGCCATAGAATGCAGCCACCAGCGCCGCAGACATGGTGGGCGAAAAGCCGTAGGTGAAGCCGCACAGACACAGGCCGATCACCCCCAGGAACCCGGCATGGAGCACAATGGCCATTAGTGCCAGCGCAGGGGACAAAATGGCCACAACGCTGGTGAGGATCTGGGCCTTGCGCAGCCCCAGTTTATCAAAGGCCATGCCGGAGAAAATGCGGCCCAGACCGTTGAAAATGCTCAGCAGCCCGGCCACCGTAACGGCAGCCCCTTCTGCCAGGCCCACGGACATGAAATAATCCTTGCCAAAGCCGATGGCAGCAGAGCCCACAGCAGCCAGCAGCGTGAAGAAAACAAACAGCTTCCAGAAGCTGGCCTTTTTGATCATTTCCCGGGTGGGCACATCATTTTCATTGTCCTGCGCAGCCGGGCCCGCTTTCTTTTCCGGCATTTTCAAAAGCCATGCACCGGCGATAAACACCACAGCGGCAATACCGCCCAGCAGCTGATAGGTGCGCTGCCAGCCGAAGGAGGGCACCTGGAACAGGCTGTCCGCCAGCTTGCCAAACAGCAGGGCAGAGAAGCCGAAGGTCATCATCAGCGCACCGCTGCACAGGCCCTTCTTATCCGGGAACCAGGCATTGGTGGCGGAAATGACCGTGTTGTACACGATACCGATACCGCTGCCGGCCATCACACCATAGCCAAGGTAGAGGATCCAGAGGCTGTTGCGGTGTACAGCGGACAGAATAAACCCGATGCCCGTCAGCACAGCGGCGATCACCATCCGGTTGAAAATACTCACCTTATTGCTGATCAGCCCGGACACCAGCCCACCCAGGCAAAAGAAGCACAGCGTCAGGGTGAAGCAAAAGGACAGCTGGGTTTTATCGAAGCTGGATTGCAGGGGTTTATTCAGAATGCTCCAGGCATAGATCAGCCCCGCCACCAGCAAAATAACACAGCCAAGCCCCAGCCGCAGCCAACGCTCGTTTCCTTTATTCTTCATGGTTTCCCACTCCTTTTTGTATAACGGTATCTCTGTTTTCATCTTACAACATCTTACAGAAAAAGAAAAGCTTTTCAGGGGAAAAATCCCCCAAAAAGCTGTTTTCTTATTGTTTTCAGCGGTCCCATTTGCGGCGAAGCATGGCCAGCCGGTTCATCAGCTTGGCCTTATCCAGATCATTCAGGTCAATCAGCTCAATGCCCATTTCCCGGGCGCGCCAGTATGCCGCCGGTGCTTCCTTTTTCATGTCGCACACACATGCCAATACCGGTGTGGCATAGGCGGTGCCAAAGCGTTCGGTCATCACGGCAATTTCGTTGAGCATATAGGGATCCGGTGCGGAGGTTTTGCAGGAGCAGAACAGCTGACCCACCCCTGCGCAGGCAGCCACGTCGATTTCATTCTGCACCTTGTCTCCTTCTTCGTCATCATCCCAGCTGACCACCATGGAGATCTGCACCGCGTCAAACAGCCCGCTTTGCACCATGGCAGAAAACAGGTACATTTCCAGCCAGACACCCACATCGCACATGCATTTGCCGATGGTATTGTTCACAAAGGCAAAGCGGATGTGTTCCTCATCCCATTCACACAGGGTAAACGCACCGGCATTCACCAACGCATCCAGAATGGTTTCACTGGGTGAGCGGCTCTGGCGGTTCACATAAATGGTGAGGGGCGCTTCATAATATTCCCCCCTCCAGTATTCCTGCTTGGCGGCGATCTGCAGATACTGCACAAACCGGGGCCAGGATTTTTTGTATTTCAGATAGATGGGGAAAATCCGGTCGATAAGGCCGGTCATTTCCTCGCTCATCATTTCCGGGCCCACATGGCCGTTGCGCAGCAGCTCGCCGCCGCTCAGGGCAATCACCTGATCCATGGACAGCTGAAGATCAAATTTTGATTCCTTCCCCGTTTCCGGGCCAATGAGCCACTTGAATTTATTGGTGCCCGGCATATGCTGCACCGCCTGTGCATTCCTTCCAAGGCACACATGGCCTGCCGCCAGCAGCAAGGCATCACTGCCGCCGCCCACGTCCACCGTGCAGTTTTCCTGGCCGTATGTATCCAGCACGTCGTTCAGGCAGCCGATCACCTGCTGCACATCGTGCAGATTGCAGGTGCGGTAATCCAGGCGGACATGCACCCCTTCCATGTCCAGAAAAGACAGGAGGGGCTTGCGATATTTGTTCTTTTCAATTTTTCGGTCACCAATGAGCACCATCACATCCGGCTGAAGCACCGTTGCCGCAATCACATTATCCAACGGCTGATGAGTGTCGTGCAGTTCGATCAGCACCTGCATGGCAGTGCCTCCTTTAACGTTTTGTATATGCTCCATTATAGCGCATTTTTCTCCGGATTACCAGAAAAAAATCTGCGTTGCATATCAAAAGGGAGAGGCATGCCTCTCCCCTGTTTATTTGATTTTCTTGCGGCAGGAATTACCGCCAGTCCACATCCTTGTATTCGTTGATCAGCACATCACGATACCACAGGGTGCTGGTGTTCCACTTGGCATCCCGCATATAGCCCAGGGCATAGGATGCTTCTTCACCCAGCTTCCTAAGACGGGTGCGAGCAGCGGTCAGGGCATCGTTGGCACCGATGGTCTGTTCATCGGCAGCGGTATCGAAAGCGGCGATGGTCAGGTCATGCTGCTTTTCCAGTGCATCCACGGCTGCCTGCTGTTCTGCGGTCAGGTTATTCTGCTGCTTGCCGTAATCGATGATCTGACGGGCAATATGGATCTGACGGGAAATGGGGAAGCCGTATTCCAGCAGCCAGGTGGTATAGTTCCAGCTGACATAGGGAATGGGCTGGGCATCGATGCCGTACACATCCTTCAGCACCTGGATACGGTTATCCTGGTCGGTGAAGGTGAAGTTCCAGTCCTCCAGCGCCAGGCTATAGCCGCCGGTGAGCACATGGGAGCCCACATCCTCCATATTTTCAATGGACAGTGCCACATCCACAAGAGACAGAATGTCCCCCATGGACAGCTGGGTCAGGATATTGAATTCTTCGCTGAACATCAGGTTGATGATGTCCATGGCCACGCCCATGCCGTCTTCCTTCAGCTTTTTCTGGATGGTATCAAACAGCACCGTGATCATATCCCGGCCGCGGCGGGTGCGCCCGATATCGGTATATTCCACGGTGGCATTCTTGCGGGCACGCACATAGTCCATCACGCCCACACCGTCCAGATGCTGCATGCCCTTATAATAGGTAATGCCGCTGTGGCCCACATAGCTCATATCCATGTCAAAATCCACACCGCCGATGGCATCCACCAGCTGGATCAGGGCCGTCATGTCCACAGCCACATAATTATGGATTTCCACACCGCCCAGCAGCCAGGTGGCCGCATCGCACACCCGCTGCATGCCTTCTTCTGCCGTTTCAGCACAGTTGAAAGCCGCATTCAGCTTATAAATGCCATGCACACCCGGCACATAGGTCAGGGTATCGCGGGGCAGAGACACCAGGTCCACCGTCCCCTTGGTTTTGTTGATGGATACCACCATCATCACGTCCGTATGGCATTTTTCCAGCACATTTTTGCCGCCGCTGGCCCACAGGCCCGTGTAATTACCCAGGTCAATCCCGGCCAGAAGAATGTTGTAGAACTCATCCTCCGTGTCCACATGGGGCACAGGCTGCGGATCGATCAGCGGGTTTTTGGACGTTTCCAATGCATGGGCAGGCAATGCCATGCCAAGCACCAGCAGCACTGCCAGCATCAAAGAGATCAGTTTTTTCATGTTCAAAATCATTTTCTTCTCCTTTTCAGGCATCCAGATCATCAAACAGATCCTTGGTATAGACACCGGACTCCACCAGCGCATGGATGGCATCGATCACCGTCTGCTTGTCTTCCTGATACGTGACGCCAAACCACTTGTCCCGGGTTTCCAGCACCTTCACGGAAACTTCGCCCTTTTTCAGCAGCTCATCAATGTAAATGGGCAGCAGATACTCGGCCTTTTCTTCCCGTCCTTCAATAGAACGGAAGAACTGGCAAAAACCTTCCTCCAGCTTATCAATAAATTCCGGCGTCAGGCCCCAGAAATTCATGGAAACATAGCTTTCGGGATCCAGCACCCGCCCGTCAGCGGCAGCACCGTCAGCAGTCTTGACGATGTTGGAGGTTTCGTCCACCTGGGTGAGGTAGCCGTTTTCATCCGTTTTGCTGATGCCGCGGGTCACACCGCCGTTATCGCTGAGGGTGTTTTTGAGGATGAACCCGGCCATGCAATAGCGGTTGGGTGCATCGGGGGTATACTGCAGCAGGAAGTCATGCACGATGCGGAAGGCTTCCTGGCCATAATAGTCGTCGGCATTGATCACAGCAAAGGGCTCCTTCACAACCCCCTTGCAGGTAAGCACAGCCTGGCCGGTGCCCCAGGGCTTTTTGCGCTGAGGAGGCAGCTGCACCCCGGCAGGCAGATCATCCAGCGCCTGGAACGTATAGGCCACTTCCACATTTTTTTCTGCACACAGCTTTTCGATGCGGTTGCCGATAATTTCCCGGAAATCATTTTCGATATCCTTACGGATGATAAAAACAATTTTATTAAATCCGGCTGCAATGGCATCATGAATGGAATAATCCATGATGATCTGCCCGCCGGGACCAACAGGTGCCAGCTGCTTGATGCCGCCGCCAAAGCGGGAACCGATACCGGCTGCCATGATGACAAGGGTCGTTTTCATGTTTTTTCCTCGCTTTCCATACTGGGGGTGTTTTCGGTGCGCCCCAAGGCACACTATGTTTAGTATACCACAATCTCCCCTGCGCCGTCAAACACACTGCCCTTTCCGGGAACAAATTGGCAGAAAATGAAAAGAAAGGCTCAGCATTTGCCAAGCCTTTCTTTGTTTTACATCACACACCGGTTTCTGCCGGCATTTTTGGCCTGATACAGCTTATCATCCGCCGCACAGAGCATGTTTTTGTAAGTTGCTTCCCGGTCCACCATCTGAGAGGGATGCACACCGCCAATGGAAACCGACACACAGATGTCCGGGCGGTCATCCACCTGAATGCCCCGCACAGCTGTCAGCACATGCTGGAGAATATCCTTCATCTGTTCAGGGGTGCGGTCACCATAGAGCAGCACAAACTCGTCCCCGCCAAAGCGGATGGCGCAATCGCCTTTGTTCTTGGCCAGGGAGCGCATCAGCAGCGCAGCAATCTTCTGCAGCACTTCATCCCCCACATCATGGCCGTAGGTATCATTGACGTTTTTGAAATGGTCCACATCCAGAATGGCCAGGGAATAGTTCAGCCCATCCAGCTGCCATTGACCGCTTTCCTGATCCACCAGCTTTTCATATACGAAATGGCGGGTGGAACAGCCGGTCACGCTGTCGGTATTGGCCAGCTCCCGGAACATTTCACTCATGCGTTTGCGCTGATGCCGGTTGGCAAAGTTGGCAGCCAGCAGCGCCGAAACCGCAATCACACCCATCACCAGCAGGGCAATGGTGAAATTGCTGGCCGCTCCCAGCGTGCCGGAAACCGCCAGGCGCCACTGCATGTTTTCCGTTTTGAATTCGTAATACACCGGGAATTTCACTTCGCCGCTGGTGACCAGATTCTCATATTCACCGTGAAGATTTTCATAATCCAGGGAATATTCCACCTGATGAACAATGAAATCCCGCAGGGAGAAGGAGGCGATCAGCTTGTCCGTATCCACTACGATAGCGGCAATGCCCCAGGATTCATCCTGCCCGGGAATGTTCACCGGCAAGGAAATATTCATGCCCCGGCCGCCCTGCACAAGATCGATGGGCGGTGTAATGTGCACCCGGCCTTTCCGCAGGGTTTCCACCGCTTCGGCACTGGGTGCCGCCGCTTCCCACAGGTTGTAGCCGATCAGGGGTTCATTGCCTTCCAGCGGGTACACATACTGTACCACCCCATCCGGCGCCAGGGCCACGTTGCGCACCATTTCCCGGGTACTGTCATCCCAGCCTGCCAGCACCAGCGGCGCCAGCACATCAAAATCCTCCGGCTCGCCATCGTCAGCCATCATCATGAATTCCATCACATGCACCCGTGCAATAAGCATATCCAGCTTGTCGCTGATATCGTTGGCCTTGCTGGCCAGCAGATATGCCCGGTGGTTACGATTATCCTCAACCAGGCTGTTCACATAAATGGCAGCCAGGAAAGACAAAAGAAGACAGACCACCGCAAAGCATGCCCAAAAACGGCGTCTGTGCGCCCAGCGTTCTTCTTTCTTCTGTGTGGTCTGCATGCTGTTCACCTCATCTCAGATGGAAATGATTATAGCATATTCTACCAAATATTACAACACACTTTTGCTTCGGAAACGTTATTTTTTGTCACTCTGCCCTCATATCCCGGGCCATTTCCTCCAGCATGCCCATGTCCCACAAAAGGGAGCTGGTGAGATACTTATCCCGGGCATTGCGGGAGAGACGGAAGGCATCCTGCACGTCCTGATCCCCCCATCCCAGCTCCCTGGCCAGCATGGGCATACCCACCTTCTGCATCAAAGCAAAAATCTGCTGCGTAGGAGGCAGTTCTTCATCCATGATCTTTCTCAGCTGCGGCCAGTGGGCCAGGATCTTTTCAAACCGTGCTTTCCGCGCCTGTTCATCATTATTGTGCCAGGCCGTTTCTTCCTTCTCGATCAGCCCGTGGCCGGCACCGCCGAACACCCGGCGCATATCCGCCTTCCACGCATCACCATCCCATGCTGCACAGGCCGCTTCAAAGGTTTCCGCAGAAGGGGTCACTTCCCGGATCCGGTCATACAGCCGCAGGCAAAGCAGCGTGCCCACACCCACCTGAATGCCATGCAGCTCCATCGGCAGGCCCCGATCCAGAGAAAACATTTCCCACAGATGGGAAAAATAATGCTCCAGCCCCGAAGCCGGCCGTGAAATTTTGGCAAAGGCCATGGCAATACCGGAAAGGATCAGCCCTTCCGCCACTGCGCCCACAGCAGCTTCATCCCGCTCCATCATCCGGGGAGCGCTTTCCACGATCTTCTTCAGCGAAGCGCGCATCATGCCGGCAATTTCTTCACAGAAATATTCCCCGTTGATCAGCGCCGTCATGCGCCATTCGCACAGCGCCACATACTTGGCGATCATGTCCCCGAACCCTGCCTGCAGCATCCTTTCCGGTGCATCCTTCATGATCCGGGTGTCCGCAATGATCACCTGAGGACAGGCATTGTACAAGGTGGTTTTGGTGCGCCGCACGATCATGGAGGAGGAATCGGAGGCATAGCCGTCCATGGAAGGAGCGGTGCCCACCACCAGCTGAGGCTTGCCCACCGCCTTGGCCAGCACCTTGCAGCAATCGTTGATCACCCCGGAGCCAACGGCCAGAATGCAGTCGCATGCCGGATCAAAGGCCATGGTGATCTCCCCCACCGTTTCCTCATCCGGTTCAGGATGGACACGGCGGATCACATGCAGCTGATAAGCAATTCCGGCCTTGTCCAGCACCGGCTGCACAAAATGCCAGGCTGCCTTTTTCGTATCTTCGTCGCAGACAATAAAGGGCTTTTCACACCCCAGCACCTGCAGCCCCTCCGGCAGGGTTTCCACCACACCGCTGCCGATGCGCAAAAACTTCAGCCCGATGCCGTGGTGCCTGCCGCAGGCGCAGGTATGGCCCTCCGGCCTGATCAATTCTTCCAACGTCATATTCCCCAAATGCATATCCGCACATCCTTTTGTTCTTTTTTCTTTATTCTATCATAATCTCCGTCTCTTGGGAAGAAACACATTTACCTGTTTTTTCTCTTTTTTTTACAGCATTTATCCTCTATAATACAGATGATGATCATCACATGCCGCCATGCAGAAAGGAATGCCCATGAAATACGAAAATGCCAAAGACCTGCTGCCGCCTCAGCTTCTGCGTCAGGTACAGAAATATGCCGCCGGAAAAACCCTCTATATTCCCAGTATGGGCCATGCCTCCTGGGGGGAGGTGACCGGATACCGCCGGTATCTGGCCCAGCGCAACCGGGATATCCGTGCGGCTTTCCGGCAGGGGGCATCCCAGGATGCACTGGCGGAGCAATACTGCCTGTCCACAGACAGCATCCGCAAGATCATCTACAGCAAAAAGGAGGAACCCATTTTGGATTACAACTGTTCCCTGTCCTGCGCCTGTTCCTATGCAAAGGAAGGCAAGCTGGAAGACTGGGTGCATGCTTATCTTTTATCCGACGGTGACAACGAGCCTTTTTCCCACGGCCTGAAACTGTATGACCGTTATTTTCTGGGGCCTGCCCCCATGTCCCTTTCCCTGTTCCAGCGCTGCTGCGGCCCGGAGGAAAACATGAAATGGCGGGTGCATCCGGTGCATTTTGAAAACAAGGTTCAGCAGATGATGGAAATGACCCGGAAGGACAAGGAAATGCCGCCGCTGATCGTGCATTATCTGTTTTCCGAAAAAGACGGACAGCCGGAATTCGAGCTGAATGAGGGCAACGACCGGTTTGAAGCCTATAAACGGTTAGGCATGGAAGAAACACCCGTGATCGTCTGGATCACCGAAAAAGAAGAGTATCAGGACTTTATGGACAAATACGGCCACTATTTCCCCGATGAACAGAGGAGGACTGCCCCATGACCTATGACCGCACCCTTACCTCCGCCCTTGCCTTTTCCAAAGAGGGCAGGCTGGAAGAATGGATCCACCTCTATCTCACCTCCCACGGCAATAACCTGCCCTTTTCCCAGGGGCTGAAAACCCTGCCCCGGCATTATCTGGGGCCGGTGCAGATGCCCATCACCCTCTTTCGGCGGGATTGCGGGCCGGAAGAACACATGAAATGGCGGGTGCATCCGATGCATTTTGAGGAAAAGGTACAGCGCCTGATGGCGGCCATTGAGCAGGATCCGGATATGCCGCCGCTGATCATCTGCTACCGTTTCAATGAAAAAACCGGCCTGCCGGAATTTGAACTGAATGACGGCAATGGACGGTTTGAAGCCTATACGCGGCTGGGGCATTCCCATGTGCAGGTGATTTTCTGGATCACCGAAGAAGCGGAATACATGGATTTCCTGACCCGTTACGGGAATTATTTTGCTCCGCAATCCCTGTAAGGCCATCGGATATCGACGGCACAAAAAAAGCACCTGCAGGTTCAGCAGGTGCTTTTCTTTTTACTTGATAATATGCCGGAACAGATCCTCAAACAATGCATCCCGGTCAATGTGGTACACATAGCGGCACAGGGGCCTATGATCGCTGAAAGCATAGTGATGGTCATATTCCGGGATGGGGGTGGGGATCAGTTTATCCTGCATCAGGTTCCCCTTCCGGTTCATCAGCCAGCCCACTGCCGTAATATCCCAGATCACCCGGCTCCACACCCTGCCTTTGGCATATTCTTCCGCCGCTTCGATGGTATGATCGCACAGGTAATCGCAAAGCGCACCTTTGCCCCGCAGCCAGTATTCCAGCTCCGGCCCGGTGGTGGTGACCGCGCTGACCACACCCATACAGGGCAGAATCACCAGCGGCACACCGCTTTGGAACACCACACGAGCCGCCGCCACATCCTGAAAGCAGTTGAACTCATGGTTATCCGGCCAGTGGATGCTGTGGCCGCCCAGCCAGATGACCACCATCCTGTCGGCGATTTCCGGCTTCATCAGAAGGGCACTGGCCACATTGGTAATGGCGCCGATGGCCACCACATACAGCGGCTTTTCCCAGGTGTATTGCATGGCACGCTGGCACAGATCCTGGGCTGCAGGGGAATCCCAGGGGGTATTTTCATCCGGCAGATAGCCGGGTGTGCCCCGGAACGCAGGCACTTCCTTTCCGGCCAGGTGAAACAGCTTCAGGATTTCCTGATAGCTTCTTTCCATGCCGTCCGCAGGGCCCGTGGAGCGTTCGTTGAAAAACGGCGCTGCATACACCGCCTTCAGCTGCAGCCTTTCTTCCGCAAACAGCGCATAAGAAAGGGCAAACTGATCATCGATCTCGTTATAGGTATCGGTATCCAGCACCATGTCCACCCGTCCCTCAGGGCAGGTGAGCATCTGCAGCCGCTGTTCGGCGCTCAGCACAGCGATCCCTCCTTCAATCGTCCATCCGTTCCTGAATTTCATCCATCAGGTCATCCAATGCTTCCAGCATTTCGGACCACTCATAGTATTCTTCGCTTTCGGTATCTTCCGGCTCTTCCTGTTCCAGATCGCTGTAAATATCTTCGATCTGCGCCAGGATCTCCTCCAGCTTGTCTTCGGGAATATCGTTCACTTCCAGCGAAAACACATTTTCCAGCGTCACTTCATTGCCGGGAAAAGGGATGATTTTGCCCATTTTGTCCTCCATGTGAAAAGTGGCGTCCTCCCGAAAGAAGACGCCACATTATTTGCAGAAATTATTCAGCGGCAACAGTTTCAGCCGCAGCAGCGGGGGCAACCACGGTCACCTTGGTGATGTGGGTGTTCACGCCGTTGTACCAGTACAGGAAACCTTCGATGTCCACCACGTCACCCACGTTCAGGGTGCCCACGGTCTGGTACACTTCGGTTTCGGGGCCGGTCAGGTAGCGTTCCACGCAGAAGTCATAGGAATTGCCTTCGTAGGAAATGGTCACATAGATGTCATCACCGGGTTCGCCGTTCTTGTATTCCACCTTTTCGATGGTCACACTGTTGAAAGCGGCCAGCTGATTCTGATAGTTGATCAGGCTGTCGGAGCCCAGCAGGGAGGTCATGGTCTTGGCCTGAGCGATGTATTCGCCTTCCAGGATTTCGAAGGTAGCATCCACGATTTCCACTTCGCCGGCCCATTCGGCCTTGAAGCCCTTCACCAGGATCTTGGTGCCGGGAACCAGCTTGTTGTAATCTTCTTCAGAGATGGCCATTTCATAGATGAAATAGGCGCCTTCTTCGTTCTGGGTGTAGATGGTAGCCTTGTTGTCCCACCAGGACTGCTTGGCCTGCACGTAGGTTTCCACTTCCACGGGGGTATCCACAGCGGCAGCAGCGTAATCGGCATAGGTGGTCACAGCAGCGGCGGCAGCGGGAGCAGCCACGGTCACCTTGGTGATGTGGGTGTTCACGCCGTTATACCAGTACACAAAGCCTTCCACGTCCACCACGTCGCCGGCCTTCAGGGCACCAACGGCGGCATACACTTCGGTTTCGGGGCCGGTCAGGTAGCGTTCCACGCAGAAGCTGTAGGTGGCGCCATCCTTGGACAGGGTGACATAGATGTCATCACCGGGTTCGCTGTTCTTGTATTCGATGGCTTCCACGGTCATGCCGGTGAACAGAGCCAGCTGGTTCTGGTAGTTGATCAGCTCTTCGCTGGCCAGCTTATCGGTCAGATCCTTGGCCTGGGCCACATAGGAGCCTTCCAGGATTTCGAAGGTGGCATCCACGATTTCCACTTCGCCGGCCCATTCGGCCTTGAAGCCCTTCACCAGGATCTTGGTGCCGGGAACCAGCTTGTTGTAGTCTTCTTCGGAGATGGCCATTTCATAGAGGAAGTAAGCGCCTTCTTCATTCTGGGTGTAGAAGGTGCCCTTGTTGTCCCACCAGGACTGCTTGGCCTGCACGTAGGTTTCCACTTCCACAGGGGTATCCAGGGCAGCAGCCACGTATTCGGCATAGGTCTTCACAGCAGCCACTTCAGCCACAGCTTCTTCCACGG
>JAFWYZ010000224.1 GCA_017517465.1 Clostridia bacterium | reverse complement strand
TGGTCGAAGTGGCGGGATTCGAACCCGCGGCCTTTTGGTCCCGAACCAAACGCGCTACCAAGCTGCGCTACACCTCGAAAAAAAATGGAGCCGATAAAGGGACTCGAACCCTTGACCTGATGATTACGAATCAGCCGCTCTACCATCTGAGCTATATCGGCACGCGGGCATACTGCCAGCGACAAAGATTATAGCAAAGGAAAAGAAAAAAGTCAATCTTTTTTGGCAAGAAAGAAAATGCCCCCTTGTTTTCCCGGTACAAGCATGTACTTTCCCTGAAAACATGGTATAATAACGGTATCACATCAAACGTCAAAGGAAGTGTTGCCGGATGAAATGGCTGATCGCATCGGATATCCACGGCTCCGCCTATTGGTGCCGGAAACTGTTGGAACGGTTCGAGCTGGAACAGGCGGACCGGATGCTGCTGCTGGGGGATCTTCTGTATCACGGTCCCCGGAACGACCTGCCCCGGGATTATGCCCCCAAGCAGGTGATCGAAATGCTCAGCGCAAGGAAGGAGCATATTCTTTGCGTGCGCGGCAATTGCGAGGCGGAGGTGGACCAGATGGTGCTGCCCTTCCCCGTGCTGGCGGAATACGGCGTGATGGAACTGGGCGGACGTCTGCTCTTTTTCACCCACGGCCACCACTATAATGAACAAACACCGCCCATGCTGAAAAAGGGGGACATTCTGCTCAACGGCCATTTCCATGTGCCTGCCTGCCGGGAGCTGGATACTTTCCTCTATATGAATCCCGGCTCCGTTTCCATTCCCAAGGAACAGAGCCCCAACAGCTACATGACCCTGGAAAACGGCCATTTCCAGTGGAAGGACATGGACGGAAACACCTACAACGAATATTTTATAAAATAATTTTATTTTTTCGGGAACAAATTCTGCTGCGGTTCGTCTATATATACGGAACCCAACAGAAAAGGAGAAACTACCATGAAAAAACTGATTGCGATCCTGATGTCCCTGATGATGCTCACCTGCGCCTTTGCCGAAGATGCCCAGCCCTCTTATCCCTGGGAAATCATCGAAGAAGACGGAAAAACCTTTATCAAAATCACCGGCAACCCCTCCACCGGCTACATCTGGACAGTGTTCCCCATCGTAGGCGATATCGTCAACGTCACCGACCCCACCCCCGTGGAAAAGGAAACGGCAGACGAAGCCCTCGAGGGCGCACCGGTGGAATACCGGATCGAAGTGGAAGCCCTCACCCCCGGCGAAACCATTCTGGTGCTGCGCTATCTGCGTCCCTGGGAAATGGACATTGCTATGGAATGCCCCATCCTGGTGAACGTGGACGAAAACAACGCCCTGTTCTTCATGCCCCTGGATGGCATGCCCTGGAATCTGACCGCCGTTGAAATCATGGCAGAGGAACACATGATCCTGGCGGAAAACGAAACCATCGGTCAGGTGCTGTGCACCTTCCCCGAAGACATGCCCCTGCCCACCGAAGGCGAAAACATCCGCGTGTGGTTCAACGGTGTGATGGCCCTGTCCCTTCCCGGCCGCATCAATGTGCTGGGCTGGGAAACGGTGGCCCCGCCCCAGGCCCGCATGATGGAAGCCCCTGTGGACGAAACTCCCTGAGCCCCCATTGCATCGCCTGTTCAACGACCAAAGAGGAAAGGAAATGAAAAGCATGAAGCGTACTGTGAAATCCCTGGTTGCTCTGATGCTGCTGATTGCCATGCTCGTGCCCGCGTTTTCCGCCAGTGCCTGTGATGTGGATCTGTATGTGGTACAGTCCATGCAGCCTTACGGCTATACCTACCTCTACTCCAACCCCAGCGACCGTGACGGCATCAGCCGCAATCTGGGCCGCTACGATAACGGTTCCTGCGTCTACATGCTGGATCACAACGGCGGCAAGGACGGAAAATTCCGTTACTGCCTGGTGATGACCGAAGACGGCCAGGTGGGCTTCATGCACGATTATGCCCTGGTATCCGAAAGCGTTGCCGTGCTGGATTACTGGTGCTCCGATGCTCCCGAATATGTGGTGGACAGCCGTGACCCCTATGGCTACTGCTATCTCTACTCCAAGGGCAGCGATATCACCGGCACCAATCTGGGCCGCTATGACAACGGCGAAACCGTGAAGCTGCTCTGCCGCAATGCTGCCAGGGAAGGCCGTTTCGTGTACAGCCTGGTGATCACCCAGGACAACCTGCTGGGCTATGTGCACGACTATGCCATCCGCCCCATCTGGTAATACTGTTTCCTGAAAGCAAAAAAATGGCCGCCCGATGGCGGTCATTTTTATAAACATTTATCGGGGCAGATAACAGACAAACAGATCATTTCCAAGAGATTTGGTCATACACCTTCCGGCCACCGTCACATTTTCCATCAATTGATCCAGCAGCGCCGTATCGCTTTTTCTTCCGTCATGGGAAAGCATCAGAAGGATCGGTTCGGATACATTCGCACTTGCATTCAGGCATTCCGCAGCCTGTGCAACGCTGCGGCACACTTTGCCTTCCCGTTTGTAATAGTATAATGCATCCGATGTGGTTGGGGAAACGGGCTGCAGCATTCCCTCTTCGTTCCAGACATATCCCTTTTTCGCCCGATCCGCCCCCAGGTTCATGAAGCCGTAAAAGGCAGCCTGCTCTCCGTCATCCCAGGTAACGTCTGTAAAGTACCACTGTCCATCCAGCTTCACCAGGTTCCACATATGCGGACCGCTGTTGTCAGGATCCACAATCCCCTCCCCATGCTGATAATGGCATTCCACACCGGCCAGATTGCAAAGCAGATACAGCGCATCGGCATAACCGTCACAATCCGCATAACCATAGACCAATGCCCCCACAGCCGTATCGCTCATATAGCGTCCGGAAGCATAGGCGGTCCGCCGAATGATCTCATCGTGGCACCGCAGCAGGAACGTATAGGCATCCACCCCCGGGGTATAGCACCGGCCGATGATCTCCGCCGCCTTGTTATACAGTTCCTGTTCCTCCCGGGTCAGCAGCTGCCATTTTTCCGTTCTTGCTGCAGCCACCACCCGTTTCCCGGGATAATACTGTATATCGTCAAACTCAACGATACCGGTATCGGAGGAATAATATATTTTGCAGTCCAGTATGCCGCAGTTGTTCGTCAGGTCATTGAGCAGATTTGTTTTCTCTGTGATCAAACGGTCATACAAAGCCCAGGGCAAATGCAAAGAAAAGCTGCTTTCCAGTGCCTCCGTCTTTTGCCAGAACACTTGCTTCAGCTGTTCCAGGTTCTCTGCCTGGCCAAAGGACTGAGCATACTCCACCTGCTGATACACCAGCACACACACGGGCTCCTTGTAATACGAGAAATCGGATTGCAGCCCGATTTCGCCATGCAATTCATACAGCCCGGCAAAGCGGTTACGTGTCAGCGATTCGTACAAAGAGGGGGTGAGATGCAAATACAGGGGCCTGCGCTGCACCCGCTGCAATGCCCACTTCACATCCTCCCTGGTTTCACACTGCTCCATCTGCGCATAGGTAATGTCTTTCAGCGTGCATTCTGTACTGGTATATTGCCATTTTGCCGTCAGAATATCCGCATAGGGAAGGATTTCGCCCATCCATGCCGCATCTGCAATATGCCGGTACAGGGTGGAGGCAAACCGAAAACGGATGCTGTCCGGCCGGGACAGCGCCGCATTCTGCACCAGCCGGATCACATCTTCCCGGGAATTGCACACTTCCTGCGCTGCTGCCGTCGGTGCATATACGATCAAAAGCAGAAAAAACGCCATCAGAACCGCCAATGTTTTGCTCGGCATCTCTTTCCTTCCTTTCAAGTTCTGATTTCATACTACCATGCATGGATTTGGCTGTCAATTTTCTTTTCTGTAAAACCCCGCATTGAAAAAACGAAATGCCTATGCTAAAATAAGGAAGAATCAAATCCTGATATTGTTCAACCGGAAAGAAGGAGTTTATATATGAGCCATCAGAATTATGTTCCCGCACCCATTGACACATCCTGCGTGGAAGTGCCCCAGGAACTGACGGAGCTGGGGGAATACCTGGCCAAGAACATCCATGAAATCTGGGCCATGCAGCGCATGGAACAGGGATGGACCTGGGGCCCGGAGCGGAACGATGCCCTCCGCCATCACCCGGACCTGATCCCCTACGAGGAGCTGACCGATACCGAAAAAATGTACGACCGCAGCACCTCCATGGAAACCATCAAGCTCATCCTGGCCCTTGGATACAAAATTACCAAAGCCTGATCCGTTTCACGGCACATAAGAAAAGGGGGATTTTTTGTGGGCCATCTGTTTTCTTCGCCCATCTTCATTCACTTTCTGATTACCGCGCTGCTTGTCCTTGGCATTTTTGTTGTCTACGTCATCCACAAGCGGCTTACCGGGGAAAGCGGCTTCAGGATCACCATCTTGCTGCGCTGGATGCTGCTGCCGTCCATCATTTCCGTCGCCATGATTTTTCTTTTCCTGTCCTTCAACCAGAATCCTCCCCACGTGCAGAATGCATCGCCCGTCTCCGCTTCTGAAACGGCGGAAGCGGCAGCATCCGCTCCTCTTCCGGACAGCGGCACAGGGTCTGTGCTGGCAAACACACTGGTGAAAATTGCCCAGGTTTTTTCCATGGAAATCACCGTGGATGAAGTATGGGAGCTGTATGCCGGCACCGGCGATCAGGCTGCCATTCCTGCCTCTCCCAGCAAAACGGCTGTTTTCTGGATCTCCTTTGTGATGGCCTCCGCCCCCTTGCTGACCATCTTCACCGCCGCATCCTTTTTCCGTCTGCCCCGGTTCTGGGCAGCCATGCTGCTTCCCATCCCCGGAAAGCGCTTCTTTGTCTTTTCCGAGCTGAACGAGCATTCCCGGAAATATGCCTTCTGCCTGAACAACCAGCACGAAACCACCCTTCACGGAAAACGGACAACCGTCCGGCCCTATATCATTTTCTGCTGCGATGACACGACGGCAGACGAATCTGTGGAGCTGGGCCATGTGCTGCTGATGAAACGCAGCATCACCAACCTGCACATCTGCGGAAAGAAGCGGTTCAATTTCTATCTGATCAGCAACAATGAATCCCTGAACGTGGAACAGGCATCCATCCTCAAAAAGAAATATCAGCATAAGTGCGCGCAGATCTTCTGTGTGTCCAACGGCCTTGTGTCCGAGCATGCGGTGGACAATCTGAACAAAACCCTCCTTACCAGCCCTGGCAAGGAAAGCCTGTGCCACGGCATCGGGCTGATCGATGAAAAGCTGCGGGTGGTGTATCAGGACCTGTATGAAAACCCGCTGCTGACCAGGGAATTCCTGCAAAAGGTGGATGCCACCGAGAAAGACCCTTCCCTCCGCCAGATCCGCATTCTGGTACTGGGTGCAGGCCGCGTAGGCGAATTGGTAACCCGTACCATGATGTGGTACTGCCAGCTGCCGGGCTATAACGTGCACATCACCGTGGCGGATATTGAAGAAAAAAAGGTGCTTGAGCGCCGCATTTTCCGAAACAGCCCTTCCGCCGACAATGTGAAAGAACTGGATATTTTCAAAAACCGGGTACAGATCGACATTCTGGAAAAGCAGAACCTGCTGACCAGCGATCTGGAACATATTCTGTCCGGCAGGAAAGATACGCTGCCGGCTTCGCTGCCGGCTTCACCGCCTGTTTTCCATGCCGTTTATGTATGCCTGGGCGAAGATAACCGCAATTACCAGACCTCCCTGAAAGTGCGCCAGTTTTATCTGCGCAGCTTCCTCGCCTGGGGCTGCCCCCAGATCCGCACCGTTATCTGGGATGACACCATCTCCGAGCTGGTGGAAAACAGCATTCAGCTGAAGGGTTCCCCCCGTCTTCCCGGCACAAAGAAATATACCAACTACTGTCTGCAAGGCGGAAAAACCTCTGTCAGAGATGATCCTGACAACAGAATGTGCCCTGTGCATCTGCTGGGTTCTACGAAAAAAACCCTGCTGAGCTTTGAAGCCCTGCAAATGGATGCCTTCCGCTATCACACCTACTACTGCAACCCCAAGCTGAATAAAGAGGAGACGCCCCAGCTGTGCGAAGCGTGGGATCCGCTGTTTGACAAGGAACATCCGGGCTATCAGCAATGCTCCCAAAGCGATGTGCGCTCCAACTACGCCGTTGCCCTGCACGGGTATGTCAAG
>JAFWYZ010000223.1 GCA_017517465.1 Clostridia bacterium | reverse complement strand
TGCAAGTTCTTCCTAATATGTATCATGGAGAGTTTTCAATAAACCATGTGGCGGATTATGTGAACAAAATATTAGAAATAGTAGAGCAAAGATAAATTCCAATTTGTCGAGCAGGCCTAAAGCCCACTTTCCCTTATTAGGGGAGGGTGCAATGATACGCACGGTACCCGTGCATTGCGTTTTGGAACCGCATAAGTAAAGGAGCATCCGTCATTTTCGACGGATGCTCCTTTGTTCGTTGCAGAATAAATTGTTCCTTAACAGTTCTCCCGCCAGGGGGTGTTTTGTTTTTCGTTTCATCTCAGCCTTCGTAGCCTCTGGGGTTCTGCTTTTGCCAGTTCCAGGCATCCCGGCACATGGTGTACAGATCCCGCTTGGCTTCCCAGCCCAGCACTTCCCTGGCCTTGGAAGGATCGGCATAGCAGACGCTGATGTCGCCGGGGCGGCGGGGGGTGATCTGGTAGGGGATGGTGAGGTTATTGGCCTTTTCAAAGTTCTTCACAATGTCCAGCACGCTGTAAGCGGTGCCGGTGCCCAGGTTGATGGCCTCGGCGCCCTTGTGGTCTTTGGCATATTCGATGGCAGCCACGTGGCCTTCTGCCAGGTCCATCACGTGCAGATAGTCACGTTCGCCGGTGCCGTCACGGGTGGGATAGTCATCGCCGAAGACCCGCAGATAATCCAGCTTGCCGCTGGCCACCTGGCAGATGTAGGGCATCAGGTTGTTGGGAATACCGGTGGGGTCTTCGCCGATGCGGCCGCTTTCGTGAGCACCGATGGGGTTAAAATAGCGCAGCAGCACGACGGAGCGGCTGTCATCCGCTTGGGCCACGTCCATCATGATCTGTTCGCTCATGATCTTGGTCCAGGCATAGGGGTTGGTACCGCCGGTGGAGGTGGTTTCCACCAGGGGCATTTCCGTTGCCAGGCCGTACACCGTGGCGGAAGAGGAGAACACCAGAATGTGGCAATCGTATTCCTTCATCACCTGGCACAGGGTCATGGTGGCGATGAGGTTATTCTGATAGTAATACAGGGGCTTTTCCACGGATTCGCCCACGGCCTTCAGGCCTGCAAAGTGGATCACGGCATCGGGCTTATGGGCGGCGAACACTTCACGGGTGCGGTTTACATCGCAGCAATCGCCCACTTCCAGAGGTGCCTTTTTGCCCGTCAGTTTTTCCACCCGGCGCAGCGCTTCGGGACTGGCATTGCTGAGGTTATCCATCACGACCACGTCATAGCCCTTTTCCAGCAGGCACAGGGCAGTATGGGAACCGATATATCCGGCACCGCCGGCAAGCAAAACTTTCATGCGTTACTCCTCCGATTTCAGGATGATTTGCATGTCTATTTTATCAAACAATGATTTTTGTTGTCAAGGTCATTCTTTGCCGGAACGAATGCTGATGATGGCCATAATGCCGGCATATAAAACCCCTGCAACGGGCCACACCAGCCAGGAAATATCCCACGCATTGCCCAAGAAACTCCACAGCAGGAAAACGGCGGTGACGATCAGCCAGTAGCAGGTGCTGATGGCACCTGCGGGGTTGCCGTTTTGCTTGTTTTTGCGGCTGTATTCCCCTTCCTCCAACAGCTTTTCCGCTGCGGCGGCCTGTACACCGGTATAGATCAGCAAGAACACACCGACAGCAGCCAGCAGCATCGTGATGCCAAGGCAAAGAAGGGTGAGCATATTGCCGTTTTCTCCTTTGGAAAAGGCACCGATGAACAGGGGGATGGGGGAGAGGATGAGGATGCAGCAGGCAGTGACAACGAGGGGCAGAGATTTTTTGCGCAGGGCCTTCTGCTTTTCCTGTACCATGCCCCGCACCCCGTATTCCGTTTCAAAGGGCTCTTTTTCCAGAAAAGCATAAGGCTTTACCTGATGACCGGTATAAATGAACATGCCTACGGCGGCAGCCACCATCACCAGCAGAAGGGCCAGGCTGACCACCACGGCGGTTTCCGGCTGCATGGACAGGTAATTGAATTCTGCGGCGCCGGTGAGCAGGAACAGGGGAATGACGGCCACGATGCAAAGGAGGGTGGCGATGGCAATGCGCACAGCGGCGCCCTTGCGAAGCTGCAGGTATTCATTGGCCTGGGAGAGGGTCACCTTTCGCATGGATGGTGCGGCTTCTTCCTTGGTATATACTTCCGTTTCCATGTCATCTTTCAGCAGGTAATCGGTGGTGACGCCAAAGAGCTGGGAAAGCTGCAGCACTCTTTCCAGATCAGGCACGCTCTGGGCGCTTTCCCATTTGGATACAGCCTGCCGGGATACGTTCAGCTGGTGGGCCAATTCTTCCTGGCTCCAGCCCATTTTTTTACGGAGGGAAATGATTTTGTCTGCGAAGATCATGTGTTCATGCTCCTTTTGTAGATTGGCAGCAGGGGGTGCTGCATGGCCTGGTTATACCCCATTTTCCGGTTGCATGGCCACCAAACGGGCCTTGCAATGTGTCAACCGGCGGTTGCAACTGCCGTTTTCCATGAAAAAACGCCGCATTTTCCGAAGAAAAGCGGCGCAAGAGGCTTTTTATGCATCCATGGGCGGCAGGGCGATGCCGGCTTCTTTGGCGCACACCAGCAGCTGATCCAGCGCCTCTACGATCTGCTGGGGCTGATGCTCGCTGATCACGCAGAAGCGCAGACGGGCCTTGCCCTTGGGCACGGCGGGGTACACAGCCGGGGGCACGAACACGCCCTTGTAGCGCAGCATGTTGGACAGCAGGAACGCGTCTTCGTCACTGCCCACCATGATGGGGATGATGGCCGTTTCGCCGGCCAGGCAGGTGTTCAGGTTGCGCTTGTGGGCTTCGTTCACAAAGCACTTGATGTTGCGTTCCATGCGCTGCATGATGGAAGGATCGCTGCGCAGCAGGCGGATGGCGCAAAGGGATGCGGCGGCAAGCGCCGGGCTCAGGCCCACGGAGAACACAAAGCCGGGCAGGTTATAGCGCATATAGTCGATGATGGCATGGCTGCCGGCCAGATAACCGCCGCAGGTGCCAAGACCCTTGGACAGGGTGCCCATCTTGATGTCGATGTCCTTGCCGTCCAGGCCGAAGTATTCATCCACACCGCCGCCGGTTTTGCCGATAACGCAGGCGGAGTGGGCTTCGTCCACCATCAGGAAGCAGCCGTACTTCTTTTTGATTTCCACAAACTTGGGCACGGGGGCAATATCGCCGTCCATGGAGTAGGCGCCTTCGATGATGATGAGCACCTTGGCATATTTATGCCGCTGGGTGCGCAGGATGCCTTCCAGGGCTTCGTAATCGTTGTGGGGGAAGGGACGGCAGGTGGCCTGGCTCAGCTGGCAGCCCTGGGCCACGGAGTTGTGGGCGATGGCATCGTAGAGGATCAGATCCCCCTTGCCGCAGAAATTGCCCACGCAGGTCACGTTGGTGGAATGGCCACCCACCAGGACCAGCGCGGTTTCGGTGTGCTTCCAGTCGGCAATTTCCTTTTCCAGTTCCTGATGCAGGGTCTTTTCGCCGGCAAGCAGGCGGCTGCCGGAGGCGGAGGTGCCGTACAGGTCGATGGCCTGCTTGGCGGCTTCCTTCACTTCGGGCCGGCCGGACATGCCAACATAGTTGTAGCTGCCGAAGTTCAGCACCTTCTGGCCGGCCATGTTGGAGGTGTCCAGCAGGGGAGAATCGTGGCAGACGAAGTAGGGGTTTTCCATGCCGGAGCCCAGCAAATCTTCCTGACGCTTCTGGAAAGCGATATATTCGGGGCTGTCTTCAAAGCGGGTGATAGGAGTGACAGGGGCATCTTCGGCAGGCTTTGCAGCGGTATCGCCTTGCTGCTTTTTGAGGAGCAGGGCGGTGAGGTCGTTGACGGTGGTGCAGCTGCCGTATTCTTCCGGAGGAATGAGGATGCCCATGGTTTCTTCCAGCTTCAGGCTCATGCCCAGCACCTGCAGGCTGTCGCCGTGGAGGTCGTCAATAAAGTGGGAATTGTCGCCGATTTCGGAAACGGGCATATCCAGTGTTTCGGCATAGATCCGGCGCACCTTTTCCTTCAGCTGGGCAGCATTTTCCCCGGTGGGAAGGACAGCGGCAGCCTTTTCTTCCTGAACAGGGGCATCGGCGATCTTGGCGGAGGACAGGTCCATTTCCCGGTAGGAAAGCTCGCCTTCCGCAATCAGCTTTTTCAGGGCAGCACGTTTGATCTTGATGCCATTGGCGGTGGGCAGCATTTCACCGGTGACCAGCACGCGGTTGAGCCGCTTGAGGGTGGGCAGGGTGCTGTTCACCTTCTTCACCTGAGCCAGAAGGGGCATCAGCCTGGCGTCATCCTTCCAGGCCTTGCCGGCATTGATGACCAGGGTGATATCTTCGTATTTGCTGTTCTTTTCCTTCTGCAGGGGGGTGCCCAGCACGCAGAACTGATCGGCGCCCTCCAGCATACCGATGGCATCTTCGATTTCATCCGGGTACACATTTTCGCCGGATTCGTTGATGATCAGGTCCTTGGTGCGGCCTTCCACATACATGCGGTTGCCCTTCTTCAGACGCACGATATCGCCGGTGCGGTACCAGCCGTCGGCATCCAGATCGGGGGGCAGCATCTGGCCGTCCACCAGACGACCGGTATGCACGGTGTTGCCGCGGATATACATTTCGCCCACGTTGGGGTCATCGCCGATGGGCTCCACCTTGTATTCGGCGCTGGCCAGGGGACGGCCCACGGAGCCGGAGGTGCGCTTGATCACGTTTTTGCCTGTTTCCACGCTGGTGATGCCGGTTTCGGTCATGCCAAAGCCGCTGACGGCATAATAGCCCAGGGCGGAAAGGGTGCGCATATGCTTGGAGGGGGTATGGCTGCCCCCCAGAATGATGCACTTGATATCGGGGCCCAGGATCTGGCTGACCACGTTTTTGAACATGAACTTCCGGGCAAAATCCAATCCGAAGCCGGGGGTGACGGACTGGAGTGCCAGGGAAGTGCCCTTCATGGACTTGAAAGCGGCCCGCTTGAAGCGCTTTTCCTTGGCCACCTTCTTGTTCAGGGCAATGGACAGGTTATTGGCCAGCAGGGGAACGGCCAGCAGGTGGGTGACGTGGAAATGCTGGGCGGTTTCCTGGATGGTCTTGGGGCTGCGGTCCTTGAGATACACGTTTTCGTAGCCCAGGAAGTGCAGCCACTGCATGCACACCATGAAGCCGAAAATGTGGTGGAAGGGCAGGAATGCCAGGTTCCGGTTCGGCTTGTCGTTAATGATGCGTTTGTTGGAGCGGTACAGCAGCTCGGAATTGAGCACTTGATTGCAGATGGCGTTCTCGTTGTAGACGAAGATGCGGCTGGTGGAGGTGGTGCCGGAGGTGCACAGGGCCACCATGGTGCCGAAGGCATGAGGATATTCCGTTACCTGAGGGGCTGCCATCATTTCATCCAGGGTGATCTGGGCATACTGGGCAGGCAAAGCGCGCACGGCTTTGCCGATGACGGCCACGGCACCGGCCTGCTGCAGCATATAGGCGGTCATTTCATCGGTGAGGGAATAATCCAGCAAAATGGCCTGACGGCCGCTGGCAATGATGCCCCAGAAAGCGGCAAACCACTGGGGGCAGGTATCCAGCTGCAGGGCCACGAATTTGCCTTCCGTTTCACCGCCCAGCCGGGAATTGATGTATTTGGCACAGGACAGGGTCATGTTTTTGTACTGTCCATAGGTGATTTCTTTGTCCTGGCCGCCTTCCATATAGCGGGCAGCCACTTTTTCGGGGGTGGAGCAAATGATGGAAAACAGGTTTTCCAGGGTCATGTTCTGCTGAAGGAGTTTACTTCTCAAAAGAATTTCTTTCATCTGAATTACGTCCCCTTTATCGGATGGATTTCATTGCTTGTAGTACATGGAGATAAACCGGGAAAACCATCTGACGGGCAGCGCATCGTGCAGCATCACAGCCAGACGCTGATCCCATTTGGCAATGAGCAGTTTGCAGGGCAGATGCTTTTTCCGCAGGGCCCGGGCCACTTTCTTTCCCAGTTTTTTGGGGTCGGAACCGTTTTCTTCGTCATGGGCGATCACCCGGATGCCCTTCTGATAGCGTTCATAATAGGGATTGTCTTTGTGCATGTTTTCCCCATGGCGGCGGTACTGGCTGCTGCCGGAGGAATGATCCCCGGGCTCCACAACCATCACCTCGATGCCAAAGGGCGCGCTTTCCATCCGCAAGCATTCCAGATATCCTTCCATGGCATGCTTGCTGGCACAATAAGCGCCTTCCCAGGGGATGCCCAGCAGCCCGTTGATGGAGGAGAAGGCCACCAGCCGGCCCTTTCCCTTTTCCCGCATCAGGGGCAGCACATGGCGCACCATCCGGGTAAGGCCAAAGAAATTGGTTTCCATCACCAGACGGATCTCCGCATCTCCGTAGCATTCGCAGGCCCCCAGGTTCAGCACCCCTGCACAGTGTACCAGCACATCCGGCGCCCCGGTGAGGGTCAAAGCCTTTTCCACAAAGGCCTGCACGCTTTCTTCGTTTGTAACATCCAGAGGCAGGCAAAGCGCATCCTGCCGCCGGGTTTCATCGGCATAGGAACGGGCCCCGGCTACCACCGTGAACCCTGCTTCTCGCAGGGCCTGGGCCGTATGCAGCCCTAAACCGCTGGAAGCACCGGTGATCCACACTTTTTTGGACATAAACACCCTCCAAAGTTGATAAATCAACTATGATTATAACACGAAGTGTGCTATAATGCAATCACTCCGCACGAATAGAAACGGGCGGAGTACAGAAAAAACACAAAATGAGGCAGAATTATGGCAGATGTGATCTTGCTCCCCGGTAAAGAAAAACGTGTGTACAGCGGCCATCCCTGGGTGTTCCGCAGTGATATTGCCCGTACAAAAAATGATCCTCAGCCCGGCGATACCGTGCGGGTGACGGCTTCCAACGGCCGGTTCCTGGCCATGGCGGTGTATAACCCCAAATCCCAGATCGCTTTGCGGATCCTCAGCCGCAAGGATGAGGTGATCGACGATGATTTTATCCGGGGAAGGGTGAAGCGGGCCATTGACTATCGCCGCACCTTTGCCGATCTCAGATCCTGCCGGATGATCTTTGCCGAATCCGACGGGCTGCCGGCGGTGATCGTGGACAGCTTCGGGGATGTGCTTTCCATGCAGATGCTGTGCCTGGGCATGGAAAAGTACAAGGATGTGATCTGCGATACCTTAATGGAAGAATTGCATCCTGTGGGTATTTACGAGCGGGGGGACGTACCGGTGCGTGCTCTGGAAGGGCTGCCCCTGTCCTGCGGTACGCTGCGCGGCGAAGTGCCGGACAAGGTGGAGATCGTGGAAAACGGTGTGAAGTTCTCCGTGGACGTGAAAAACGGCCAGAAAACAGGCTTTTTCCTGGATCAGAAGGAAAACCGGGCCGCCATTGCTCCTTTTGTGAAGGGCAAGACGGTGCTGGATTGCTTTACCCACACCGGTTCCTTTGCCCTGCATGCAGCCCGGTACGACGCCGCCAAGGTGGTAGGCGTGGATATTTCCGAGTTTGCCTGTGAATGCGCCCGGGAAAATGCGGCCCTCAACGGCTTTGACAATGTGGAGTTTGTGGCAGCCAATGCCTTTGATTATCTGAAGGAGCAGTGCGCAGCCGGGAACCGGTTTGATGTGGTGATCCTGGATCCCCCTGCGTTCACCAAATCCCGGGCCAATATCGAGGCGGCCACCCGGGGCTACAAGGAAATCAACCTGCGGGGCATGCAGCTGGTGAAAAACGGCGGCTACCTGGTTACCTGTTCCTGCAGCCAGCATATCCTGCCGGACATGTTTATGAACATTGTCAAATCCGCTGCCCAGGATGCAAGGGTGTCCCTCTTCCAGGTGGAATACCGCACCCAGGGCAAGGATCATCCCATCCTGCCTGCAGCCATTGAAACCCAGTACCTCAAGTGCGGCATTTTCCGGGTGGATAAATAAGGCAAATACAGCAAAAAGACGATTCTTGCGTTGACTTTCCCTTTTCTGCATGGTATCATTTCCCCAATGGCAATGACGGAGAGGGCCGGAAAAGGACGCTTTCAGAGAGTTGGCGCAGGGTGCAAGCCAATAAGCGGAGAGTTCCAAGGGCCTATGGCTCCCGAGCCGGAGGTTCGAGTGACGGAAAAAACGTCTGTAGGGCCTTCCGTATGGCTGCGTGAAAGCACAGGATGTGTCGGCATCCGATGAGGTGGCATCGAAAGATGCAATTTGAGTGGTACCGCGGGTATTTTCCACCCGTCTCAAGCATTTCCTTGGGACGGGTGTTTTTTCTTAAAAAGAAAGGATGAATGAAATGAGCAATATGAAGATCGAAACCAAGTGCGTCCAGAGCGGCTATACCCCCGGCAACGGCGAGCCCCGCCAGATCCCCATTATTCAGTCCACCACCTTCAAGTATGCCACCAGCGAGGCCATGGGCCAGCTTTTTGACCTGGAAGCTTCCGGCTATTTCTATTCCCGTCTGCAGAACCCCACCTGCGATTATGTGGCAGCCAAGATCTGCGATCTGGAAGGCGGCACTGCGGCCATGCTCACCTCCTCCGGTCAGGCGGCCAATTTCTTTGCGGTATTCAATATCGCCAATAACGGTGACCATGTGGTGTCCACCTCCGCCATCTACGGCGGCACCTATAACCTCTTTGCCGTCACCATGAAACGCATGGGTGTGGAATTCACCTTCGTTTCTCCCGATTGCACGGAAGAAGAGCTGAACGCTGCTTTCCGGCCCAACACCAAGGCGGTGTTCGGTGAAACCATTGCCAACCCGGCCCTGGCGGTGTTCGATTTTGAAAAGTTTGCCAAGGCGGCCCATGCCCACGGCGTGCCGCTGATCGTGGACAACACCTTTGCCACCCCCGTCAATTGCCGTCCCTTTGAACACGGTGCCGATATCGTGACCCACTCCACCACCAAGTACATGGACGGTCACGGCGCTGCGGTGGGCGGCTGCATTGTGGACAGCGGCAAGTTTGACTGGATGGCCCATGCGGATAAATTCCCCGGCCTGTGCACCCCCGATGACAGCTACCACGGCATTACCTATGCCGAAAAATTCGGCCTGGCCGGTGCCTTCATCACCAAGGCCACGGCCCAGCTGATGCGGGACTTTGGCTGCACCCCCGCTCCCCAGAGTGCGTTTCTTTTGAACCTGGGCCTGGAAAGTTTGCATGTGCGCATGGAGCGTCACTGCGAAAACGGCCAGGCGGTGGCGGAATATCTGCAGCAGCATGACAAGATTGCCTGGGTGAACTATGCCGGTCTGCCCGGCAACAAGTATTATGACCTGGCCCGGAAGTACCTGCCCAAGGGTACCTGCGGCGTGGTTTCCTTCGGTGTGAAGGGCGGCAGAAAGGCGGCGGAAAAATTCATGGCCGCGCTGAAACTGTGCGCCATTGAAACCCATGTGGCCGATGCCCGTACCTGCTGTCTGCATCCTGCCAGCGCCACCCACCGCCAGATGAACGATGAAGAATTGATCGCCGCCGGTGTGCCCGGGGATCTGGTGCGGCTGTCCTGCGGCCTGGAAAGCAAGGATGACCTGATTGCCGATATTGCCCAGGCCCTGGAACAAGTGTAAGGAGTATCTGAACATATGCCCATCAAAATTCCCAACGGCCTTCCTGCGGCCGCCACCCTGCAGGAAGAAAACATTTTCGTCATGACGGAGCTGAGGGCCGCATCTCAGGATATCCGTCCGCTGCAGATCATGCTGCTGAACCTGATGCCCACCAAGATCGATACCGAAACCCAGCTGTCCCGGCTGCTGGGGAACACCCCTTTGCAGGTGGAATTGACCCTGGTGAAAACCGCATCTCATCAGAGCAAGAATACTTCCGAAGAGCATATGCTGGCCTTCTACAACACCTTTGACCAGGTAAAGCACAGAAAGTTTGACGGCCTGGTGATCACCGGTGCGCCTGTGGAGCAGATGGCCTTTGAAGAAGTGGATTACTGGGAAGAGCTGTGTGAAATCATGGAGTGGAGCAAAACCCATGTGCACTCCACCTTCCACATCTGCTGGGGTGCCCAGGCCGGGCTGTATTATCATTTCGGGGTGCCCAAGGTGCCGCTGGAAAAGAAAATGTTCGGCGTGTTTCCCCATCGCAGGGACTATGAAAGATCCATCCTCTTCCGGGGCTTTGACGATACCTTCATGGTGCCCCACAGCCGGCACACCACGGTGCTGCGGGAGGACATTGAAAAGGTGCCGGAGCTGAAGATCCTGGCTTCCTCTGAGGAAGCAGGGGTCTATGCCATCGCCACCAAGAACGGCCGGCAGATTTTCATCACCGGGCATTCCGAATATGATCCCTTCACCCTGGACAAGGAATACCGCCGGGATGTGTCCCAGGGAAAGCCCATTGAAGTGCCGAAAAACTATTATCCCGGGGACGATCCTCAGCAGTATCCCATCGTGTCCTGGCGCAGCGGGGCTAACCTTTTGTACTGCAACTGGCTCAACTATTTTGTGTACCAGACCACCCCCTATGACCTGGGTGAACTGAAATAACAGAATTTCGGAAAAAACTTCATTTTTCTCCTGTGAAATTTCCAAAAAGCCTTGCATTGGAAGCAAAACCGTGTTATAATTACCCCTGCGGCTCATGGGCAGCCACCCATGAATCTGCCATCCGTAAAGGAAAAAAGAGGTGAAATTGGCATGAAGGAAAAGATCCATCCTAATTATCAGAAGGCAGTCGTACGCTGCGTGTGCGGCGAAACTTGGGAAACCGGTTCCACCAAGAAGGAACTGAAGGTTGAAATTTGCTCCAAGTGTCACCCCTTCTACACCGGCAAGCAGAAGCTGGTTGACAGCGGCGGACGTGTGGACCGCTTCAAGAAGCGTTTCGGCATCTGAAGCACATAAAAGCAGCATGGCTCAAAAGGCTTTGCTGCTTTTTGATATTTTCCATCTTTCCCCTGTTTCGGCAGGGATTTGAGATGGGTATATAGAATAATATCATGTTATGGCGATGATCGCCCTTGAGAAACAGTATTGCAGGGCACATTTGTGCAGAAAGAGGTTTATTTATGGCAAAGAAGGAACAGCCCTCCTGCCCCCGGGTGGATATCGGCGGCCAGGCGGTTTTGGACGGTGTGATGATGAAGGCTCCGGATGCCATTGCTGTGGCGGTTCGGCGGCCGGACGGCGATATTGTGGTGAAAAGGGAAAAATACGTTTCTCCCGCCAAGAAGCATAAGTGGATGGGCCTGCCCTTCATCCGGGGTACGGTGAACATGGTGGACATGCTGAAAGTGGGCATGAACACCCTGGAATCCAGTGCCACCATGGTGGGGGAAGAACAGGCGGAAGAACCCTCCAAATTCGAAAAATGGCTGGCTGCCAAGCTGGGCAAAAGCGTGGATAAGGTGGTCATGGCCGTGGCGGCGGTGCTGGCCGTGGTGATGAGCCTGGGGCTGTTTGTGCTGCTGCCCAATCTGGCGGTGCTGGCCTTCCCCAAGGATGCCAGCGGCTGGATGCTGGTGCTGAAAAACCTGGTGAGCGGCATTGTGCGCATTCTGATCCTCATCGGCTATATTGCCCTTTGTGGCCGTATTCCCGAAATGCGCAAAACCTTTCAGTATCACGGCAGCGAACACAAAACCGTGTACTGCAATGAGCATGGCCTGCCCCTGACCCCCCAGAATGCCCAGCAGTTTTCCACCCTGCATCCCCGCTGCGGCACATCTTTCCTGGTGCTGACGTTTGTGATGAGCATTCTGTTTTTCTCTGTGATCGACGTGCTGGTAAAGGCTGTGACCGGGTTTGACCTGGGCAGCAATTATTTCCTGCGCATTGCGTCCCGCATTGTGCTGCTGCCCTGCATTATGGGCATCGGCTATGAAATGCTGAAGCTGCTGGCCCACAAGGAAGGCAAGTGGGTGGATATCCTGCGCTGGCCCGGCATGCAGATGCAGCGGCTGACCACCAAACAGCCCAGCGACGATCAGTGCGAAGTGGCCATCATTTCCATGAACGCTGCGCTCCATGGCCTGCCCGATGGGGAAGTGACGGTCGAAGGCTGGGTGGTGCTGCATCAGGCGGATATTGACCGGCTGATTTACGGCAAGGAAACCGAAGAAAAAACAAAACAAGAGGAAGAACTGGCGTGAATATCACCGTATTTCAGGCATTGAAGGAGGGGGAGCAGCAGCTTCTCCTTCATCAGGTGCCCGATGCACGCCTGGATGCGGAATATCTGCTGGCCGGGGTGCTGAACTTGCCCCGGCTTTCCTTATTGATAGAAAAGCAGAAAATCCTTTCCCGGGAGGAATATGCGGCTTACCGCTCTTTTCTGGATCGCCGCGCTTCCCGGGAGCCGCTGCAGTATATCCTGGAGGAACAGCCCTTTATGGGCTATTCCTTCCGTACAGACAAGCGGGCGCTGATTCCCCGGAACGATACCGAAGCCGTTTGTGAAGAAGCATTGAGCCATATCCGGGGCAGAATGCAGGTGCTGGATCTGTGCACCGGCACGGGAGCGGTGGGCATTGCCATCAAAAAAATGCGCCCGGGCTGCGATGTGACCCTTTCGGACCTGAGCCGGGAGGCCCTTTCTCTGGCCCGGGAAAATGCGGAAAGGCTGCAGGCGGATGTGCGTATCCTGGAAGGGGATCTGTTTGCACCGGTGCAGGGGGACAGGTTTCACCTGATCGTTTCCAATCCGCCCTATATTCCGGAGGGACTGCGGGGCACGCTGCAGAAGGAAGTGGAAAAGGAGCCGGAAATGGCCCTGTTTGCCGGGGCGGACGGGCTGGATTTTTATCGGCGCATTGCCCGGGAAGCGCCTTTGCATCTGCATGAAAAGGGATGGCTGGTGCTGGAATGCGGCGATGATCAGCCTGCTGCCGTTGCGGCTCTTCTGGCACAGGATTTTGAAGACATCCGCATCATTCGCGATATGAACGGCCATGACCGGGGGATCAGTGCCCGGCTGAAAGAAGCTGCTGGAGGGAAAAGGATTGATTGAAGCCCGGTTTGAAGCCATGGAGGGCATGTACGAAGAAATGCAGGAGGCATCCGCACAGCCAGATGTGATTGCCGATGTGCCCAGATGGCAGAACATATTGAAGGAAATCAACCGGCTGGAGCCGGCTATTCTGGCCTGGCGGAAGTATCAGGGGCTGGTTTCCGAAATAGAGCAGGCCAGGGAAATGCTTTCCGATCCCGATATGAAGGAGATGGCGGAGCAGGAACTGAAAGAGCTGCTGCCAAAACAAGGGGAGGAAAGGGAAAGACTGAAACTGTTCCTCATTCCCCACGATCCCAACGATGAGCGCAGCGTGGTGATGGAGATCCGGCCCGGTGCCGGCGGTGAGGAGGCGGCGCTGTTTGCGGCGCTGCTGCTTCGCATGTACCAGCGCTATGCCGAGCGCAGGGGCTACCGCTTTGAGGCGGTGGATATTTCGGAAACGGAGCTTGGGGGTGTGAAGGAAGCGGTCTTCACCCTTGGCGGCGGCGGTGCCTTCAGCCGGATGAAGTTTGAATCCGGGGTACACCGTATCCAGCGTGTGCCGGTGACGGAATCCGGCGGACGCATCCATACCTCCACCGCCACGGTGGCAGTGCTGCCGGAAGCGGAGGATGTGGAAGTGGAAATCCGGCAGGAGGACATCCGCATCGATACCTACCGTGCCTCCGGCCACGGCGGACAGTACATCAACCGGACGGACTCCGCTGTCCGCATCACCCATATGCCTTCCGGGCTTGTGGTCACCTGTCAGGATGAAAAGAGCCAGCTGAAAAACAAGGAAAAGGCCATGAAGGTGCTGCGCAGCCGGCTGTATGAACTGTACCGCTCCCAGCAGGATGCGGCCTATGCCCAGAACCGTAAAAGCCAGGTGGGCACCGGGGAGCGCAACGAGCGCATCCGCACCTATAATTTCCCCCAGGGCCGGGTGACGGATCACCGGGCAAACCTGACGCTTTACAAAATCGAAAGCGTGATGGATGGGGAACTGGATGAGATCATTGATGCCCTGTCCATGATGGAGCAACAGGAAAAACTGGAAAAAATGAGCATCTGAGAAAAAATTTTCCAAATGATGCAACAAAATCCATTGTTCGTTCGTCAAATAAGCAGAAACCGAAAGGGAGAGAGAACCATGAAGAAACTGATTGCCCTCTTGCTGATCCTGGTCACCCTGATTGGCCTGTGCGCCCCGGCCATGGCCCTGCGCACGATGGAAGAATACGCGTCTGCCAAGTTTACCAAGAATTATCCTGTCTATTCCGGCCCCGGCACCGATTATTACCGTGCCAACAACGGCAAAGCCCTGTATGGCAAGGGCGGCAAGGCGCGCATTTACGGCCTGGTGGACAATGCCTGGGTGATGATGGGCTATGGTCTGAGCAACGGCGATTACCGCATCGGTTATGTGGAAAAAGCTGCGCTGGACAATATGACCAATCTCACCGGCAATATCAACTATAACCTGACTTTTGACAAGCAGGCCATGTATACCATCGAAAGCGCGCCCCTGACGGATGACCCCATCGTCAAGTGCAAAAAGGTGATCGATGTGCCTGCCGATACCCTGGTGGTGGCCCTGGGTCAGATTGACCAGTGGGTCTATGTGGAACTGAGCCAGCCCACCAAAATGCGGGGTTTCATCCGTGCCGATCATCTGCGGGATGAATGGGGCCAGAACCTGGTGAAGCCCACTGAAAAGCCCTATACGCCCCCCACGGCCACCCCTGCACCCTATTATCCCGTGGTCACGGCACGGCCTGTGGCGACGGCCTATCCTTATTATCCCACGGTAACGCAGGCTCCTTCTTACAGCGGCAATGCCATGCTGTCCAGCCTGAAGCATAACTGCCCCAATACCGGCATTATGCTGCCCGAAACCTTCAGCCCCTACCAGACCACCTATCTTCTGACGGTGGCGGATTGGGTGTCCCGGGTGACCTTTACCCCCACTGCTTTTGATCCCAATGCACAGATCACCGTCAACGGCCAGACCGTCCGCAGCGG
>JAFWYZ010000222.1 GCA_017517465.1 Clostridia bacterium | reverse complement strand
CCGTTTTCATCAATACCCTCCAGAATCTGCAAAGAGCCCAGGTTGCTGGTCATGATGAGGATGGTGTTGGTGAAGTCCACCGTTCTGCCCTGGCTGTCCGTCACACGGCCGTCATCCAGGATCTGCAAAAGGATGTTGAACACATCCGGATGGGCCTTTTCCATTTCGTCAAACAGCACCACCGCATAGGGCTGGCGCCGCACCGCTTCGGTCAGCTGGCCGCCCTCCTCATAGCCCACATAGCCGGGAGGTGCCCCGATGAGCCGGGAAACAGAGAATTTCTCCATGTACTCCGTCATGTCGATGCGGATGATGTTCTTTTCATCGTCAAAAAGGGCTTCGGCCAGGGCTTTGGCCAGCTCCGTTTTGCCCACACCGGTGGGACCCAGGAACAGGAAGGAGCCGATGGGCCGGTGCTCGTCCGCAATGCCGGCACGGGAGCGCAGGATAGCTTCGGAAACAGCGGTCACCGCTTCGTTCTGGCCGATCACACGGTTGTGCAGCACGTCCGCCAGACGCAGCAGCTTTTCCCTTTCCCCTTCCACCAGCTTGCTCACCGGAATGCCCGTCCACTTGGACACGATTTTTGCAATCTCATCTTCCGTCACCCGGTCACGAAGCAGGGTGGCATCTTCAGAAGGCACTTTTTCTGCTTCTTCCAGTTCTGCTTTCAGCCTGGGCAGCTTGCCGTATTTCAGTTCAGCCGCCTTGTTCAGGTCATAGCTGCGCTCTGCCCTTTCAATTTCCGCATTCACCTGCTCCATTTCTTCACGCAAACGCTGCACTTTGCCGATATCGTTCTTTTCATTTTCCCACTTGGCCTGCATGGCAGCAAACTGCTCCCGCATGTCGGAAAGCTCCTTGCGAAGCGTTTCCAGCCGGGAAAGGGACAGGGCATCCGTTTCCTTCTGTAGGGCCGCCTCTTCAATTTCATGCTGCATGATGCGGCGGCGGATATCATCCAGCTCCACCGGCATGGAATCCATTTCCGTGCGGATCATGGCGCAGGCTTCGTCGATCAGGTCAATGGCCTTGTCGGGCAGGAAGCGGTCGGTAATGTAGCGGTTGGAAAGGGTGGCGGCGGCAATGATGGCCGCATCCTGGATCTTCACACCGTGGAACACTTCATACCTCTCCTTCAGCCCCCGCAGGATGGAAATGGTGTCCTCCACCGTGGGTTCATTGACCAATACAGGCTGGAAACGGCGCTCCAATGCCGCATCCTTTTCCACATATTTGCGGTATTCATCCAATGTGGTGGCACCGATGCAGTGCAGTTCGCCCCTTGCCAGCATGGGTTTCAAAAGGTTGCCTGCATCCATGGCGCCGTCGGTTTTGCCGGCACCCACGATGGTATGCAGTTCATCGATAAACAGGATGATGCGGCCTTCGCTCTGTTTGATTTCATTCAGTACAGCCTTCAGCCTCTCCTCAAATTCACCCCGGAATTTGGCACCGGCGATCAGCGCACCCATGTCCAGGGAAAATACCGATCGGTCTTTCAGGGAATCCGGCACGTCCTTGCGTACAATGCGCAGGGCCAGGCCTTCCGCAATGGCGGTCTTGCCCACGCCGGGCTCACCGATGAGCACAGGGTTATTCTTGGTTTTGCGGCTCAGGATGCGGATCACATCCCTGATCTCACTGTCCCTGCCAATCACGGGGTCCAGCTTGCCTTTCCGGGCCAGTTCCACCAGATCGGTGCCGTATTTGGCCAGCGCGTCATAGGTTTCCTCCGGGTTGTCGCCGGTCACCCTTGCGGATCCCCGGATGGCAGAAAGTGCCGCCAGCACATCGCTTTCTTTCAGCTGTACCCCATCAAACAGCCGCTGCATGTCCCGGTCTGCTTTTTCCATCAGCCCCAGGAGCAAATGCTCCACGGATACATATTCGTCCTTCATCTGTTCTGCACGCTTCATGGCCGCCTGCAGTGCCTGATCGAGGGCTGCACTGACATATACTTTTCCTTCTTCCCTGCTCTGCAAACGCACCCGGGGCAGTTTTTGCAACATTCCTTCTGTGCCGGACGCCAGCTGCATCACAGGCACACCGCACTTTTGCAAAAGCTGGGGGATCAGCCCTTCTTTCTGATTCACAAGGGCATGCAGCAAATGCGCTGCTTCCAGCTGCTGGTGACCCCATTCCTGCGCCGTCCGCTGCGCAGCCTGAATGGCTTCCATGGATTTTTGCGTATATTGATTGCCGTTCATTTGCACATCCTTCTTTCTTTCCGATATATGGAAGTTCAAAACATTTTGACTTTCTTTGACCTTCCTTGACTATTCTACACCTTTTCCCGGATTTGTCAAGAGTTTATGCGGAAAAAGTTACAGGAAACAAACAAAATTGCTAAAAAAGTCGTACGAAAAAAGATTGTATTTGTGATAAAAATATGGTATCCTATAAACGTGGAGGCGTATCACCATGGATGAAAGATTTTTGAAAGCGCAAAACATCGTTTTCGACATCGGCGGTGTGCTGCTCAGCTTCTGTCCCGAAAAAGTCTGCACGCTGTTGCCGGAAGAAATTCGTGTGGATGTGCAGCATGCCATATTTGATTCTGACGGAGGCCAATCCCGTTGGGCACAGTTTGACCTTGGGGAAAAATCCAACATGGAAATTGCATCCGATATTGCTGCCGCTACCGCCCATCCCGGCTGCGAAAAGCATATCCTGCAGCTGTTGGAAACCTTCCCGCAGACCATGTCCCCCCTGCCCCTTTCCCACCTGATTGCCGAACTGAAGGCCATGGGAAAGCGTGTGTTTGCCCTCACCAATTACCCGGAACCGTCCCTCACCCGCACGGTGGAACGCTTTGCCTTTTTCCGGCATATGGATGGCATGGTGGTTTCCTCCCGGGAAAAGGTGATGAAGCCGGATGAACGCATTTACCGTATCCTGCTGGACCGCTATCATCTGAACGCCGAAGACACGCTTTTCATCGATGACAGGCTGGAAAATATCCGGGCCGCCGAAAAGCTTGGCATTCAGGGATGGCACTATATCCCCTGAAATGTATTTTTTCCCAGATTCCGGGAACAAAATGCATCTGATTTTCGTCAATATATTATCAAGGAAAACAGGCATGTATTTGCTGAATGTATTTGGAAGGAAGGATGACCCATGAACAAGCGCCGCGGTGTAAAATGGATGCTGGCTGTAATGCTGTTGGTGCTGCCGCTCATTCTGTCCGGCTGCTATGTAACGCCGGATATTCAGAACGGCAACAACAATGGCAATACCGGCATCGGTGATTTCCCCACCTTTGCCCCTGCCACTACCCAGCCGCCTATTCCCACCCAGATTCCTGTGACCAATGCACCTCAGGGCGGTATTTCCAATCCCATCGGCGGCACCATCACCGTGCCCACCCAGAACCCGGGCCTGATTACCGTGCCCACCGATAATGGCTGGGCCCCCGTGGTGATTCCCACCGTTCCCAGCGGCTCCACCCAGATCACCATCACCATGCCCCCCATCGCCGAAACCCCTGCCGCTACGGCTCAGGGTGTGTTGAAGCTGGGCAGCCAGGGGGATCAGGTGCGCGAAGTGCAGCGCCTGCTGAAAAACCTCAAGTTCTACGACGGTCTGGCTGACGGCGATTTCGGCCCCGGTACCGAGGCTGCCGTCAAGGCTTTCCAGACACAGTACAAGCTGACGGCCGATGGTGTAGTGGGGTCCTCCACCTTCACCAAGCTCTATAATGCCACCGCTACCAAAAAGCCCGAAATCACCCCCACTCCCCAGGGTTCCCTGAAGCTGGAAAGCACCGGCGATGACGTGCGCGAAGTGCAGCGCCGTCTCAAGAGCCTGGGCTTCTACACCGGCAGTGTGGACGGCGATTTCGGTGCCGGTACCGAAGCGGCTGTCAAGGCTTTCCAGAAGCAGTATGGCCTCACTGCCGATGGCAAGGTGGGCCAGCAGACCATGAATGCCCTGCGCAATGCCCGTGCCACCGCAAAGCCTGCCAACAAGCCCGCTGCGGCAGGCTCCAATGCTACGGCTGTTCCTTCCTATAATGAAAATACTTATCTGCGCAAGGGCAATTCCTCTTCCGATGTGCGCAAAATGCAGGAACGTCTCATTTCCCTGGGTTACCTCAGCGGCAATGCCACCGGCACCTTTGACGAAGCCACGGAAGATGCCGTCACCGCTTTCCAGAAGCGTAACTGCTCCTACTCCGACGGTGTGGCCGGCCCCCTGACGCTGAAAGCCCTGTATTCCTCCTCTGCCAAGTCCACCTCCACTGCTGCCGGCATTATCGGCACCACCCTGCAGGAAGGCAGCGAAGGCAGCGGCGTGCGCACCCTGCAGACCAAGCTGAAGGCCCTGGGCTACTATTCCGGCTCTGTGGACGGCAGCTACGGCGAAGGCACCAAGAATGCCGTGAAGGCCTTCCAGAAGGCCAACGGGCTCACCGCTGACGGCAAAGCCGGCTCCGGTACGCTGAACCTGCTCTATTCCGGCAAGGCCAAGAGTGCTTCCCAGGCCCGGGTCACCAACACCCCCAAGCCTGCCCCCACCAAGAAGCCTACCGCCACCCCCTACCGCACCCCCACTCCCCTGCCTGAAGGCGAATGGGTGAAGGTCACCAAGGCCCCCAATGTGAAGTATGTCACCCTGCGCAAGGGCAACTACGGCCCGCTGGTGGAAGACATGCAGGAAGAGCTGAAGGAGCAGGGCTTCTACACCGGTACTGTGGACGGCAAATACGGCCTGGGTACCGAAAATGCCGTGAAGGCTTTCCAGCGCCGCTTCGGCCTCAACGATGACGGTGTGGCCGGCCCCGCAACGCTGCGTTACCTCTATGAAGGCGCTTTCCCCGACGGTGCCTGATGAAACAAAGCAAAACAATAAGGAAGGCTTCTTACCGGAAGCCTTCCTTTTTTGTGCAAAAAGGCCGGAGCCTCCTCGCCCCGGCCTAATTTTATTTGGTATCGCCATGCAGCTGCATCTGTTCATTCAGCAGATTGATGTTGCCACATCCCATGGTCAGCACCAGGTCACCGGGCTGCCAATGTGCCCGCAGGTATTTTTCCGTATCATCGAAGGTGGGGGTGTGCACGGCGTCAATGCCCTTTTCCCGCATGCCCTCGATCAGCATTTCGGTGCGGATATCCCCGGGGTCCTTCTCACGGGCGGCAAAAATATCGGTCACCAGCGTGAAATCTGCCACTGCGGTGCAGGTAAGATAATCATTGAACAGGCCCTTCACACGGCTGTAAGTATGGGGCTGCATCACCGCCCACAGCCTGCCGGGCTTCTGCATTCTGGCCACATCCAGCGCCGCTTTCATTTCGGTGGGATTATGGCCGTAATCGTGGTACATTTTCACGCCGTCAATGATGCCCGTCAGTTCAAACCGGCGGTGCACCCCGGCAAACGCAGAAAGGGCCGCCGCTGCCTGATCCGGCGCCACACCCGTGCTGCGTACAGATACATAGGCTGCCAGAGCATTGAGCACGTTGAACGTACCGGGTACATTCAATTCCACCCTTGCTTCATTTTCACCCCGGAACATCACGTCAAACCGGGCACAGCCGGTATCGGAATAGGTCAGATTTTCGGGGTAATAGTCGCACTTATCCGTATTGCCATAGGTCAGCGTACGGCAGGAAAGCTTTGCAAACAGCCCGGGGATCCAGGGATCCTCTCCCCAGCCGATGGCCAGCCCATCTTCCGGCAGCAGCGCCAGGAATTTGCCGAAGGCATTGCAGATATCATAAATATCCTTGTAATAATCCAGATGATCCTCTTCAATGTTCAGGATCACAGCGGTGGTGGGGCTCATTTCCAGAAAACTGCCATGGAATTCGCAGGCCTCCGCCACAAATACTTCCTTGCCCCCCAGACGGTTACCGCCGCCAAGGGCATCCAGCCGTCCGCCGATCTGCACGGTGGGGTCCTTTCCGCAGTCCAGCATGGCCTGTGCGATCATGGAAGAGGTGGTGGTTTTGCCATGGGTACCGCTGACGCAGATCACGTTTTCATGGTTCTGCATCAGCTGCCCCAGCAGGGTGGAACGCTCCATCTGAGGAATGTTCATCTCCCGTGCCATGGCACGTTCCGGGTTTTCTTCGCTGATGGCAGCGGAAAAGATGATCAGATCCTTCCCGGGAATGTTTTCCGCAAAATGCCCCACGGTGATTAAAATGCCCATCTTCCGCAGCCTTTCCACCGCGTGGGAATTGGCATTGTCAGACCCGGACACGCTATACCCTTCCTTCACCAGCATTTCAGCCAGGTTGCTCATGCTGCTGCCGCCAATGCCGATCATGTGGATGTTCTTGCCTTTATAATCACGGATGTGAACCATCTTGGCACCTCCAAATCAAACTCTTTTCCTATTATACGATGGACAGACAAAAATATCAATCTTTTTTCCTTTTCTGCTCTGATTGCCCCTCCTTTCGCTGCTTGTAATTTCCGGCAGATTAGGGTATAATTGATTCGGGCAAACAATCATGAATATTGAAGGAGCGATTGCCATGTGCAACAATGAAGAACTGGATATCATCGAACTGGAAACCGAAGACGGCGGTGTGCTGCAGCTGCGTGTGGACCGTTATTTCTTCTACAACGGCGATGAATATGTGCTGCTCACCGATGACTGCGGCGAGGGCAAGGATAAAGCCGAAATTTCCCACTATGTAATGAAAGTGGTGCCCCTGGAAGACGAAGACGGCGAAGAAATGGAAGAATTCGTGCCCGTGGAAGATGAGCTGATGGATCAGCTGATCAACGTGGTGGAATCCACTTTCGGCGACGAATAATTCATGAACGACCGGATTGCGCAGAAGCTGCGCCTGCTGCCCGATTCTCCCGGATGCTATCAGATGAAAGAGAATGGGAAAATCATCTACGTCGGCAAGGCAGTGAACCTGAAAAACAGAGTAAGAAGCTATTTCCATGGCCGCGACCACACCCCCAAGGTGGCGGCCATGGTTTCGCATGTCGATGATTTCGATATCATCCTCTGCCGCACCAATCTGGAAGCGCTGATTCTGGAATGCAATCTGATCAAGCTTCATCAGCCCTATTACAACATCCTGCTCAAGGATGACAAGCACTACCCCTATATCCGCCTGGACCTGAAGGACATGTATCCCCGGGTCACGCTGGCCCGCCGCCAGGAAAACGACGGTGCCAGATACTTTGGCCCCTACATCGGCGCCACGGCGGTGAAGGATGTGCTGGACACCCTGCGCAAATTGTTCCCCTTGCGCACCTGCAAGCATCACCTGCCCGAAAAAAAGCTGCAGCGGCCCTGCATCAACTACGAAATCGGCCGCTGCCTGGGGCCCTGCTGCCAGAAATGCACGCAGGCCGAATACCGGCAGGTGGTGGATCGGGTGGTTTCCTTTCTGGGCGGAAAATATCAGGAAATCACTGCCGATCTGAGAAAAGACATGCAGGCTGCCGCCATGAAGCTGGAATTTGAAAAAGCGGCCAAAATCCGCGACCAGCTCAATGACATCGAGGGGCTCATGCAGCGCCAGCAGGCCATTCAGGTCTCCGGTGCTGAACAGGATGTGTTTGCCCTTTGGGGCGATGATATGGATTGTATGGCTCAGGTGATGTATGTGCGCCGGGGCCGTATTGTGGGGGGAGACAGCTTTGCCCTGCCCGGGGAAGGAAGAGAAGACCGGGGCGAGGTGCTGTTTGATTTTATGCTGCAATTCTATGATGAACGAAAGCCTGCCCGGGAAGTGCTCTGCCCAGATCTGCCGGATGAAATTGCCGCAGACCTGGAAGCATGGCTGAGACAAAAAAGGGACGGTGCCTGTACCCTTACGATCCCCAAGCGGGGGGATAAGCGGGCGCTGGTTCTGCTGTCGGAAAAGAATGCCCGGGATGCCCTGCAAAAGCGCAATGCCAAGCAACAGGTGCAGTACGAACGCACAGTGGGGGCCTGCGAAAGCCTGGCAAAGGCCATTGGCCTGTCTGTCACCCCCCGCCGCATTGAGGGCTTTGACATCAGTAACACCCAGGGCACCTTGTCCGTTGCAAGTATGGTGGTGTTTATCGACGGTGCCCCTGCCCCCAAGGAATACCGCCATTACCGCATCAAAACCGTGGAAGGCGCCAACGATTTTGCCTCCATGAACGAAGTGCTGGGACGCAGGTTCAAGCGCAGCATCAGCCCTGACAGCGGTGAAAAATGGCCGCTGCCGGATCTGGTGCTCATCGACGGCGGCCCGGAACAATTGGCCTTTGCCCGGGAGGCCATGCTTTCTGCCGGGGCAAATGTGCCCATGTTCGGCCTGGCTGAACGTCTTGAAGCCATTTATCTTCCGGACCGGGAAGAGCCCATCCTGCTGGATCACCATACCCCCGCCCTGCATCTGATCCAGCGTATCCGTGACGAAGCCCACCGCTTCGCCATTACCCATCATCGCGGATTGAGAGAAAAAAATGCCACCCGCAGCGTGCTTGATGATATCCCCGGCATCGGTGCTGCCAGGCGGCGCGCTTTATTGCAATATTTTAAGTCTGTAAAAGCCATACGGGAAGCCGATATGGACGCTTTGCTTGCCTGCCCGAAAATGAATAAAACGGCAGCGGAAGCCGTCTACAGCTGGGCGCATCCCGATGGCAAAACCTGATTGGAGTTGAATTTTATTGAGCACATCCCGTTTTGCTATTTTTGTGGATCTGGAAAACTGCGGTGCCAAGGCACCCACCCTGAACAACATTCTGGACAAGGTAAAGATCCGCGGCGATATATTGCTTGGCAAGGTCTACGGCTATACCGACCGCTTTTCCGAATTGAAAGAGCTGCTGCTTTCCAACACCTTCACCGTCGTGCCTTCCCTGCGCCACGGTGTGGCCCAGAAAAACAATGCCGACATCCTGCTGGTATTGGATGCGCTGGAAGTGGCCTACACCAATCCCCTCATCGATTCTTTCTGCATCGTATCCGGTGACAGCGACTATACTCCCCTTGTGGGCCGTTTGAAGAGCATGGGCAAGTTCGTATTGGGCATGAGCCGCAGCGAAGTGGCATCCTCCATTTTCATCAATGCCTGCAACGAGTTTCAGTTTCTGGAAAGCGTGTCCGCTGTCAACAGGGACAAGCGCCGTGGCAAGAAGCAGTCCAAAGACGAGCCCCTGGACGATGCCGGGCTGAACAAGCTGCTGGAAGGCATTCTGGCCGAACAGACCGATAATGACGAAATGTATGCCAGCGAACTGAAGGGCGTGCTGCTTCGTCTGCGTCCTGATTTCAACGAAAAATCCTTCGGCTGTGCCTCCTTTGGCAAGCTGCTCAACAAACTGGCTGCCAAATTCGGTACCATCCGTGTGCGCAGCGACAATTACAACGTGCTGGTGTCCCTGAATCTGGATGCACCGGATACCGCCGCCAAAAAGAGCCTGAGCAAGGACAACTGGCGCAGTGCCTTCTCCGAACAGCTGCAGCGCTATAAGGATGACGGCTTCGAGCGCGTGAACCCCTCCATTCTCAAGGCTGATATCCAGTCCGTCTATCCTGATTATTCCGAGCATGCCATTGGCTTCAAACGCTTTTCTGACGTGCTCAAGCAAATGGAAAAAGAAAAGCTTTTACAGCTGGAGTTTGACGAACAGAAAAACATGCTCATCAAAATGATCTGATCAAAGAGGAGGCATCCCCCCATGCCCGAAATTCCCGCTTACGCTGAAGAACTGAAGAAAATTGCCCTTGACATGGGTGCTGTCAGCGCTACCCCTTTCCACATTTCCCAGATCGTTTTTGACAGCCGTACCCTGCTCAAATGCATGTTCGGCTGCAACGACTGGGGCAAGGGCCTCACCTGCCCTTCCCGGCCCGGCAGCCCCACCATGGAACAATACAGGGAAATGCTCAGCCGCTACAGCTGGGGCATCATCATCGGCGGCCACAACAAGCATATCACTCAGAAGGTTTCCTTCCATCTGGAAGGCAAGGCCTTTGGCGACGGTTATTACTTCGCCTTTTCCATGAGCGACTGCGGCCTTTGCAAAACCTGCGCCGGCCACACAGGCGGTGAATG
>JAFWYZ010000221.1 GCA_017517465.1 Clostridia bacterium | reverse complement strand
GCGGCACTCAGGATGGTTTCACCCTGCAGTACGGTGAAAACGAACCCGTTTCTGCCGGCTTTGACTATGCCCTTTCCACCATCGATGACGGATATGTGTATGTGGGGTTCTATGCAGTGCGAAATGCCGCCGTCACCTTCAACGATATCCGCCTTACCAAATAACAAAGGAGGATGACCATGGAACAATGGATGCAGGATGCCCTGCAAAAAACCATCGATAAATTCCGCAAAGGCACTTCCATTGCCGCCAGGCAGGGCATTCTTCCCTACACCGGGGAAAAAGGCCGTTTCGGCCCCGCCCCCTTTGACGGCAACAGTTGGTGGACGGGCGGTTTCTGGCCCGGCATCATGTGGCAATGCTACAATGCCACAAAGGAAGAATGCTTCCTGCAGGAAGCGCTGCGGGCAGAAGAAATGCTGGTCGCCCAGATCGCGGCATTTGAAAAGCTGCACCACGACGTGGGCTTCATGTATCTGCTTTCCTGCGGTGCCCATGACCGGCTCATCGGCGATACCGCAGCCCGTACCCACACCCTGCATGCAGCCAATCTTCTGGCCGGCCGTTTCAATCCGGAAGGCTTCATCCGGGCCTGGAACGGGGAGGACCATATCGGTTATGCCATTGTGGACTGCATGATGAACCTGCCCCTTCTGCACTGGGCTGCAAAGCAAACCGGCGACCCCCGCTATACAAAAATTGCCCGCATCCATGCAGACACCACCATCCGTGAATTCCAACGGCCGGACGGAAGCTGCTGCCACATCTGCATTTTTGATCCCGAAAGCGGCAAAGTGCTGCAGCGTCCCCGGGGACAGGGATACAAAGAAGGCAGCAGCTGGAGCCGCGGCCAGGCCTGGGCGCTGTACGGCTTCACCCTCAGTGCCCTGAACCTGAAGGATGACACGTATCTGGCCGCAGCAAAACGCTGTGCCGATTACTTCATTTCCCATATCCGCCCTGACGGCCTCACCTGCTGCGATTTCTGCCAGCCGGACGAACCGGAACTGATCGACAATATTGCCGGTGCCTGTGCTGCCTGCGGTCTGATCGAGCTGGCAAAGCTCACCGGCGAAGAAAAATACCATGCTTCGGCATTAAAGCTTCTGTACGGGCTGCATACCCTCTGCGCCGATTACAGCGACCGGTACACCGGTGTTTTGCAAAAATGCACCGCTGCCTATCACAATGACGGTGCAGGCAGGCATATCAACATTCTCTACGGCGATTATTTCTATCTGGAAGCTCTGTGCAAACTGGCCGGTCACGATGCCCGGCTGTGGATGTGTGAATGAAAGGAGAAGTGAGAAAAATGGGAATTCTTTTGATTTTTGTGTTCCTGCCCATTGTGGGCATTCTGGTGGCCAATGCACTGTTCAAGCGCACATATAAGGATGCCAAAGAAGACAAGTATAAGTTTTGAGGTGAACAATGCGTTATCAATATCTCCTGATCGACAACGATAACACCCTCATGGACTTCAATGCCGCAGAGCGTCAGGCCCTGTCAAAGACGCTGGCGGACTTTGGCCTTCCTGCCGATCACCATACCTGCGAAAACTACCACCGTATCAACAATGCGCTGTGGAAGGCACTGGAAAAAGGTGAAACCACCCAGAAAGAACTGAAGGTGGAGCGTTTCCGCCAACTTCTGCAGTTTCTGAACAAAGGGAATATGGACCCTCTGCCCATTGCCGCTGCCTATGCCAATAACCTTGGCAACTATGCAGATCTTCTGCCCGGTGCAGCAGAATTCATTCAGGCACTGCACGGCAAAATGAAAATTGCTCTCATTTCCAACGGCGTTTCCTCCATCCAGAGAAGCAGGCTTGCCCTTTGCCCCCTGACCCCCATGTTTGACGTGATCCTCATCAGCGAAGAAGTGGGGGCTGCCAAGCCTGATCCCAAAATGCTTCTGATGGCACTGGAGCAGATGGGCTGCAAGGACAAATCCCTTGCCGTGATGATGGGCGACAGTCTGTCCGCCGATATCCCTGCCGCCGTCAGCGCCGGGGTGGACAGCATCTTTTTCAGCCAGAAGGGCAAAACCTCTCCCCTGCCCACCCACACCGTCAATTGCTACGAAAAAGCCCTTGCCATAATGCATTCCGAATAACAAAAACGGATCCCCTTTCTTTCGGGGATCCGCTTTTTTATTGCTTTATTGTTCGCTGTGGCAGTTGCAGCAGGAAGAGCCGCCTTTTCCGGCAGAACAGGTTTTGCTGTAAGGACAGCCAATGCATTTCTGTCCGCTCTTTTTGGCTTTGATCACATACCCGCCTGCAATGCCCAGGATCACAGCCAGCACAGCAATGATCACAATGTCAGCCATACATTCTTCTCCTTTTATTGCAATCTTGTCAGGCCTGTGCGTTCAGCTTGTATTCCTTCTTCAGGTCGCTGTTGGCCTTGCGGATCAGGTACACGATCACACCGGCAAATGCAGCCACGGCGATCAGGCCGGGAATGAAACCGGCGCCAAAGCTGCCGGCAGTGATCAGGGTACCGATCTGGTACACGCAAAAGCCCACGGTGAAACCCACGCCCAGCTGCAGGCCAATACCGCCAAAGAGCCATTTTTTGCTCTTGATTTCGCTGTTCATGGCGCCGATGGCCGCAAAGCAGGGAGGGGTGAAGAGATTGAACATGAGGTAGGCCAGCGCAGCCACCTTGGTCAGGCCGAAGATAGCGGCCACTTCGGTACCGGCGCCTTCCATCAGGGCCAGCTCTTCCGTATCAATCAGGTTGGAGATGCCAAAGCATACCGCCAGGGTGCCCACCACGTTTTCCTTGGCAATGAAGCCGGTCACGGCGGCGGCAGCCAGCTGCCAGGCATGATAACCCACAATGGGAATCAGCAAATAAGCAAAGGGATGGGCAACGGTGGCCAGGATGGAGGTATTTTCAGCCCCTTCTTCCACCAGCTGGAAATTCCAGTTGAACATCTGCATCACCTGCACCAGGGTGTTGCACAGCAGGATGATGGTACCGGCCTTCACAATGTAGGCCCAGCCGCGGGAGCACATGGACAGGAACGCACGCTTGAGAGAGGGCCACTTGTATTCGGGCAACTCAATGATGAAGAAAGACTTGCGGGCCTTGTGGCCGGCAATCTTGTTCACCAGCAGAGCACCCAGGAAAATCAGCACGATACCGGCAAAATACATCAGCGTGCCCACCCAGGATGCATCGGAGAAGAAAGCACCGGCAAACAGGGCGATCACGGGCAGCTTTGCACCGCAGGGCATGAAGGGGGCCAGCATGGCTGTGGCACGGCGTTCACGCTCGTTGCGGATGGTACGGCTGGCCATAACACCGGGGATAGCGCAGCCGGTGGTGATCACAAAGGGAATAACGGACTTACCGGACAGGCCCACCTTCTTGAAGATGGGATCCAGCACCACAGAAACACGGCTCATGTAGCCGCAGTCTTCCAGCAGGGCGATGAGGAAATACATGACCATCACCAGCGGCAGGAACCCGATCACAGCGATCACACCGCCGATAATGCCATCCACAAGCAGACTCTGCAGAATGTCGGAGGCACCGCTCACCCATTCGGCCACCAGGCCCTGGAAGCTTTCCAGCCAGCCCACCAGCGTGTCAGCCAGCCATACGCCAAGGCCCAGAGGGCCGTCAGCCTGAGAAATATGGAACACCAGGAACATGACCGCAGCAAAGATCACAATACCAAGGATGGGATGGGTCACCACGGCATCGATTTTATCCTGAATGTTCTTGTCCTTGGTCAACACCTTGCGGCTTTCCACCTGGGAAACGATTTTGTTGACAAACTGGAAGCGCTTTCTGTCCGCAGCTTCTACAGCCTGCTTGCTGGTCAGATCAATATCCCCCTGGACATAGGGGGCCTTCTGGCCCTTGCCCACCCGGGCCATGGCGGTATCGATCACCGCTTTCAGGCCTTCGTTGGCAGTGGACACCGTTTCCACCACGGGGCAGCCCAGCTTCTGGGACAGGGCAGCCACGTCGATTTTCGTTTCCTTCTTTTCATTCACGTCCGCCTTGTTCAGGGCCACCACCATGGGGATGCCCAATTCCAGCAGCTGAGTGGTAAAAAACAGGCTGCGGCTGAGGTTGGTGGCATCCACGATGTTGACGATCACGTCCGGCTCTTCGTTGCGCACATAGCTGCTGGTGATGGATTCTTCGGAGGTGAAAGGCGACATGGAATATGCGCCGGGCAGGTCCACCGCAACGGGCTCATGCTCACCGGAATAATAGGCCTTCCTGATGGGGTGTTCTTTCTTTTCCACCGTCACACCCGCCCAGTTGCCTACACGTTCGTTCCGGCCGGTCAGGGCATTGTACATGGTGGTTTTGCCGCTGTTGGGATTCCCTGTCAACGCAATTCTCATACCGTTCCTCCTTGTGCTTCCGTCTGTTGATTTTGAATCATTTATAGTTAGTTTTGTTTAACTGTCGGTCATAAGAAATGCAGTAAGGCACACCTTACCGCCTGTCTTATCAGTGAGGCTTATACGATGATTGCCTCCGCCAGCATGGAATCAATGCTGTAGCGGGCATCCTTCACCGCCACCACGCAGCCCTTCCCCTTCCGGGAAACCACCGTGATAGGCTCACCGCTGTAACACCCAAGAGAAAAGAGAAAAGAGTTCATTTCTTCATCGTCTGTATCAATGCGCCGGATGATGTGTTCCACTCCTTCCTGCGCTTTCCACAAAGACATTTCCATGAAGCATTCCTCCTGTTCTTCCATCAGTTAGTTTCATTTAACTGACCTGTCAAATAAATAGCCGTCATTTCAGTTAGCTTCGGCCAACCAGATTTATACCACTTTTTTTCCTGCTTGTCAATATCCTTTTTCAAAATCCTTGAAAAATAATTGAAAGAACACCCGAAATCGCCTCGGGTGTTCTATGCTTATTCACTTTCTGCGCTTAATATTTCCATAAATTCCGCACCGGTCATGGTTTCACGGTCAAATAAATACCGTGCCAGGCGATGCAGTTTCTTTTCATGCTTTTTCAGCAATTCACGGGCCTTTTCGTACTGGCATCCCACCGTTTCCACCACTTTTTTATCCACCCGTGCCGCCGTTTCATCGCTGCAGACCACAGCCGCTTCCCCGCCAAGATACTGATTTCGCACCGTTTCCAATGCCACCATGCCAAATTCATCACTCATGCCATAGCGGCAGATCATGGCCCGGGCCAGCTTGGTGGCCTGTTCAATGTCGTTGACGGCGCCGGTGGTCACGTTGCCAAAGACCATCTCCTCCGCCGCACGGCCGGCAGTAAGCGTAGCAATTTTGTTTTCAATCTCTGTCCGGCTCATCAGGTTTCTTTCCTGTTCCTCCACCTGCATGGTGTATCCAAGGGCCCCGGATGTTCTGGGGATAATGGTGATCTTAGTCACCGGTGCGGAGTTTTTCTGCAATGCCGCCACCAGCGCATGGCCGATTTCATGATATGCCACAATAGCCTTTTCCTTCTCGGACAGCACCTTGTTCTTCTTCTGGTATCCGGCGATCACCACGTCCACGCTTTCCTCCAGATCCTGCTGGCTTACCGCTTCCCTGCCCATCCGCACAGCCCGCAGCGCCGCTTCATTGATCACATTGGCCAGCTCTGCCCCGGATGCGCCGGAGGTGGAACGGGCAATGACGGACAGATCCACATTCTGTTCCAGGTGCACCTTCTTTGCATGCACTTTCAGGATGGCTTCTCTCCCTTGCTGATCCGGCAGCTCTACCGGAATCCGCCGGTCAAATCTGCCCGGCCGCAGCAGCGCCGGATCCAGGCTTTCGGGACGGTTGGTAGCCGCCAGGATCACCACACCCTTGCCGCCGTCAAAGCCATCCATTTCGGTAAGCAGCTGGTTCAGCGTCTGCTCCCGTTCGTCATTGCCGCCCACCCCATGGCCGTCACGCTTTTTGCCAATGGTATCAATTTCATCAATAAACACAATGCAAGGGGCCTTTTCATTGGCCTGCTTGAACAGATCCCTCACCTTTGCCGCGCCCATGCCCACAAACATCTCCACAAATTCCGAACCGGAAATGGAAAAGAAGGGCACATTGGCTTCCCCGGCCACCGCCTTGGCCAGCATGGTTTTGCCGGTACCGGGAGGCCCCACCAGCAGCGCACCCTTGGGCATCACTGCGCCGATTTTCCGGTATTTATCCGGCTGATGCAGAAAGTCCACGATCTCCTGAAGGGCTTCCTTGGCCTCCTCTTCCCCTGCCACATCCGCAAAGCGGATTCCGGTTGCAGAGGGCACATACACCTTGGCATTGGATTTGCCAAACTGCATCATGGGCATGCCGCCGCCCCTGCCCATGCGCCGCATCAGCATCTGTCCCACAAAGAAAAACAGCACCATGGGCAATACCCAGCTGACCAGAAAGGACAGCACCGGGCTCATTTCCCTTTCCACCACCTGGCCAAAGGCACAGCCGGAGGCATACAACCGGTCCACCAGGTTATCATCATTGAAGGGCAGGGTGCGGAATACCTGGGGCTCCTCCTGTGTACCCTTGACAAAATAAATATACTCCCTGTCCACCTGTACCAGCTTCACTTCCCTGCTGTCCAGGCTGCGCAGAAAGGTGCCGTAGTCCACCTCCTCAATGCGGCTCTCCATAATGGCAGGCAAAATCAGGGTATTGTAAAGCAGGATCAGCCCCAATACGACCAGGTAGAAGATCATCAGGGGTTTTCTTGGATTCTTTTCAACCTTCATATCTTTTCTCCAATGTTGTTCATCGCAGCAGCCCTTTTTCCGGTTCGGCCCGCTTATCTATATTTTGCAGAAATTCCGTTTTTCAAACAAGCATTTTTCAGGTCAGAATTGTGGCCAAACCCGGGCAAGACTGTTGCAGGAAAAACACCGTTTTCGTTGACAGAACACCCTTTCGCCATTATAATAGAAGGGATGCTTTGAAGGGACTTGTGCCGATGGGGACGGCACATGGCCGGGCAAAGAAGCGGAAAGCCTGTCCGCTGCTTGTCCGGCTTTTTTGCAGGGGGAGCAAAACCCGAAAAGCTGACTGTATTTTTCTTTTTTGACCGTTTATTTTTCAGGAGGAAACATTCAAATGCAAGAAAATAAACCTGCTGTCCGCAAGGGTGCCCTGATCTGGCGCTTTCTCAAGGGCAGCAAGGGCCTTTTTGTGATCAGCATGCTGTTGGCGGCGCTCACTGCCCTGACAGACATGATCACCCCCCAGATCATCCGCGCAGCTGTGGATAATGCCATCGGCGGCAATGAGCCCACTTTCGGGCCTGCCGTGATGCAGCTGGTCAACAGCATCGGCGGCTTTGAATATCTGGGCAAAAATTTATGGATTCTGGCCCTGGCCATTCTGGCGGTGGCCCTGATAAAGGTTGTCAGCCAATACGGCTTTATGCTCAGCAACACCCGCGCATCCGAAACCCTGGTCAAAACCATGCGGGATACCCTGTACACCCATATCGAACATTTGCCCTTCAGCTGGCACATGAAAAACCATACCGGTGATATCATCCAGCGCTGCACCTCCGATATCGAAACCACCCGGAACTTCGTGGCCGGCCAGATGACCAGCCTGTTCCGCATTATGATCTTGGTGGTCCTGTCCATGATCTTCATGTTCTCCATGAACGTGCCGCTCACCATCATCGCCCTGATTCCCATGCCCGTGATCGTGCTGTATTCCATCCGTTTCCACAACAAGATCGGCGAAGGGTTCAAGGAATGCGACGAAAGCGAAGGCCGCCTGTCCGCCATGGCCCAGGAAAACCTGACCGGTGTGCGTGTGGTGCGTGCCTTTGGCCGGGAACGCTACGAAAAAGACCGCTTTGAAAAGCACAATGAAGAATACACAGGCCTTTGGGTGCGCCTTGGCAAGGTAATGAGCCGTTTCTGGGCTTCTTCCGATGTGCTCACCGGCCTGCAGATCATGCTGGTGGTGGTGTTTGGCGCCATCTTCTGCCTGAACGACAAAATGTCCAGCGGCGAATACATTGCCTTTCTGTCCTACAACGGGCTGCTTTCCTGGCCCATCCGTATGCTGGGCCGCATGCTTTCCGAAATGAGCAAGGCCGGTGTTGCGGTGGACCGTATTGGCTACATCGTGGAATCCGCCATCGAAAAGGACAAGGAAAATGCCCTCTGCCCGGATATGACCGGCGATATCGCCTTTGAACATGTGAACTTTGCCTATGACGGCTGCCCCCAGATGCTGCACGACATTCATTTCACCATGAAAGCCGGCACTACCCTTGGCATTCTGGGCGGCACCGGCAGCGGCAAATCCACCATGATGCTGCTGCTGGACCGGCTGTATGACCTGCCTGCCGATTGCGGCAGGATCACCATCGGCGGTGTGGATATTGCGGATATGAAGCGCGAACATTTGCGCAAGCACATCGGCATCGTGCTGCAGGAGCCCTTCCTTTTCTCCCGCACGCTGCAGGAAAACCTTTCTATCACCAACGAAAACCTGACCCTCACCGATATCCGGGAAGCCGCCCGTGCCGCCTGCCTTGACGATACCATCGAAGGCTTCTCCAAAGGCTACGATACGTTTGTTGGCGAACGCGGCGTCACCCTTTCCGGCGGACAGAAACAGCGTGCTGCCATTGCCCGGATGCTCACTCAGAATACTCCCATCATGATCTTTGACGACTCCCTGTCTGCTGTGGATGCCGAAACCGATGCCAGGATCCGCAAGGCCCTGGAAAAGCGTTTCGGCAGTGCCAGCATCATCCTCATTTCTCACCGCATCACCACCCTCTCCAAAGCCGATCAGGTGATCGTGCTGGATAAGGGAAGGATCGTGGAAATGGGCTCCCCTGCTGAGCTGGAAAAAGCCGGCGGGCTGTACCAGAAGATCTATGAAATCCAGTCCCTCACCAAAGAGGAGGTGGATGCGTAATGGATAAGAAACAAGAAAAACGCTCTCTTCCCTTCTTCGGCATCGGCAAAATCCTGCCCTACCTGAAGAAATACCGCAAGGTCATGGTCACCATGATCGTCTGCGGCCTTTTGTCCACCGGTGTGGACCTGCTCATCCCCCAGTTCCAGCGCTATTCTCTGAACCACTTCATTGCCAATAAAACGCTGGACACCCTGCCCTGGTTCCTGCTGGTGTATGCCGCAGCCATCATTGGTACCGGCATTTTCAACTATGCTTCCTGTAAAAGGGCCATGTCCACCGAAGTGGAAGTAAACCGTGACCTGCGAAATGCAGCGTTCAGTCATCTGCAAACCCTGTCCTTCTCCTACTTCAACCAAAACAGCGTGGGCTACATCCATGCCCGCGTCATCAGCGATACCAGCCGCATCGGCTCCATGGTATCCTGGTCGCTAATGGATGCGGTGTGGCACCTTTCCTATCTTGTGGGCGCTGTTGTGGTGATGCTGGCGGTGAACGCACGGCTGGCTTTGCTGGTGATCACCATTCTGCCCATCATCGTTGTGCTTTTCAGCTTCTTCCAGACCAAGCTGATCCGGGTCAACCGGGAAGTGCGTGAAATGAACAGCAAAATCACCGGCAATTTCAACGAAGGCATTACCGGTGCCAAGACCATCAAAACCCTGGTCATCGAAGACAAAATGGGCCGGGATTTTGTGGCAGACACCCATGCCATGCGGAAAAAGAGTGTGCGGGTGGCCCACCTTCGGGGCATGTTCTCCGCCACGCTGAACATCGCCTCTTCCCTGGCGCTGGCCATTGTGCTGTGGCAGGGCGGCTATATTGCCGAAAGTGAAGTGGGCACCTTTGCCATGTTCATGAACTATGCCCAGGGCATGATGGAGCCCGTGCGCTGGCTGATCGATGCCATTTCCGATCTGATCACCACCCAGGTGAATATCGAGCGCTTCTCCCGTCTGATGGAAACCAAGTCCGACGTGGTGGACAGCCCTGAAGTGATCGAAAAATACGGTGATGCCTTTCATCCCAAGAAAGAAAACTGGGAAGAGATCAAGGGTGACATCGAATTCAAAAATGTGGATTTCATGTACCCTGACGGCGACGAATATGTGCTGGAAAACTTCAGCCTGAAAATCCCCTTCGGCTCCAACATCGCCATTGTGGGTGAAACCGGCGCCGGCAAATCCACGCTGGTGAACCTGGTGTGCCGCTTCTTTGAGCCCACCAAAGGACAGGTGCTCATCGACGGCCGTGATGCCCGTGAACGCAGCCAGCTGTGGCTCCATTCTGCCATCGGCTACGTGCTGCAGACACCCCATCTGTTCTCCGGCACCGTCCGTGAAAACCTGCTCTACGGCAATCCCCATGCCACAGAAGAGGAAATTGCCCGGGCGTTGAAGCTGGTTTCTGCAGAAGAAGTGGTGAACAAAATGGAAAAGGGGCTGGACAGCAACGTCGGCGAAGGCGGCGATATGCTTTCCACCGGCGAAAAGCAGCTCATTTCCTTTGCCCGTGCCATTCTGGCGGATCCCCGGATTCTGGTGCTGGATGAAGCCACCGCCTCCGTGGACACCCTGACCGAGCAGAAGATCCAGTCCGCCATCGAAACCATCATCAAAGGCCGCACCTCCCTGGTCATCGCTCACCGCCTGAGCACCATCAAGAATGCGGACCTGATTCTGGTGGTCAAAGACGGAAAGATCATCGAACAGGGCAGGCATCAGCAGCTGCTCAAGGCCAAAGGCCACTACTACAACCTCTACACCCGGCAGTACGAGGACGAAGCCACCTCTTCCGTCTTCGCTGCCAACTAAAAAACAACATAAAAAAGCCTGCCTTCTCGTTTGAAAAGGCAGGCAATTT
>JAFWYZ010000220.1 GCA_017517465.1 Clostridia bacterium | reverse complement strand
TGCTATATAAAAAGAATGGAGTGATGTAGTGTGAAAAAGGATAGAATGCTAAACCTAGTTATGCATGCAATGAAACACATGATCTTATTTTGTGGTTTTGCATTTATGCTTCTTTTCACTCCAAGAGGAATTGCTATAACAGAGCAGGAATGGAATGAAAAATGTTGGACTAAAACTACAGAAACTGTTACTTTATATGATGTACAGTATGATGATAATGGTATCCCTCAACTGACAGCAATTGGTTCCATTCCGTCAAATACCTATATTCGAAGTGGAAAAGACGATTTGCAAAACCGTATTATGCAGGTGTATTACTACAAAAACGGTACCACACACAGTGCATATATGAAAGTAGATAATAATATTGCTAATGCATCGTTGCTTTTGCATATTGATAATGGAACGGTAACAAAAGTACCAGAGGCGATGCTTAAGAATCCGACAGCATTACTAAATTATTTAAACCAATCTGCGCCCCAAGGAGTGACATATTCTCTTATTCCCGGCACAAACAAAGTGCACGCAGAAGGGAAAGCTCCTATTATTCAGGATGGTGCTTATGCAGATGGATCCACTCCCTATCAGGGAGCCAATTCTTCTGCATCAACGAATCCTTCAACCCAAAAGACACAGAAAGCTATCAAGGATGATGCTGTTGTCCGCTATAGCAATGAAGCTGTACAGCTGATACGGCTCGGTGTTGCCACCAGCACGGTGCTTCTGAACAGCGAAGAGAAGGAAGTCCCCACTTTCGAACTGGACTTTGGCAGCACGGCAGAAAAGGAAAAGCAGGTGGCGGTGATCCACGCCCCCAAGACCGGTAAATGCACCCTACGCGCTAAAGCATCGGACAGCGGCAAAGCCCTGCAAAAATGCAAGGCCGGCACCGTGGTGATGGTGCTGGAATATGGCAGCAAGTGGTGTAAAATCAGCGATGACGGCGATGTGGGATATGTGCAAACCGATTGCCTGAAATGGTACGATGCCGAAACAGAGGGAACAGGCCTGCTTTCCTACAACGGCCGTGCCACCGGCAGCACCACCGTTAATGTGCGCAATACCCCCTCCGGCGACAGTGCCAAAATTGCCGAATGGGCAACCGGAACAGAAGTGGAAATCTTTGGCCTGGAAAAAGGCTGGTACGAAATCGAATACAAGGGCATCCACGGCTTTGTAATGGAAAAATATCTGACCGTGCAGAAATAACAAAAATACAGGAGGCATACGATATGAAGCGAACAGCCGCCATCTTGCTGATCCTGCTCATCCTGCTTGTTCCGTTTTCCGGCATGGCGGACGAGCAAACCACAGGCTGCATTGCCGAACACCCGGTTCAGTTTTCGGAGCCGCCGCTGTTCGGTCAGGTGCAGGTCACGGAGCTGCCCAACGGCACCCTGCTGCTCAGCTACTTTTCCAAAAACAGCAACTGGCGCAGCGAAGCACCCTACTATCAGGTATACGGCGAGCGCTTTGCCATTTTGAACCGGGACGGCTCCAGCGTGTGGGAGCATGCCTTCCGCTATCTGGATGAACCAACGGCCGAAATCGGCGATTATTACTGCCAATATCGTTTGGCCGAAGACACCTTCCTGATCGAACTGTATTTTGATTCGGAAATGGACAATTACGGCTGGTATCTGTGCAGAACAGACGGCAGCGCCATTGAAAAATCCAACAAACGTGTGCCGGTTGCAGAGGAAGATATCTGCTACACCGTGAATTTGTATCCCTTCCTGCTGGAGGAATATCGGCACATGGATGAGTTTGGCAATCCCCGGGTGGTGATCCAGCACATCCCGGACGCATCCGTGGGGCTGGGCATTGCCACCAATTATAAGGCCGTCTGGGGCGATCGCCTGTACATGGTGGAAACCCTGAAAGACGGGCAATATGCCCTGAACATCTATGGACCGGACTGCGAATTGATCACCCAGTTCCCGCTTCCCTTCCGGGAAATTCCCTTCAGCAGCACAGCCGCCAAGGAAAGCGAGATCCCTTATCGCAATTTGTGCAGCATGCTGGTAAACGGAGAAAAAGCCGTCTTTCTGGCTGCTGAGCAGGAAAGTGACCTGCCGTATTCCCTGTACATTCTGAACCTGAACACAAAGGAGTTCAGCGCCCCGGTTCCGCTACCTTTTCAGCAGGGGGAAATTGAACTGCTGGCCATTCAAGATGAAAACATTCTTCTGTCCCTGCAAAGCATTCCCATGCTGTTTTCCGTAAAGAAAGGCGATGCTTCCCACTGGTGGCATTTGTATCAGGTAATGCCGGAGGGGCAAACCGCATTCCTGGAAGATCTGGGGCAGCAGCTGATCTGGCACGATGCGCAGGAAGACGGGTCCGTGCTGCTGCTGTTGCGTGATACAGAAAAAGACACCTATTCTTTCAGAACATACCAATACTGAAAAACAGCCTCCTGCGATCCGACAGGAGGCTGTTTTTGCAAAAGAAAAAACCCGCTTAACATGCGGGTTTTGTTGCCATAGATAAGGCTTAGGCTTCAACCTTGTTCAGGGCCTTGGCCAGACGAGCCTTTTTGCGGTTGGCGGCATTCTTATGAATGATACCCTTGGACACCGCTTTATCGATAGCGGAGGTGGTGGCGCTCAGTTGCGCACTGGCGGGGGCGACACCCTCAGTCAGAGCGACCTGATACTTTCTGATGGCAGTCTTAACGCCCGTCTTCACCATACGATTCCGCAGGTTCTTCTTCTTGCTCACCTTCACACGCTTCATGGCGGACTTGATATTCGGCAACTTCCTTCACCTCCCGGTAAATACTTCTTTTGCTGTAATCAGCATTGGCTATTTTAGCACATGTTGTGCGAAAACGCAAGTGTTTTTCAAATATTTTTTTGAAAAATTCTAAATTTCCGCATTTTCCGTCTGAAAAAGGGGCTTCCGTTTATTGAAATAAACCTTGTTGAGGACAAACATGGCAACCATGCCGGCCATGGAAGTGGCATACTGGCTGATAAACTGGGTCTTCAGCATGGTTTCCATTCCCGGCTCAGGCTGCACCTGCATCACCACCACGATCATCAAAAGCCCGAACAGCGCATTAACCAGGTAACTGCCAAGCAGCGCCCTGACGCCGATCCATTTCCGTTTGAGCAGCCCCCACAGGGCCACCGCCAGCAGCACCAGCACCAGACCCCCCAGCACCATCGATGCCAGCGTTTCCACATACACCGGCCGCTGCAGATTTTCGTAGTATTGACTCAAATCCAGGCTGTTCCAGTTGTCAATGCTCTCATACAGCCCATAGCCGTTGATCAGCAGGCTGACAGGCAGATTAAAGTACACCAGGAATTTATACCACTTCATCCCCATCAGGCCCACGTTCCGACGGTTGATCCGCTCACGCTCCGCTGCCTGCTGTCCTTCCGCCGTCATGGGCGCACCGCAGGCCGGACAATGGGTGGACGGAATGGGGTTTTCTCTTTTACAGGAAGGACATACAGCCATCAAAAGACCACCTTTCGTCACACTTTATTATACCCCTCATCCTCTGCGAAAGCAAGCATCAAAGCCGGCATACCGGGCCGTGCTCTTCCTTTTTACTGAAACAGATTCTTTTCTTTTTCGTAAAAGGCTCTTTTCAGCATGGCAAACATGCGTTCATCACCGCAGGCCCTGCGGCACATTTCTTCCTTTTCTGCGGACCGGGCCAGCATATCGCCGATTTTTCCGCAGGGATATTCACCGCATTTGGCACACCGTTCATGGCCCTTTTCCTGCAGGCAGGGCAGCAGCATAAAAGCGCAGCTTTGCCGGGTTCCGCAGCCCCGGCAGCGGATCTCCTCGTTGCTCACCACCCGGTCGCGCCAGCCCACCTGATGCCAGAAAACCGCCGTCTGATGCAGTTCCTCTTCCGTTCTTGCCAGATAACGGGGACACACGGCGCAGTCATCTCCGCAAACGGAATAGAACGGTTTTGCCTTTTCCATTTCCTCCAGCCGTTCCAGATACCACTGCATGGCCTCTCTCCCCTTACTCAAACAAAGCGGTGGACAGGTAGCGGTC
>JAFWYZ010000219.1 GCA_017517465.1 Clostridia bacterium | reverse complement strand
TGCCCCGGTGCAGGTGGGCTTTCTGTGCCGGTGGCAGGGCAGCGCCCTTTCCTTTCATGTGGGCATATCGGTGTGGGGGATCCGGAAAATTTTCCATTTTCCCCTGCAAAGGGATGCACAGGGAAAACTGTATCTGGAAACGCCCCTGCCCCTGAAAAAGCGCAGAAAGCCAAAGCGTACCCGGAAGGATTCCCTTTCGCTTTTCATCCGGCTGCTGCACAGGCGAAAAAGAATGCATGCCTTCATTCAGCTGCAGCTTTTCAAGGTGCAGGCTTTTGTTCACCTGCCCGATGCCGCAGACACCGCCCTTGCCTGCGGCATCTTATCCTCCCTGTGCGGCATGCTGTTTCCCAACGGACACAGCCGGTTCGTCCCCCTGTGGCAGGGGCAGAACAAGGGCCGCGGGGTGTGCATACTCAAGGGCAGGCTGGGCACAATAGCCATTGCATATCTGATCTGGAAAATCCACGGAAAAAAGGAGGAACAACCATGGATCACCCCATCTCCGTCCTGATGCAGACCACCCTGGAAAATATCCGGGACATGGTGGACGTCAATACCGTCATCGGCGATGCCATCCAGACCGCATCCGGCACCACCGTCATTCCCTTCTCCAAGGTCACCTTCGGCTTTGCCACCGGCGGCGGCGAATATGATCCGCAGAAAACCCCTGTTCAGCAGGCCCTTCCCTTTGCCGGGGGTAGCGGTGCCGGGGTGACGGTGCAGCCGGTGGGCTTTCTGGTGATCGGGCCGGAGGGTGTCCGGCTGCTTCCGGCACAAAACAAAACCGCGCTGGAGCAGGCCATCTCCTCTGCGCCCCAGCTGGTGGAGGATATCCGCAGCGTTTTTTCCGATCACCGCCGGAAAGAGGAGTAAGGCATGAGAAAAAGATTGCTGGCAGGTCTTTTTTTTGCGGCGCTTCTCCTGTATAATGGAAGCTGGGCCCGGGCGGAAAGCGCCAAAAGCGCCATTCTCACCGAAATGGAAACCGGCCGTGTCCTCTATGAAAAAAATGCTCATCAGGCGCTGCCCATGGCCTCCACCACCAAGGTGATGACGGCACTGCTGGCCCTGGAAAAGGGCACCCTTTCGGATCCTGTCACCGCTTCCCGGAATGCCTTCGGCGTGCCGGGCACCAGCATTTATCTTGCCGAAGGGGAGACCCTGACCCTGGATGAAATGCTGCTGGGGCTGATGCTGCAAAGCGGCAATGATGCCGCCGTGGCCATTGCGGAGCATATTGCCGGGGATGTGGATACCTTCTGCCGCTTGATGACACAGCGGGCAGAAGAAATGGGCTGTGAAAACACCCTCTTTTCCACACCCCACGGGTTGCCGGCCGCCAACCACCACACCACCGCCTCCGACCTGGCCCTCATCACCCGCACTGCCCTTCAACATCCGGATTTTAGGCGCATTGTGGCCACCAAAACGGCCTCCATTCCCTGGGCCGGGCACCCCTACAACCGGGTGCTGAACAACAAAAACAAGCTGCTTTCCACCTACGAAGGGGCGCTGGGGGTGAAAACCGGCTACACCCGGGCCGCCGGACGCTGTCTGGTGTTCGCTGCGGAAAGAAACGGCATGACGGTGGTGGGCTGTGTGCTCAACGACCCGGACTGGTTCCGGGATGCGGCGCAGATCATGGACGATGCCTTTGCCCGCTTCTCCATGGTGACCATGCTGGAAGAGAACGAAAGCGCCGGGCTGGTACCGGTGGAAAACGGGGAAAAGGAGCACGTCTGCGTCTATACAAAAAAGGCCCTGAAAGCGCCTGTAAAACAGGGCACCCTGCCCACGGTGGAAACCGTTTTGCCCTCTGTATTGCCGGCACCGGTAGAGCAGGGCATGCAGGTAGGGGAGGCCATCCTCTACGATGAAGGGCAGGCCCTGGCAAGGGTGCCCCTGTATGCCGGGGAAAGCGTGGCGAAAATCTCTTTTCGCTTCCACCTCCGACGCATCCTTGCCCTCTGGGCTGCCCCGTAACATTCACCCTCTTACAGGCGGCGCGTTTTCCTCCCTGTGCATTCTGATCTGGTTCTTCGCCCTCAGAAGGGCATGACATACAAAAGGAGCGTATTGATATGCGGTTACAAAAATACATGGCGCTGTGCGGCGTGGCCAGCCGGCGTAATGCCGAAAAAATGATCCTGGACGGGAAGGTGACCGTCAACGGCCAGGTGATCGGCGAAATGGGTGTGCAGGTGGAAGAAGAGGATATTGTCTGCGTAGACGGTGTGCGCATTTTCCCCGAAACGGAAAAGCATTACGTTGTCTACCACAAGCCTGCCGGCGAAGTGACCACCGTCAACGACCCCGAGGGCCGGCCCTGCGTGCTGGACCATTTCCGGGATTACCCCGTGCGCCTCTACCCTGTGGGCCGGCTGGACTATGACAGCGAAGGCCTGCTGCTGCTCACCAATGACGGCGATCTCACCGACCGTATGCTGCACCCCTCCTTCCAGGTGGATAAAACCTACCTGGTCCGGGTCACCGGCAGCGTGCCCATGGAAGAAGTGCGCACCCTGCGCTCCGGCATTATGCTGGATGACCATAAAACCTCCCCCGCAAAGGTGCGCATCATCAAGGAGGAAACCTTCGCCACCGTGGTGCTGGTCACCATCCATGAGGGCCGCAACCGCCAGGTGCGCCGCATGTTCGAGTCCTTCGGCCATCGTGTGCTGCAGCTGCGCCGTGTCCAGTTCGGCCCCCTGCAGCTGGGCGATCTTCAGCGCGGTCAGTGGCGCACCCTTACCCCCATCGAACTGCGCAAGCTGATGGCCTTCAAATAAGCAGGGACACTGTCCCTGCACCCAATTCCGGATGCAACAAACTGTATCTTTCATACAGTTCCCCGGTGAAGCATGGGGAACCATGCGGGGTTTCACCCCAGCAGGGACATTGTCCCTGCACCCTTTCTCCGGAAATGACAAATTGTATCAAACAAACAGTTTCCCGGTGGCACTTGGGGAACTATGCGGGGTTTCACCCCTGCACCCCACAAGGGGCATCGCCCCTTGACCCGGTGCCGGAATTGGCAATTCATATCACGCAAACGATGTCCCGGTGAAACAACGTAGCACGCACACACATC
>JAFWYZ010000218.1 GCA_017517465.1 Clostridia bacterium | reverse complement strand
TTTGATCTGGTTCTGGCTGGCCTTGCCCCATCCCAACTGCATACCCTCCAATACAGGGCACAGCCAGCCCTTCACATCATCCGGGCAGGGAAGCACCTGACCGTTCTGATATAGCCTGGCTTCCTCCTCATTGACAGAGAAGGTGTATTTGACGGGACAGGCCAGCGCCAGGGCATGATCGGGCTGGAACAGCCTGCCCTTTACGTCCCCTAATTGCAGCCCCAGCCGCACAATGCGCAGCCCCTTCAGATCGGGCAGGGGCGCATCCGGCAGGGCAATGACGTGCCCCATGAAAAGGCCGGAGGGGAAAATGGGATGCACAAGATGGGCGGAGAGGAAATCCTGTGCCACGGCCATGTCCTGTTTGGACAGGGGCTGGCAGGGGAAGACGGGCTTTTTGCAGAGCGCAGGGCTGTTGCCTTCTTTTTGCAGCAGGGCCACAAAATGGCCTTCTCCGCGGATCAGATGGGGCCACAGGTGCAGCATGCCGTTATTGGGGGGCAAGCCCGGCAAGGAGAAGGGCAGCAGCGAAAAATCCGGGTGGGTATGCAGAAAATGCTGCACCACCCCTTCGTTTTCGGTGTCATTGAATGTGCAGGTGGAAAAAACCATCTGTCCGCCGGGACGCAGCATCTGCGCCGCGTGCTCCAGAATGTACAGCTGCCTGTCGGCACAGCCGGCGGGAGAGGAAGGATTCCATTCCTCCCGTGCTTCGGGGTGCCGGCGGAACATGCCTTCCCCGGAGCAGGGGGCATCCACCATGATCTTATCAAAATATTGCGGGAAACGGGGGGAAAGCTGTTCCGGCAGGGCACAGGTGACCATGGCATTGGGGATGCCCATTCTTTCCACATTCCGGGACAATACCTGGGCACGGCCGGGCACCGGCTCGTTACAGACGATCAACCCTTTTCCTTCCATGTACGCAGCCAATTGGGTGCTTTTTCCGCCGGGCGCGGCACACAGATCCAGCACCCGCTCCCCGGGCAGGGGATGCAGCACGGCAGCGGCGCCCATGGCGCTGGGCTCCTGCAGATAATAGGCGCCGGCTTCGTGCAGGGGATGGGCGCCGGCACGGCTGTCCAGGGGCAGGTAATGGGCATGTGCTGCCCAGGGCACTTCTTCACCGGCATCGGAGAAAACAGAAACACCGGGCCGCATACGGATGCCCCGGAAATAAGGCTGTTCGTAGGTATGCAAAAAATCGGGCAGAGCATCGCCCAACATGCGCTGCATCTGCTCGATAAAAGCCTGGGGAAGGTTACACATGGCACTCACCTTGCCGTCATTCGTTCTGATATTGGTCGGGAAACACCGGGGCATGGAAAGCGTCTTCCTTATTGACCACCGGGGGCAGCCCGTCAATCATTTCACTTTCTTCCTCCTGATTGCCGGACAGAAGACCGGACAGGAGGGACTTCTTTTTTTCATACCGCTGGCTACGCCTGTTGCGCACAGTGGTTTCAGGGGGAAGGTAGATGAATTCCTCCACCTGGGGATCGGATGTTTCGGCAGCGGTATAAACCGGTTCCACTTCCTGCACAAACTGAGGCAGGGGAGCGGGCTGCTGGGGCTGGACAGGCATTTCATATTCAGGCTGCCAGTCAGTATATTCCTGCATAGGGGCAGCTTCCATGTCATCCATATCCAGATCCACACCGGTGTCGTATCCCTGATCAAAAACAGGGTCGGAAGGGGTGCGGTCCCGGCGGCCAAACAGCCGGCGCAGCTTGTTGCGCCAGATGACGTAGGGCTTCCAGCGAATCAGCCAGATGAAATAATCCAGCACCAGGCAGACCACACACAAAACGGCAACCAGCCAGAACCAGTGATCGCCAAGCCATGACAGGAAAGAGCTGAAGCTGCCGGAGGAGGCGGAGGAGAAAATGCTTTCCACCAGCCTGCGCAGCCAGCCGAACATCATGGAAAGAAGGGTATCTGCAAATGCATTCATGCTGTTACTCCGCTTCGTTGATGGGGCGGATTTCCACAGTGACGGTGACCGTGGGATGGCTGATGTAAGCCGCGCCCCGGCTGTTGAGGGTGATGGTATCGGTTTTTGATTGGGTTTCACCGGAAATATTGACCCGGCCCAGGGTATACAGGGATACATTTTCACCCTGGAAGAGGGTCAGATCGTCATCGGCGATGGTGACCACTTCGGGGTCCACCTTCACGCTGACCACCTGATAGCCTTCAGCCGGCTGGCCGAAAATGAGGCTCTGGGTGTTGACGGGCAGCTCCAGGGTGGCATACACATCCTGCTCCACCACCACATAGCGGGTGGTGATCCCCTGACTGGTAACGGTAAGCAGGGAGGTGTCCACCTCGTTGCCGTCCCGGTCCAGGAACACATAGGGAAGGCTGGAACGGACAGAACCGGCCTGGGCAGTCAGCAGGGAAAGATCGTAATCCACACGGCAGCGGACGATTTTTTCCACCACCGATTTGGGACCGGCCACATCCAGAGAATCAGGGGTACACTGGGCCTTGCCCACGTAATACCCTTCGGGAGCGCTGCCGGTGGTATTGAGCTGCACGGGAATGCGGCTGCGGTTCACATAGGGCTCCACCTGCACGGTAATGGAAGGATTGGAGATGGAAAGCACGCTGCCGTAGAGGGAAGGGTTGGTAACCGTTGCCGTCAGGGGCAGCTCCTGCACCCCTGCTTCTTTGATCTGGGAAAGGTCCGCACGGATGAGGTAACGGTCTTCCGTGGCGGTGTTGTAGTATTTCTGGGGCAGCTGTACGGTAATATTGACAGGGGGGATATCCTCCAGCCCGTCCACTACGATATAGCCGTTTTGCTTGAGGATGGTGGAATTGGCGGAAGAGACCTTTACATTGGTAAAGGTTTTGGTACGGGGCAGGCTGTCATCCTGGGTGACCAATACACCCCATATGCATACGGCCAGCAGCACGCTCAACACCTTCCATCCCCAGTTATGGGTGATACGGTGCCAGACGGCCCGGAAGGTTTTTTTCACATGGGGCCAGAAGGAATTTTCACGGGGAGGCTGATTAGTCACGCTGTTCGCCTCCTTTTTTGCCTTCATTTTTATCGGCGGCAGGCTGACGGTGGGTCAGGTGCCAGAAGCGGGAATGGGTCTGGTTATAGATACGGCCCAGCACTTTGCGCACCGCATCGGCATCCAGGTGACGGGTCAGCTTTCCGTTCTGAGCCATGGAAATGATCCCCGTTTCTTCGCTGACGATGAGCACCATGGCATCGCTGTTTTCGCTGACACCCAGGGCAGCGCGGTGGCGCGTACCCAGGTCATGGCTGATGGCATTGTTGTCGCTGACGTGCAGAATACAGGCGGCAGCCTCAATTCTGTCACCGCGGATGATGACGGCGCCGTCATGGAGGGGGGTGTTGGGCTCAAAGATATTTTCCAGAAGACCTGCGGAAATTTCCGCATCCAGCCGGATACCGGTATCCACAAATTCCTGCAGCCCGGTTTTCTGTTCAAATACCACCAGGGCGCCCACTCTTCTGCGGCTCAGCCGCTGCAGGCACTGGGTGATGGCATCGATGGTCTTTTCGCTTTCGTTCTGCTCGCCGGAACGGTTCAGGTTTGCGGTGCGGCCCAGGTATTCCAGGGTGCGCTTCACTTCCGGCTGGAAGAGGATCAAAATGACGATGATCCCGTTGCTCAGCACCCCCTGCAGCAGGTAATTGATGCTGGTCAGCCCCAGAATACCGCTCAGGTAGCTGGCGAAAATCAGGATCATCAGCCCTTTGAACACCTGCATGGAGCGGGTGCGCCGGGTGATGAGGAACAACTGGTAAATGAGCACCGCCATGATGCCGATGTCCAGATAATCCACCCAAGTGGGGCGGTTGATGATATTCCAGAAAAATGTCTGGATCTGATCCCAGATCGCGTCCAAAGGGCTTCCGCCTCACTTTCCTTATATTCCGCATCTATTATACAACACATTTTCTTCTTTTGAAATGCCTGCAGCACAATTTTTTCAAAATTTTTACGATTTTTTTACACATGCATTGCGAAAAAAGAGGGCCGGATTATTGCAGATGAACGATCACCAGCTCCGGCCGGTTAAAGATACGGGGAATGAGGGTGGATTCCCGGGCCAGTCCGCGGCTGACGATCATGGTGGTATTGTCTTTGTGATACAACCCGCCGGCATACTTGGGAATGAACCCCTGATCCGGCGCCAGCAGGCCGTTCAGAAGCCCCGGGATGCGCCATTGACCGCCGTGGGCATGGCCGGAAAGCACCAGATCAAAGCCTTGGGCGCAGTAGGCATCAAAGGCTTCGGGCCGATGGCTGACAAGCAGGGTATCAAGCGCAGGATCTGCAGCGTTTTTCAGTGCAGGAAGCTGAGCAGACAGGGATCTGTTCCAGGGATTATCCGGGTCATCGGCGCCGCACAGGTTCACGGTGCATCCGTTCAGGGTCAGCGGCAGAGTGCGACCGGAAATGTTTTCCACACCGTATGTGTTCAGCAAGTCCATCATCTGCAGAAACTTCTGCGCATCCGCCCAATATTCGTGATTGCCGGTGACGTAATAGCAGGGATATTTTCCGGCGATGCTCTCCAGCGTCAGCCGGGCATTTTCCAGCGGTAGTCTGTCATCGAAAAAATCGCCGCACAAAAGCACCGCATCCGGTTTTTGCGCATCCAGTGCGTTCAGCAGGTTTTTCTGGTCTTTGCCGTAACGGCAGCTGTGCAGATCTGCGATCAGGGCCAGGCGGATGCTTCCCTCCATCCGGGGCAGGTCCACCGTGTAGGTGCGCACGGCAAACCGCATATCCAGGGAAATCAATATCAGTACCAGAAAGGGGAGAAGAAGCCAGCGTTTTTTCTGTTGATGTTTTTTTCCTGACATGATGTTCCTCAAAAAAAGGCAGGGATATGCATTCCCTGCCGTGATTGTTTATTTGCCTGCGCCGAAAATGCACTTGGCGAAATTGTACAGCCCATTCTTCCACACCGTAAAGTCATGGCCGCCCTGGGTCTCGTAGAACACATGGGCAGAGCCGTTTTTCGTCAGGGTGTCAGAATAGGTTTTGGGGAACGTGCCCACCACGTTGTCCCAGGTGCCGGCAACGATCATGACAAAGGTGTCCAGATCGTCCCGGAGTTTGAATTCGTCTTCGGTAAACAGACCGCCTTCGTTAAAATAGGCCAGCACACCGGGGGCAGGCTCAAAAGCCCCCACATAGCCGAAGGTGTCCTGCATTTTGAGGCCGATATACAGCGCTTCCCGGCCGCCCATGGAAAGACCGGCCACAGCGGTGTTTTCACGGCCTTCCAGGATATTGTAGTTTTCCCTGATGAAGGGCATCAGGTCATCCCGCAGGTCGTTGATGAAATTGTCAAAGGCTTTGAAGGTTTCCTGGGAATAGATGTTGCTGGAGGATACACCGGCAGGGAAGGCCTTGATGTTGGGGGTGACCACGATCATGGGCACGGCGGTGCCTTCTGCCAGCATATTGCCCAGGATCACGTCCGGCTTGCCGCCTGTCCATTCCAGGTGATTGCCGCCGATGCCGTGGAGCAGGTACAGCACAGGGTAGGCGGTTTCGGGGTTATAGCCTGCAGGCAGGTATACCAGACAGTCCCGGAATTTGCCGCAGGTGGTGGAAAAATAGCTCTTGGCCTGGAGGGTGTAGTATTCCACCCCTTCCTGCTTCTGGTCATATCCGGCAGGGGGGAGGTAAGCGGCGGTATCATCCGCCAGGGCAACCGCACAGGAGAGGAGAAGCAGCACCATGGCTGTCAGAAAAAAGGCAATACGCATTGAAGACACTTCCTTTATGTTTTGCTGTGATCAGTATAAAGCCATCAAAAGCCTGCTGTCAACGCACGGCATGAAAAGAAAGAGGACAAAAAAGACCCCGGCACAGCCATTGGCACCGGGGTGAAGGGGGTTAAGATTTTTTGGCGCTTCCCAGCTGCCATGCAGCCAGGTATTTGCGGAAGCAAATGGGCTGGGGGGCATGCAGCTCGTAATACTGTCCCTGGCAGGTGAATACCAGAATGTGCTTTTGCACCAGTGCCATATGGGAAATATCCTTCAGCAGGAAGCAGTTGCCGTGGATGGACAGCATATCGTCAAACAGCTTCAGCGTCCCTTCCACGACCCGCTTCTGGGTATGGTCTTCCGTCAGGCGGTAAAGGGTGATGTTTTTGTCACGGAAGGCGGGCAGGGTTTCTTCGGCGGCCAGGCATTCGTGCTGCCACTGATCCCAGATGAGAATATTTTCAAAGGGAACCGGCGGATCAAACGTGCCTTTTTCGGTATAGGTCAGCTTCAGCCCGCAGGAGCAGGTCAGCTGATCCCCTTCGCCTTTCAGTGTGCCCCACTGGTGGCATTTGGGGCAGAGGAACAGCGCGGTTTCCATGAAAGCGGCTTTGTTTTTGCCGGGATAGGAAACCTGGTTTTTCTTTTGATCTTCCCAGGCATTGACGTACAGGTCCTTGGCGATGGCATCGGCAATTTCCTGGCTGGACATCTGCTGCAGTTGTTCCGGCGTATAGATATTGACGATACCGCCCGTCATTTTGCCCCGGCGCACACCCTTGCCCCATCTGGGAGCGGTGAAATAGCCGCCTTCCATCCGGTAGGTGACCAGGTTCGCCTTGGCGATCCTTGCAATATCCCCGGTGCCGGGGAAAACAGGCTGGGTAACACCGTTCCAGGTGGTTTCGCCTTCACCGAAGATACACACGCTGTTGCCCTTTTTCAGGGTGCGCAGCATGGTCATGGCGGTATCACCGCCGGAGGAGCCTTTGCGCCTTGCAATGGGGGCCACCAGGAAATGAATCGCCTTGGAAATGATGCCCTTGCGGAACAGATGCTCGCTGGCCACAAAATACATCTGGTGTTTGGGGAAGGATGCAGCCACCAGCAGAGGGTCGTAATTGGTGGTATGGTTGGAAATGACCATGGAGGGGCCGGGCAGGGTGTAGGATTTGGTTTTATAGCCCAGCCACAGCCGGAAATAACCGGTGAGCGGCCGGTTGATCAGGCGCCAGATAAAGCGGTGCCACTTATTTTTGTTCATAGTACCTCCCGGGGGAATATCCTTTCTTCAAATGCTATTTTACATGAAAAACCATTTCTTCACAAGAGCATGTGTTGAAAAATCCTGTTTTGTTTTTGAAAAATGCAGTAATTATCCTTTTGTGGAGGGGAATTGTATTGACATTCCCGGTTGAAAGTGATAAGATGAAGCGAAACAAATCAGGGAGGCAATCACTATGAAGCATATTAAGACCATCGAAACCCGTAACCTGTGCGAAAGCGCCAAGAATGGCGGCTGCGGCGAATGCCAGACTTCCTGCCAGTCCGCTTGCAAGACCAGCTGCGGTATCGCCAACCAGAAGTGCGAAAGCAAAAAGGAAAGCAAGTAATTTGCAGCTGATGAATACCGCCTGTCAGGCGGTATTTTTCATATAGATGTATCTTAAGGAGACAGGAACATGATTCATCAATATAAACTGGGCGGGCTCAATATCGTGCTGGACGTGTGCAGCGGTGCTGTGCATGTGGTGGACGATGTGGCATACGATATCATTGCCCTGTTTGAAACCGAAACGAAAGAAAATATCCTCACCGCCATGGAGGAAAAATACCTGGGGCAGGAGGATATCACCGCCGAAGATATCCGGGAATGCTATGAGCAGGTGGTGGCGCTCAGGGACAGCGGCAAGCTGTTTGCCCCCGATACCTTTGAACCCATGGCCGGCAAGCTGAAGGAAAAAACGGCAGGCGTGGTGAAGGCCCTGTGTCTGCACATTGCCCATACCTGCAACCTGAACTGTGCCTATTGCTTTGCCAGTCAGGGCAAATACCATGGGGACCGGGCGCTGATGAGCTTTGAAGTGGGCAAGCGTGCGCTGGATTTCCTCATTGAAAACAGCGGTACCCGGCATAACCTGGAAGTGGACTTTTTCGGCGGCGAGCCGCTGATGAACTTTGACGTGGTGAAGCAGCTGGTAAGTTATGCCCGTTCCATCGAAAAGGAAAAGGGCAAGAATTTCCGCTTCACCCTCACCACCAACGGTATGCTCATCGATGACGACGTGATCGAATTTGCCAACAAGGAATGCAGCAATGTGGTGCTTTCCCTGGATGGCCGCAAGGAAATTCATGACCGTTACCGGGTGGATTATCAGGGCAGGGGCAGCTGGGAAAAGATCGTTCCCCTGTTCCAGAAGCTGGTCAAGGCCCGGGGCGGCAAGGATTATTACATGCGGGGCACCTTCACCCATTCAAACCCGGATTTCCTCAAGGATATTCAGGTGATGCTGGATCTGGGCTTCAACGAGCTTTCCATGGAACCGGTGGTCTGCGCTGCCGGGGATCCTTCCGAATTGACGGAAGAGGACATGCCCATTGTGATGGAGCAGTATGAAAAGCTGGCGGAGCTGATGCTACAGAAGGATAAAGAGGGCAAGCCCTTTACCTTCTATCATTACATGATCGATCTCACCGGCGGCCCCTGCATCTATAAGCGCATTTCCGGCTGCGGCAGCGGCACCGAATACATGGCCGTCACCCCCTGGGGGGATCTGTATCCCTGCCACCAGTTTGTGGGGGATGACAAGTTCAAGCTGGGGGATATCTGGCAGGGTGTCACCAACACCCAGACCCAGTGCGAATTTGCGGCCTGCAATGTGTATGCCCGTCCGGAGTGCAGGGATTGCTGGGCCAGGCTGTATTGCTCCGGCGGCTGTGCTGCCAATGCCTATCATGCCACCGGCAGCGTGACCGGGGTGTACAAGTATGGCTGTGAGCTGTTCAAAAAGCGGATGGAATGCGCCATCATGGTGGCTGTCAGCCGGATGCTGGGTGAGGACGAATGAACACCCCCATCTGCGATTTTGTGGCGGAATATAACCGGAAAAACATGACAAGAGGCCATATGCCCGGGCACAAGGGTGTGCCTGTGCTGGGCATGGAGCCCATGGATATTACCGAGATCCAGGGGGCGGACAGCCTGTATGAAGCGGATGGCATTATCCGTGAAAGCGAAGAAAATGCGTCCCGGCTCTTTGGCTGTGAAACCTATTATTCCACGGAAGGATCCACCCAGTGCATCAAAAGCATGGTATACCTGGCCATGCAGTATGCAAAAAAGCAGGGGAAAAAGCCCCTGATCGCCGCCGGCAGGAACGCCCACAAGGCTTTCGTGACCGCTGCTGCGCTGATGGATGCGGATGTGGAATGGCTGTTCCCCGGGGAAGGGGAAAGTTATCTATCCTGCTGTCCCACGGCGGAAGAAACGGATGTGTTTCTCACGGCCCATCAGCCGGCTGCCCTGTACCTGACCAGCCCCGATTATCTGGGCCACATGGCGGATATAGAAGGCATTGCCAAAGTGTGTAAAAAGCACGGTGTGCTTTTGATGGTGGACAATGCCCACGGGGCTTATCTGCGTTTTCTGGAAACATCCCTGCACCCCATGGACCTGGGGGCGGATATCTGCTGCGATTCGGCCCACAAAACCCTGCCGGTATTGACAGGCGGTGCCTATCTGCATCTGAGCGACGATATGGCAAAGGTTTTTCCAAGGGCGCAGGTGAAAAAGGCCATGAGCCTCTTTGGCTCCACCAGCCCGTCTTACCTGATTCTTCAGTCCCTGGACAAGGCCAACGAACTGCTTTCCAACGGTTTTCCGGAAAGGATCCGGGATGCGGCGGACAGCCAGGCCCTGTTCAATGGCTATTTCACCGAAGAAGCAGGCCATACACTGGCAGGCAATGAACCGCTGAAGATCACCGTCCGGTGCAAGCCCTCCGGCTATACCGGCACGGAACTGGCGGCGATCTTGCGCAAGGAGCATGTGGAATGTGAATTCTGCGATCCCGATTATCTGGTGCTGATGCGCTCTTCCATGGGGGATTTCTGGCGGGCCATGCCCTGGGAAAGAGTGCTGTTGACGCTGAAGAAGCGTCCGCCCATTGAGGACGCACCGCCGGTGTTCCAAAGGCCGGAAAGGGTGATGCGCATCCGGGAAGCAGTGATGGCAGACAGCGAAACGGTACCGGCAAAGGATAGCCTTGGCCGGGTGTTGGCCGGTGTGACGGTGGGCTGCCCGCCGGCAGTGCCCATTGTGGTGAGCGGCGAGCGCATTGACGCCCATGCCCTGCGCTGCTTTGAATATTACGGAATCAGCCACGTGGATGTGGTGAAAGAATAAAAAACGAGGTGCAAAACAATGAACAAAGTGCATACGGACAAGGCTCCGGCGGCCATCGGCCCCTATTCTCAGGCCATGGTGGTGGGCAAGCTGGTGTATACCTCCGGCCAGATTCCCCTGGATCCGGTAAGCGGTGAAATGGTGGGCGAAAACGTGACAGAGCAGGCCCATCAGGTGTGCAAAAACATGAAGGCTGTGCTGGAAGAAGCCGGCTCTTCCCTTGAACATGTGGTGAAAACCACCTGCTTTCTGGCGGATATGGCGGACTTCGCTGCTTTCAATGCGGTGTATGCCGAGTATTTTACCGGCCATCCTGCCCGCAGCTGCGTGGCGGTGAAGGCACTGCCCAAGGGTGCTCTGGTAGAAGTGGAAGCGGTGGCTGAAAAGCTGTAATGACGGGAAGATCAGGGGCTTACGCAGCCCCTTTAACGCTGTTCCCATCCTGCGTTCAGGATGGCTATTTGTCCAAACTGTGGCCCGGGGAAACAAAAGAAGGCCCGCAGGCACATGAAAACAGAAAAAGGCGCGGATGGAAATGAATTTCCTCCAGCGCCTTTTTTGCTGTATTTCCGGAGCCGTGGCAGCCGGCCGGATGTCGATGGTCATGGCCGGATGTCGATGGCCGTTTCCGGAGAAAGGGTCCAGGGGCGATGCCCTTGACGGTTCTTCAAGAAACACCGGGAAACTGCCGGTTGGATATCGATGGCCGTTTCCGGAGAAAGGTCCAGGGGCGATGCCCTTGGCGGTTCTTCAAGAAACACCGGGAAACTGCCGGTTGGATATCGATGGCCGTTTCCGGAGAAAGGGTCCAGGGGCGATGCCCTTGACGGTTCTTCAAGAAACACCGGGAAACTGCCGGTTGGATATCGATGGCCGTT
>JAFWYZ010000023.1 GCA_017517465.1 Clostridia bacterium | reverse complement strand
TATCCTCGCTTTCTGCTGCAATAGAAAAAGCAGCTATGTATTTGAAGGTTTCCCTTCAAGCCATAACTGCTTGAATTTACTGTATTTCCCGCGACTCATGACGAGGAGGGGTAAACCTTCCTCTACATAATAACGCGTTTCGACGGATGCTCGTTTGTTCGTTGCAGGATAAATTGTTCCGTTGGGCCTCCCTCCATGTGAAAGCATCCCCCAGCGCCGGAAAAGGCTTGCTATGTCCTGTGTGACTATGATAGAATAAAGCAACAAAACCTGAATATTTCAAGGAGGATAACAATTGAAAAGCATTCTGGAACAGTCAAAAGCCCTGTATCAGTTGGAAGACTATTCATTGAGCCTCATCCCCGAGCACGACGGCGGACGTAATCTGATCTGGATCTGCAGCAAAATTGAACACAAATATGTCCTGCGCATATCCGTGCTGAATGACAGAACAGAGGAGGATTATCTGGCCGAGACGTCATTTGTGCATTACCTTGCACAAAACGGTGCACCGGTTGCCGATGTCATGCCATCCGTTCACGGCCGGTTTGTGGAGCAGCTGGAAACGAAGGGGCAACGGTATTATGTTTGCCTGTTTGCCTATGCAAAAGGAATGCTGATTTCAGATAACGGATATCGTTATCGGGTGGGAGCCCCGCTTGGGGAATATTTTTACAATACCGGAAAAACCCTGGGCAAAATCCATCAACTGTCCAAGCGCTATTCCCCCGCGCATCACCGGCCGGATTATTTTAATAAGTACAATATGGATTCCATCCACCGCCTGATTCCCCAGGAATATGACGAACTGAAAAAAGCCATCGCCCACCGGCTGGAACAGTTCCGGGCATTGCCCGCAGATCCTGACCAATACGGCCTTGTTCATTTCGATTTCAGCGACGGAAATTATCACATCGATATGAATACCGGTGACATCACTGTATTTGACTTCGATAACTGCATGAACTGCTGGTATATGTTTGACCTGGCAAATCTCTGGATCCATGGCGAAGGCTGGTTCAGAAATGAACCGGATCCGGCGAAGCGCATGGAATACATGAAGCTCTATTTTGACACGATTCTGCAGGGGTACAGAAGCGAGACAGATGTGGATGAATTGCTGTTGGAAAAACTGCCCTTGTTCATCGATATGGTGTTGATTGAAAATATCGTCGATGAATTTGAGGTTTGTGCCCGGGAAGGCGAAGAGATGGACCCGGAAGATATTGAAGATGCCGCCAGGTGCCTGATCAACCGCATCCCCTATGCCGGCATCGGCGAATGATCCGTCTGCATGCATAACACAAACAAGCGGACACCCGATACTTTCACCGGATGTCCGCTTTATTTGATAAGCCCCTTTGGAAGCGTTCCATCCACTGAGGATAGGAGCGCTTTTTCGTTGGCATTTATTGATCCACAAAGGAAAAACTGCCGGAAAATACAAGGGTTCCGTCTCGCTTCACCCCCACCAGATAATCGCCGCCGCCTTCAATGTCTACAATGTCCGTCCAGCCTGAAACATCCACAGGATTTTTGCCTTCCAGCCCTGCCGATACACAGGTGCCGTCTTCCTTCAGCCCGGCAATCCAGCTTCTGCCAATTTCTGCTTTCTTGATTTCTGTCCAGCCAGAAACAGCACTGCTTACCTGCTGGGGATGTGCCAGCACAGTTCCGTCCATTCGAACGCCGGTATAGGACAAAAGCGGTGTCTTCCCAGGTTTGATCCATGCTGTATCCACGCTTCTGATATGGTGCCACTGCTGCCAATCCGGCGGCGGGGTGCCAAGCGCATTGTGCTGATATTCATAGGCCAACACATCCCCTTGATCGGTCAGCAGCAAGACATACTCATCATTGCCTGTCATCTGGGTCACACGGTCCAGCGTGCCGTCTGCCATCCAGGGCTTTGTTTCTATTTCCCGTCCTGCATAATTGATCAGTTTTCCATCCTGAGTGATGGCAAACATCGCATCCGAACGCCCTTCCATCATGCGCAACGGCTGCTGCAAAAATGCAGCATTGACAGGATCGGTAGTGTGAAAGTAACCATTTTCATCCAACAGACAATATCCTCTATTGTACTGAACAGAGACCTGCCTTGCATCTTTAATATGCTCAGCCCAGCGGCGCATGTTCAGCCATGGGGAACCATGAACAGTAGCCTGCTTGCCGGCAATCACCACGGAACCGTCCTTCTTTCGTACGATCATACCGACAGCATTAGCAGAAACTTCTGCAACATCATTCCATACATCATTCCCTGCATCAATGAACTTTGCCATCATCCATCCGTGATATTCTTTGTGGGCATACTCTCGATAGATTCCGCTATGAATCCTATACCAAAGAACACTCTTTTCGTCTGTTCTAGCATCACTGATCCATACACAGGTGTCCTGTGGCAAACGTGTGAAATGATCACCATTTGGCTCGTATCTTACAGCCACATCCTTGCTGTTCACAAAACCAAATCCAGGAACAGTCCTCTGTTCTTCCGAAACAGCATTTTGGGACATAAACAAAATGGCGATGAACATCAAAACAACGATTCTCTTCATCAATTCCTTCACGCTCCTATCCATACAGGCTTCATCCATTCTTTTCTATGGATCATTTATATAACGAATGAAATACAAATCCAATTCCCATCTTTTCCCTTTTCTATCGAATGTTACATCTGTAACATTCTTCTTCTGAAATACAAAAAGAAGCATCTCGATTGAGATGCTTCATGGAATCCGGCGACGACCTATCCTCCCGGGCCGTGTCCAGCCAAGTACTTTCGGCGCTGAAGGGCTTAACTTCTGTGTTCGGTATGGGAACAGGTGGGACCCCTTCGCCATTGCCACCGGAAATGGT
>JAFWYZ010000217.1 GCA_017517465.1 Clostridia bacterium | reverse complement strand
CTGTTTTCCTCCATTCTGGCCTTTTTGTGCCTCAATTACGCGGCCACCCTGCTGCCTGTCAGCAAAACCACCGCCTTTTGCAATATCACCACCGTGCTTTCCGTGTTTGCCGGGGCGGTGTTCCTGGGGGATGCGGTGTCCGTTGTGTCGGTGATCGCAGCGGCGGTGATCATTCTGGGTGTGTTCGGTGTACAGAAAACATAAAGGAAAAAACGATGAAAACACTGTATTACAACGGCTGCGTCTTTGGCAGCCGGCAGGAAATGCATCAGGCCTTTGGGGTGGAAGACGGCATCTTTACCCATGCGGGGGACGATGCGGCGCTGCTGGCCCTTTCCTGGGATGAAAAGGTGGACCTGCAGGGGGCCTTTGTGTGCCCGGGGTTCAACGACAGCCACATGCATCTGTTGAACCTGGGCAACACCATGGGAATGTGCCCCCTGGGGGATGTACACAGCCTTTCGGAAATGCTGGAAAGGCTTTCCGCATTCATGGAAAAAAGGCAAAAGGACGGGCATCCGTGGCTGCAGGGCCGGGGCTGGAATCAGGATCTGTTCACCCCTGCCACCGGCATGCCCACAAGGGCTGCGCTGGACAGGGTGAGCCGGGATGTGCCCATCTGCATTGTGCGCTGCTGCGGCCATGCCCTGTGCGTGAACAGCCGGGCGCTGGAGGTGCTGGGGCTGGATGAAGATACCCCCTGCCCCATGGGCGGTACCATCGGGAAGGATGAAAACGGCCGTCTGAACGGCTTGTTTATGGATGCGGCCATGCCGCTGGTGCAGGGAAGGCTGCCCGCCCCCACCGTTGAGGACATGAAAAAAATGCTGCTCGCCGCCATGGAGCGGCTCAACAGCGTGGGCATCACCTCCTGCCAGACGGATGATTTGCTGTGCTTTGAAAATGTGCCCTGGCAGGATGTGCTCCGGGCTTATCAGGAGCTGGAAGCGGAAGGAAAAATGACCGTCCGGGTCTGTGAGCAGAGCCAGTTCACCACCACGGAGGGGCTGCAAGCCTTTTTCGATGCCGGCTACAAAACCGGCACAGGCAATGCATGGTTCAAAATCGGGCCCCTGAAAATGCTGGGGGACGGTTCCCTTGGGGCACGCACGGCTTTCCTTGAAAACGGATACGCGGATGCACCCCATGAAAAGGGCCTGGCCCTGTTCACCCAGCAGCAGTTTGACGAGATGATCTCCATGGCCCACAAAAACGGCATGCAGTGCGCCGTGCACGTCATCGGCGACGGGGTGCTGGAAATGGTGCTTCGTGCCTATGAAAAGGCCTTCCGGCTTTCCCCCCGGCAGGACCATCGCAGCGGCCTCATCCATGTGCAGCTGACCCGGCAGGAACAATTGGAAAAAATCCGGGAGCTGGGCCTGTGTGTCCATGTGCAAACCATCTTCATCGATTACGACAGCCACATCGTCTATCAGCGCGCCGGGGAAAAGCTGGCCAATACCAGCTACGCTTTTTTGACCATGCAGCGTATGGGCATTCCCCTGTCCAACGGCACCGATTGCCCGGTGGAGGATCCCAATCCCTTCCGGGGCATCCAGTGCGCCGTGACCAGGCAGCCCCTGGACAGCTCCCTGCCGCCGTACCGGCAGGAAGAAGGCATGACGGTATCCCAGGCCCTGCATACCTATACCGCCGCCGGGGCCTATGATTCCTTTGAGGAGCATTTCAAGGGCAAAATTGCCCCGGGCATGGCAGCGGATTTTGCGGTGCTTTCCGAAAATCCTTTGGAGACAGCGCCGGAAAAATTGCAGCACATTCAGGTGCAAAGCACCTTCCTGCAGGGCAAAAAAGTGTTCCAAAGGGCATAAAAAAGGAGAGGGTTTTCCTCTCCTTTTCTATTGTGCTTTTCAGCGTGCCGTTTTCTGTGCGCACACAGACAGAGCAACGGCATATTCTGACGGCACGAACAGGCTGCCCTTACCGGTGCCCAGGGCAATGTGGGGCTTGATGGCGCCGTGGAAATCACTGCCGCCGGAGGGCAGCAGGCCATGGGCCGCAGCCAGTTGACAGGCCGCCTCTTCCGTTTCCCTGTCAAAGAGGGGATAGCGCACTTCCATCCCAATGAGCCCTGCCTCCTTTGCCCGGGGCACAAACACGGCCAGCTCATCGGCGGATTGATTCAGGTAAGGGTGGGCCAGCACCGGCACCGCACAAATCGATCGCAGAAAACGGATGGCCTCCAGCGCATCCAGCCTTTCCGGCGGCCGGTACAGCCCGTATGCCGGGGACAGGATGCCCTTCACCGCCTCCTCCACGCTGCGGACATAGCCCTTTTCCAGCATGGCCTGAGCAATGTGGGCCCGGTTGAAATGCCCCTCGGGGGTGCATTTTGCAAGTTCCTCAAAGGACAGGGCATAGCCGGCCTCCTGCAGCTTTTCCAGCAGCTGCCGGTTGCTTTCGTCTTTTTTGCGGTGCATGGCCTGCACATATTCGTGAACTTCCGGAAAATGGCACGGCTGCAGAAACAGCCCCAGCATGTGGATCTCCCGGCCGCCCCAGCCGCAGGAAAGCTCCACCCCCGGCACCGCCTGCACCGAAGTATGCTGCGCCGCCTGTATAAACCTGTCCAGCCCCAGGACGGTGTTATGGTCCGTCAGGGCCACGTGGGACAGGCCCATCCCTTCCGCCAGCTGCACCACTTCCTCCGGGGAACAGGTACCGTCTGAAAACAGGGAATGGGTATGCAGATCGCATCCGGTTTCCATGGGCTCACCTACCTTTATGCGGCAACGGCAGGGGACACAGGATCTCCTGCCTCACCTTTTCTCAATAAAACTTATACCCGATGCCCCCCTGCCGGTCTATTTCCAGCACGGCGCACCGGCCGTCCATGGCAGCGCCGGGGTTGAGGAGCAGTACACCGTTTTTCAGATCACTCCACTGGGAGTGGGTATGGCCAAAGAGCACCGCCTGTGCCTGATACTGGACAGCCAGGCGCAAAAGCCTTTCCCTGTCGGTTTTCACATTCTGCTGATGCCCATGGGTCAGCACCACCCGGGCATTGCCCAGCCGTACATCCCGAAGCAGGCAATCGGGCATGAAATCGCAGTTGCCGGACACCTGATACACAGCTGGCAGCTCCACCCCCAGCTGATACAGGTCCCGGTCCCCATCCCCCAGGTGAATGATGGCATCCAGGGGCCCGTCCGCTTCCAGCATCATCAAAAGGTTGGACAGCCGTCCCCGGTAACCGTGGGAATCACTGAACACCGCCACCCGCATTACAGCAATTCCTCCAGATAGGGCAGCATGGCCTGCATGGCCTTGGCCCGGTGGCTGATCAGGTTCTTTTCTGCGCCGTCCATTTCGGCAAAGGTTTCGCCGGACAGGTATTCGAAATAGGGATCATAGCCAAAGCCGCCGTTGCCGCGGGGGGTGAAGGTAATGACCCCGGGGCAGGTGCCGGACACGGTGCGGGTTTCGCCGTTGGGCAGCACCAGGGCAATGGCGCAGTTGAACTGGGCCGTGCGTTCGTGGGCAGGCACGTCCTTCAGCTTTTCGATGAGCAGGTTGTTGTTGGCCTCATCATCGCCGTGCACGCCGCAATACCGGGCAGACAGCACCCCGGGCTCACCGTTCAGCGCATCCACCGTCAGGCCGCTGTCATCCCCCAGGGCGCAGAAGCCGGTGGCCTTGGCCACAGCCTTGGCCTTGATGATGGCATTTTCTTCAAAGGTGGCGCCGTTTTCGTCAATGTCCTCAAAATAGCCCGCTTCTTCCATGCTGATCACATGCAGGCAATCGTCCAGCATCTGGGAAATTTCCCGGATCTTGTGGGGGTTGTTGCTGGCAATGACCAGGGTGCGCTTGGGGGCGATAACGTCCGCCGCATCGCCCAGGGCCTCACGCTGCATATCGTGCAGCTCCCCGATGCCCTTTTCCCCCAGGGCCAACAGCTGGTTCAGCTCGCTGCGGCTGAAGGCACGGCCCTCGCCGGTACCCTGCAGCTCGATGAAGGCACCCTGCTCGTTCATGACAAAGTTCATGTCCGTCTGGGCAGCGCTGTCTTCCACATAGCACAGATCCAGGCAGGGGGTATCTTCCACCACACCGGCGCTGACAGCGGCGATCTGGTGAACGATGGGGCTTTCCTTCAGCTTGCCCTGCTTCATCAGCTTGTCCACCGCCATGCACAGCGCCACAAAGCCGCCGGTAATGGAGGCGGTACGGGTGCCGCCGTCGGCCTCCAGCACGTCGCAGTCGATGGTGATGGTGCGCTCACCCAGGAAACGGCGGTCCACCGCCTGGCGCAGGGCACGGCCGATGAGCCGGGAAATTTCCACACTGCGGCCATCCTTCTTCACCCCGTCACGGGCCTTTCTGCGGCCGGTGGAGGCAGGCAGCATGGCATATTCCGCCGTCACCCAGCCCATGCCCTTGCCCCGCAGGAAGGGAGGCACGCTTTCATCCACGGAAGCGGTGCAGATGACCCGGGTGCCGCCGCAGCGGATGAGACAGCTGCCGTCTGCGGTGCCCACAAAGCCCACCTGCATCTCACAGGGGCGAAGTTCATTGGGGGTACGTCCGTCATGTCGGGTCATAAGAATCATTCCTCCGTTTTCTCTTGATGGTATTTGGGGCCCAGGGCAGCATAGCGGCGGGTGATCCACTTGCAGATGCCATCCAGCCCGGGGTAGATCATGCGTTCGGAAATATTGATGTAGTCCAGCTTGTCCCGGATCTCCAGTTTCACTTCAGTCGGAATAATGATCCGCCGGAAGGTGTCTTCGTCGGTGGCCAGGGTGTCAATGGACACCGCAGGGTCGGAGCAGACGGAAAAGAGGGCATACTGGTTGGCAATGCGGTTGACAGCGCTGGCCGGTTCAAAGAACAGGGCAAAGGGCTTGTCGGAAAGGGCCTGCAGAGAATCAAAGCCGTCCGCCACCCTGTCCATCATTTCCATGGTGAAAATGTGTCCCCGCTCCTTTTCCAGCATTTTTTCCAATCTCCCGGGCAGCTGGCTGTTCATCTTGTCGATATGCACGCACAGGATCACGCCGTCTTTATCGTATGCCTCCTGGTTCTCGGTGGCAAAATGGGCGGCCACCAGGGGGGAATAGGTCCAGTCCAGCAGCCTTGTTGGCAGGCCAAACTGCTGGGCCATGGCCAGCATCTGCCAGAAGGAGGTCACCTGCTGCAGATCCGCATAGCCATACTTGCGGAAAGAGCGCAGCATTTGCTTTTCCAGTGTCAAATCATGGGCGCACACCCGGTTCAAAGAGGGCATCATGGACCAGTTTTTATCGCTCATGCCCCGGTAGACACAGTTGTCCCGGTAGCGCATGATATCGGGATCCCACACACCGTCGAAAATGGCGGATTGCAGTTCATCCCAGTTGCGGATGACAGTTTCCTGCATAAAAGCACCTTCCTTTTCAGGGGGGATTGTGGTAAAATCAGCATTGAGGTGGAGAAAAATGAAAGTAAACTATCAGCTGGAAATGGAAAAGGTGATGGCACAGCTTGGGGACAAAAAGCCCACGCTGCTTTTGCACAGCTGCTGCGGCCCCTGCTCTTCCGCCGTCATCGAACGGCTGAGCGAGCATTTCCGGGTGACAGTGCTTTACTATAACCCCAACATTGAGCCGGAAGAAGAATACCTGCACCGGCTCAGCGAGCAGAAACGGCTGCTTTCCATCCTGAACATTCCCATGCTGGAATGCGAATGGGATCACGAAGCCTTTTCCTGCTTTGCGGAAAGCATGAAAGAGGAGCCCGAAGGAGGCGCACGCTGCACCGCCTGCTTTGCCCTGCGGCTGGATAAAACAGCGGCCCTGGCAAAGGAGCACGGCTTTGAATATTTCACCACCACCCTGTCCGTTTCCCCTCACAAGGATCCTGTAAGGCTCAACGAAATCGGAGAAAAATGCGGTGAAAAATACGGCATGAAGCACCTGCCCGCCGATTTCAAGAAGAAAAACGGCTATCTGCGCTCCCTGCAGCTTTCCAGGGAATACGATCTCTATCGCCAGGATTATTGCGGCTGCCTTTATTCCAAACAGGCCACCTGACCGCTTCCGATGGATACTTCCCCGGTGCGGAGGATTTCCGTGCCGGCATCCGTCTGCACCATCAGCCCGCCCATGTCATCCACGCCCAGCACCCGGGCATTTTTTTCCTGTCCGGAATGATTGAACGTAATATTTTTGCCCGTCAGCAGCATTCTTTCCCGATACAGGGTGAGGATGCTGTTTTTCTGTTCAGGCAGGCTTGCAAGCACATGAAAGGCGATCCGCCCGATCAGGGTTTCCCTGTCCGCATGGGTGTTCAGCGCACCGGCAATGGGCACATCGGGGAAGCCTCTTTCCGGCATCCGCACATTCAGCCCGATGCCCAGCACCGCCATGTTTTCCACGCCTTCTGCCAGTATACCGCACACTTTCTTTCCGTCAAGGAACAAATCGTTCACCCACTTGATCAAAAGGCGCTGCCCTGTCACTTCCTCCACCGCCCGGCACACCGCCGCAGCAGCCCGGACGGTAAGGGGCAGGTCATCCTCCGGCAGGGGGAGCAGCAGGCTCATATAAATGCCGGTATTTTCCGGGGACAGAAAGCTGCGCCCCAGCCGCCCACGGCCCGCCGTCTGGCTGTCGGCGCACAAAAGCTGCACCTGTCTGTCCCCGCTGCGGCACATTTCCTTCAGCCGCAAATTGGTGGAATCGGTGACATCCAGGCAGGTGAGGGGAAGGGCCGTCCCCAGTGCGCCAAGGATTTTTTGTTCGTTCAGCATCAGAAATCTTCCCGGAGATAATGGTGGTTTTGAACAAAGGCCCGGTTCAGCCCCTGCAGGTTGTGGTATACCTGGCAATCCGTGCGGTTGAATAGGGTGTCTTCCACGCTGGCGGCACCGCAGCAGATGAGGGAGAAGGCCTGGATGGAGAAGCTGGCATCGGGCTGGGCATCGCCTTTTGTGACACAGGTTTCGCCGCCCTTGCACTGCACGCTGAACACACCGTTGTTTTCTACGATCTGCGCATCCTCCACCTGAATGGCAAAGCCGGTGCCTTCCTCCCAGGGATGCAGCTGCAGCGCCTTTTCCACGTTCACCACCCGGATCATGCCCCGGCTTTCATGGCGCACGTCCAGGTCATAGGGTTCGTTGAACAGAAGGTAGGGCTTCACATCCCCGGGCAGCCAGATTTCCGTCTTTTCCCCGGAAGGTGTCAATAACCCCAGGAATCCGAACACACCGCGCACCGCACGGGCGGACAGGAATGCCCAGTCCCGCACGATGAAGTTCTTTTCTTCGTTATGCACCACCGTGAAATAGGCTTCCGGCGCGCCGTCATCGGCATACCACAGATAGGTATACACATGGGTCAGGTACGGGTCCTTTTTCAGCGCGTTCCATTCCCATTCCCTGCGGCGGCAGGCAAAATTGCGGTTATGAATAAAAGCATTATACATGTCCTTGATCACAGCATCGTCTTCCCCGGGCATGAACTGGCGCACCTTGCCCGTGCAGGGGAACTGGCGCAGCTCCGCCGTGTCCACCTTCAGCCGGTTCATTACCTGGCCGTTTTCAAAGCCGAACTTGCGGTAAAAAGGATGGGAAAACGGATACAGGGAGCCAATCACGTCCCCGCGCTTGTAGCTGTCCTGCAAAATCAGTGTCAGCAGATGCCGGATGTGCCCTTCCCGCCGATACTCCGGCAAGGTGGCCACACCGCCTACCCCCAGCATGCCCACTTCATGGCCAAAGTACATGCTTTTGTACGCATTGGCCACGGTGCAGCTGGTCATGGTTTCCCCTTCAAATGCACCGTATACATTGTGGTGACGGGTGCCGGAATCGTTCTCCGGATACTTATCCCACTCGAAACGGAAAGCAATGTTCATGATCTTTTCTGCCTGTACAAACTCTTCGGCACGGATGGGGCGGCAAATCATTGATGCGTCCTCCTTGACATGTTTTTTTCCTTTCCTCTATTATAACAGACTCTTCCATGCCGTTCAATGCCCCCCGCGATTCTTTTCTGCTTGGGGAACCATGGAGGGGCTTTGCCCCCTCCACCCCCAGCAGGGACATCGTCCCTGCACCCAATTCCGGAAATAGCAATTTGTATCTCACAAACAATTTCCCGGTGAAACAAAGTAACATGCACGCATACTTTTGCCGTGAACGAATGTGTTTTTGCGAATTGGGTGCGCCACAGCTACACGCAGAAACTCCTTCGCTGATAAAGATGGTCGCTTTGCGAGCCGGCTGCGGCACTGCCGCCACGCAGAAACCCCTTTGCAGAGGTAGATTGTTTCTTTGCGAGTTGGCCGCGGCACTGCCACCCACCCACGGGCTGGGCGGTGGAACACCGCCGTCCGGATGCTTTG
>JAFWYZ010000216.1 GCA_017517465.1 Clostridia bacterium | reverse complement strand
TCTATTCCGTGAAGGAAGAAAATGTGCCGGACGGCTATGAAGCCAAGGTGGAGGGCGATGCCAACAACGGCTATAACATCACCAACACCTACAGCGCCGTGTACATCAACGTGACCAAAGCCTGGAGCGGTGTCAGCGACAACAGCCTGCTGCCTGCTTCTGTGACGGTGCAGCTGTATGCCGGCAACCAGAAGGTGGAGGGCAAGACCCTTACCCTGACGGCGGCAGACAACTGGAAGGGCACCTTTGAAAACCTGCCCAAGAAGGACCAGTATAACAACGATATCACCTACACCGTGAAGGAAGAGCCCGAAGTGGAAGGCTTCCGTGTTTCCGGTGAAGGTAACCAGAGCAATAACTATACCATCACCAACAGCGTGATCGGCGGCTACATCTCCCTGAAGAAAGTGGATGCGGATAATCCCTCCAAGGGCCTGCAGGGGGCTGTGTTCGGTGTGTATTCCGATCAGGCCTGCCAGAACAAGGTGGCCGAAATCGTTACCGATCAGAACGGTAACGGCAGCGTGGAAGTGGCTCCCGGCACCTACTGGGTAAGGGAAGACCAGGCTCCCAACGGCTATACCGCCAATAAGACCGATGCCGTTTCCGTTACCGTTGTGAAGGATCAGACCGTCACCGCCATGGGTGACGCAGCGGACGGTGCTTTCACCAACGCTGCCGGCAAGGGCAAGCTGTTTGTGAAGAAGGCCGGTACCGATTCCAGCGGCAACAATCCCCAGCCGCTGGCCGGCGCTGAATTCACCGTGTATGACGGCGCAGGCAATGTGATGGGCACCATGATCACCAATGATCAGGGCTATGCCGAAATTGAACTGCCCGTGGGTAACTACCAGATCAAGGAAACCAAGGCACCCACCGGCTACCGCATTGAGGATAACAACGGCAAGTGGCACAATATCCAGAACGTGGGCCAGAGCGTTCAGGTGTGGGGCAACTATAATTACAACGGCGAATCTGGCTGGTTCCAGAACAAGCAGGTGGCCACCGGCGGCATCAAGCTGACCAAGGTGTCCGCCCAGGACCAGAACGAAAAGCTGGCCGGCGCTGTGTTCTATGTCTATTCCGACCAGAACTGCCAGAACAAGGTGGGCGAAATGACCACCGATGGCAACGGTATTGCTTCCCTCACCGGTCTGGAAGCCAACCGTCAGTATTGGGTGAAGGAATATTCCGCTCCCGAAGGCTATGAACTGAACACCCAGGTATACAATGTGCATGTCAATGCCAACAACAATGATAACTGGGTGAATAACAACAATCCCATCACCAACAATAAGATGCAGGACAAGGGTGCCATCAGCCTGACCAAGGTGTCTGCCGAAGATGCCGCCACCAAGCTGCAGGGTGCTGAATTTACGGTGTATGCCGATGAAAACTGCTCCCAGTATGTCGGTATGATGCAGACCGATGCCAACGGCGAAGCCAAGCTGGAAGGCCTGATCGCCGGCAATACCTACTGGGTGAAGGAAACCAAGGCCCCTGCGGGCTACAAGCTGAGCGATACCAAGTATTCCGTCACTGTTGTGAAGGAAACCACTACCCCCATCAACAACGGCAATGCCATCACCAACGAAGTATCGGACGGTGTCGGTTCCATCTACCTGTACAAGGTGGCAACGGATAATAGCGGCAATAATGCGACCGGCTGGCTGGCCGGGGCCGAGTTTGATGTGTTTATGGTGGAAAACTGGCAGAAGGGCCAGAAGATCGGCACCATGACCACGGATGAAAACGGCTACGCAGAATTTACCGTTCCCTCTCTGGGCCAGTACATTGTGGTTGAAGCGAAAGCGCCTGCCGGTTATGAAAAGGACTACGGCGAACGCTGGGTGGAAGTGCAGAATGAGGGCGATCATAAGCAGGTGCAGGGCGACAAGAACTATAACGGTACCAACAACTGCATCGGCAACAAAAAGCAGGCAACCGCTTATCTGGAAGTTTATAAGCTGGGTGCCGAATATGACGAGAATGGCAATATCAAGAATGACACGGTGAAAAAGGTGGACGGCGCCGAATTCACCGTGACCGCCAACGATAATTCCATCGATCCCATCGTGATCACCGTGAAAGACGGTTATGCCAAGGTGGAACTGCCTGCCAATAAGAACCTGACCATCGAAGAAACCAAGGCTCCCGATGGTTATGCATTGGCCCAGGGTGCCAAGCAGGGCCTGTGGCTGAATGCTAACGAAACAAAAACGCTGAGCTGGTGGGGGACCGATTTCCAGAACAGCGGTAACAGCAACTACATCTACAATGGCGGTGATCTTGCACCCGGCGGCTCCTTGATCAACAAGAAAATCAAGCAGCAGGATGGCGGCTTCAAGTTCACCAAGCAGACCGCTGACGGCACCGCTTTGCCCGGCGCTGTGTTCGGTGTGTACGAAGAAGAAGCCTGCACCACCAAGCTGCATGAACTCACTTCCGATGATCAGGGCGTTGTGTCCCTGACGGGCCTGGAAGCCGGCAAGACCTTCTATATCAAGGAAATCACCGCTCCCACCGGCTATGTGCTGAATGAGACGGTGTATTCCGTGACCATCGAAGCCGATGTAAATGACAAGCCGGTGGGCAATAATGGCATCATTGTCAATGAAAAGATTGCCGATGCCAAGGCACAGCTGCAGGCCAGCAAGAAGCTGGAAGGTGCTGAACTTCAGGAAGGCCAGTTCGGCTTCACCCTGACCGGCACCGATGTGAACCAGACCAAATACAACGATGCCACCGGTCTCGTTGTGTTTGACGAGCTCACTTTCACCACTGCCGGCACCTACACCTACCAGATCGCGGAACAAAAGCCCGATCCCATTCCTGCCGGCTATACCTATGACAACAATACGTATACCGCTACGGTTGATGTGGCGCTGAATGCTCAGGGCACGGCACTGGAAGCGAAAGTTTCCTATAATACTGCTGACGGCAGCGCACCTGTGTTCACCAACACTTATGCATCCAAGGGTGAAATCACCTTCGCCGGTTCCAAGACCCTGACCGGCAAGACGCTGGAAGAAGGCAAGTTCAGCTTTGAACTGAAGGATCAGAACGGCACGGTGCTGGATACCAAGACGAACGCTGCTGACGGCACGGTGACCTTCGACACGATCACCTATACCAATGAGGACGTGGCAAACAGCCCCTTCTCCTACACCATCAGCGAAGTGAACGACGGCCAGAAGGGCATCACCTATGACACCGCCGTGCACACCATCACGGTGACCGTGGCCGACAACGGCGACGGTACGCTGAAGATCACCGCCAGTGACAATGCCACGGCGCTGAACTTCACGAACAAATACGAAGCCAAGGGCAACGTTACCTTTGAAGGTACCAAGACGCTGGAAGGCCGTGAGCTGACCGAAGCGGACGAATTCATCTTCGTGCTGAGTGATGAGGCTGGCAACGTGATTGAAACGGTGAAGAATGCTGAAAACGGCGGCTTCACGTTCAAGACCATTGAATACACGCTGGCTGATGTGGGCGACCACAAATACACCGTGAGCGAAGAAAAGGGTCAGGATGGTGAAATCACTTACGATGAAACC
>JAFWYZ010000022.1 GCA_017517465.1 Clostridia bacterium | reverse complement strand
CGATGCCGTGCCCATCCGGCATATCAAGGACATTCTGGACGAAGTCAAACAAAAAAAGGCAGAAGAAACAAAAGACGAGGAAGAAGATACAACGGATGATGAATATGATCTGGGGCCTGCCATGTTCCCCTGGGAAAAATCTGGGGAGGATGCATCTGAAGAAGAGAAGGATCCCATCGATCTCGAAGAATTGGACAGACATGCCCGGGAATTGGCGGCAAGTGCGACATTTGATGACCTACCCGAAGAATTAAAGCGTGCGTTCAGAGAACTGTTTGACCTGGAACAGAATGAAGAAGACACGACACCGCAGGATCCTTCGCAAAACAACCCGGGCGAAACGGACGAAACGGAAGAATAAATCATACAGGAGGCTGCTTTTATGCGCTTCATTCACCTGGCAGACCTGCATCTTGGCAAGCAGATGAACGATCTTTCCCTCCTGCCCGATCAGGAGGCTGTTTTGCAGCAAATCACCGAAATTGCACAGGCACAGCAGGCGGATTGCGTGCTGATTGCCGGGGACGTGTACCAGCGTTCCACCCCCCAGGCGGAGGCCATGGCCCTGTTTGACCGTTTTGTTTCCGGCCTGGTGAAGCTGGGCATGAAGGTGTTTGTCATCAGCGGCAACCACGATTCTGCCCTGCGCCTTTCCTATTTTTCCTCCCTGGTGAAAACCGCCGGGGTATACGTGTCGGAAACCTTCGACGGCCATCTGCAGCATGTTGAGCTGCAGGACGGGGACGGGGATGTGGTCATCTGGCTGCTGCCCTTCCTGCGGCCCAGCCAGGTGAAGCGCTTCCTACCGGAGGAAAAAATCGTATCCTATCAGGATGCGGTAGCTGCCGTGCTGCGCAATACCCACCTGGACAGCAAAAAGCGGCATGTACTGCTGGCCCATCAGTTCATCACCGGCAGCGAAATCTGCGATTCGGAAGAGCACATGGTGGGCGGGCTGGATCAGATCGATGCCAGCCTGTTTGCCGATTTTGATTATGTGGCGCTGGGCCATATCCATAAATCCCAGAAGGTGGGCCGGGAAACGCTGCGCTATGCCGGTTCCCCCCTGAAATATTCCTTCTCGGAAGTCAACCACAAAAAAAGCGTGACCGTGGTAAACATGCAGGAAAAGGGGCAAACCGATATCAAAAAAGTGCCTTTGTATCCCCTGCGTGATGTGCGCACCATTGAAGGCACCATGGATGAACTGATCCGCATGCCCTACTCCGAGGATTATGTGTGGATCACCGTGAAGGATGAGCTGGTGCCCCCCGATGCCCGGGTCACCCTGTCCGTCAATTTCCCCAACATGCTCAAATTCTCCATTTCCAATTCCCGTACCAAGCAGGATATCAACGTGCTGGCCACGGAAAAAATGGAAAACAAAACGGCGCAGGAGCTGTTCTGCGATTTTTACCGTCTGCAAAATAACGATCAGCTGCCCTCTGAGGCACACCGCAAGGTGCTGGAAAAGGTGATCCGGGAATTGGAGGAGGTGCCCCATGAAACCCATTAAGCTGGTCATGTCCGCCTTCGGCCCCTATGCCGGCAAAACGGAAATCGACTTTAGTGTATTCGGCGAAACCGGGCTTTTCCTGATCGCCGGGGATACCGGTGCCGGCAAAACTACCCTGTTCGATGCCATCAGCTTTGCCCTCTACGGTGAAGCATCCGGCGGGAAGGAGCGGCGCAAAAGCAAGTCCTTCCGCTCCGACTATGCCCTGCCCAAAACGGAAACCTTTGTGGAGCTCACCTTCAGCCACCGCCAGGACACCTGGCGCATTCTGCGCAACCCCGAATACATCCGCCCCAAGCTGACCGGCGAAGGCACCACCACCCAGACCGCTTCTGCCACCCTCACCAACCTGGAAACAGGGGAAGTGTTCCACGGGCTGATGGAAGTGGATCAGCGGGTGAAGGAGCTGCTGGGGCTCAGCCAGGATCAGTTCACCCAGACGGTGATGATCGCCCAGGGGGATTTTCTGAAAATCCTCAATGCCTCCTCCGACGAACGCAAGAGCCTTTTCCAGAAGCTGTTCCACACCGGCTTTTATGAAGCCATGCAGAAAAAACTGCAGGAAATGAACAGCGCCTGCAACAAGGAGCAGGAGGAGATGAACCTGCGCCTGCGCCTTGCCGGAAAAAAGATCGATCCAGAAGCCGCTTTTCCCGAAAAAGAAATGATCTCCCTCTATCAGGAAGACCCCAAATATGCGCCCCTGCTGCAGGAAGTGCTGGAAAGGCTGCTCACTTTTGAAAAGCAGCAGCTCAAGCAGGCACAAAAGCAAAAGGACGATGCCGACGCTGCCCATCAGCAGCTTATTGCCGCGCTGGAACAGGCCAAGGCCGTCAATGCAGGCCATGAAAAGCTGGAAAAGGCCCGGGACGCGCTGGCCCTTTTGATGGACAGCCAGTCCTCCGTGGATGAAAAAACCACCCTCCTGGCTCATGCCCGCAAAGCCCGGGAAGTGCTGGCCGGGGAAATGGTGCTGCTCAATATCCGCAAAGAAAAAGCCGAACAGCAATCTGCCCTGGAAAAAGCGGAAAAGACCCTGCAGGAAACGGAAAAAGCCCTGCCCGATGCCCAATGTGCCCTGGAGCAGTCGGAAAAGTGCCTGCCAAAGGCAGAAGAAATGATGCTGAAAGCCCGGCTGCTGATGCAGGCTGCACCCCAGCTGAAAGAGAAGGAAAAGCTGCAAAAGCAACAGGCAAAGCTGCAAAAGGAGCTGAACACGCTGTACGAAAACAGCCGTGCTGCCGATGCCGCTTATGCCGCTGCCAAGGAAGGCTATTACCGCAGTCAAGCCCAGCTGCTGGCTGCTGAGCTGAAAGAGGGGCAGCCCTGCCCCGTCTGCGGTGCTACCCACCATCCTGCCCCTGCCCCCTGCACTGCCGATACCGTGACCCGGGAAGACATGGAACAGGCGGAAAAGGCACAGCAGCTGGCCAATGAAAAGCTGAAAAAAGCCAGCGATCAGAAGCTCACCGCCGATGCTGCCCTGGCGGCTGCTTCGGAAAGCCTGAAGGCCATGCAGATCGGCGAAGATGAAACAGAAGCCGGGCTGAAGCAGCAGGCTGCGGATTGCGAAGCCCAATCTTCTGCCCTGCGGCAGCAGGCAGACATCTGCCGCAAACGGCTGACCGACCTGCAATTGCTTTCCGAAAAATACGGCGAAGCGGTGCGCCAGGGCAAAGAACGCATGGCCAGCCTCATCGGCCGGGAAGCGGAGGAAGAGGCGCATTTCCGTGCCCTGCTGCAAACGCACGGCTTTGAAAACGAACGGGACTACCAGCTTTCCAAGCTGTCCGAAAAGGACATGACGCAGCTGGAAAACGCTATCCTCAGCCATCAGCAGCAAAAAACAGCCCTTTCCCATCAGATAAGCCAGCTGACAGCGGAACTGCAGGGCAAGGAAAAAACAGATCTTATAGCGCTGGAAGAAAAGCGGCATGCCGCCGATGCAGCCCGGCAGCAGGCCCAGGAACAGGTCAATGCCGTGATGCAGAAAACCTCTGCACACACCGATGTGCTGAAGGAGATCCAGGCTGTGCTGGGCCAGATGAAACGCAAGGAAGAAAACTGGGCCATTATCCGGGATCTGTCCGATTGCTGCTCCGGCAAGGCCGGCGGCAACCGCCGGGCCAAACTCACCTTCGAAGCCTATGTACAGCAATATTATTTCAAACAGGTGGTTTCCGCCGCCAACAAGCGGCTCACCCTGCTCACCGACGGTATGTTTACCCTGCGCTGCAAGGAAGAGGCCCGGGACCGGGTGCGCCAGAGCGGCCTGGACCTGGACGTGCTGGACCGCAGCACCGGCCTGTGGAGAGATGTATCCACCCTTTCCGGCGGCGAAAGCTTTCTGGCCAGCCTTTCCCTGGCCCTGGGGCTTTCCGACGTGGT
>JAFWYZ010000215.1 GCA_017517465.1 Clostridia bacterium | reverse complement strand
GGGCCGATGGCCCTGCTGCCGGGGGTACGGGGGCCGCACAGGCCCCTGCCCCGCCACTTCGCAAGCACACAATCAACAAACACATATCTTTTCACCCACCCGTATGCCATTTTATGTGTTAATTTGTGTTGCTTTTACCACTGTATGAATATAAAATCGTTTGAACGAGCGCAAAAATGGGAAAAGAAAAACGCATGTGCATCAGGCACATACGTTTTCAAAGGGCCGGGATCACAGGAAATACTCACCTTCTGCTTCCCGGATCATGCGGCGGATGACGTTTCCTTCAAAGGCCGCTTTTTCGTCAAAAATCTGTTTGGAAAGGTCATAATTCAGCTTCCTGCGGTCCATTTCGCACTGCTTATCCCACTCGCTGAAATAGAATTCGCCCAAAACCGCCATTTCCCGCTGGCCGTGGTATACGTAATACGTATTGCTCATCCAGATGCCCTGGCTGCCGTAATGGTCCAGAATATCGGCGTCCTGCAAAAGCTGTTCCCACACGGTGTTCACATCGGTGCCGGGATGGCGCTTGTCATGGGCGGCGATCAGGCGGCACACCTGCTCCATTTCTTCTGCGGTCAGCTCCTCTTCCAGCACCTTGCGGCACAGGAACGCAGCATTGTCGCTGTGGGGCTCCAGCCCCTTGCACATATCATGGAACATACCTGCGCAAAGCAGGATCTCATCCATGCTGTCATCCTCGGGGAACAGCCGCTTGCGCAATGCCACCGCACCCTTGCCGGTGCGCTTGCCGTGGAAATACGCAGCGCCCACTTCCCTCTCCAAATGACTTTTGCGCTTGCCCATCATGCGGAAAGCGATCATATCAAGTTTCTGAAAGTCCATACAATCGCACCTCGTGGAAATGAGGAATTATACCGGGCTGCCGCACAGTGTACGACAGCCCGGTAAATGATTCAGACAGGCATGGTGCCGTCTTCTTTGTTGTAGCTGGTGGGATCAGCCTTCATCTGCTGAGCCTGACGCCACTGGAAGTACTTGGTGGCCACCTGGGGGAAGAGGGCGTAAGAGAGCACGTCTTCGTCCTGCTGGATATACTGGGCAATTTCCTTGCGGTAGTTATCCAGTTCGGGGGCAATGTCATCGGCGGGGCGGTGAGTGATCACCTTGGCATCGCCGATGCACTTCTTGCGCACTTCTTCATTCACAGGGGCGGGCAGCCGGCCGTATTCGCCGCGGAGCAGACCCTTGGATTCCTTGGTCACCATCTTATAGCGTTCGCCGCCCAGCACGTTCATGACGGCCTGGGTGCCAACGATCTGGGAGGTGGGGGTCACCAGGGGCGGGAAGCCGAAGTCTTCGCGTACCCGCGGCACTTCTTCCAGCACCTGATAGTATTTGTCCATGGCATTGGCCTGCTTGAGCTGACCAATCAGGTTGGACAGCATGCCGCCGGGCACCTGATACTGCAGGGCCTTGGCATCCACGGCCAGCACCTTGCCGGCATCGCGCCAGCCGTCCTTGTTCAGGCGGTCGGCCACGGTGCGGAAATGTTCGGCGATCTTGCTCATCAGGTCTTCATCCAGACCGGTGTCAAATTCGGAGCCCTTCAGCACGGCCACCATGGATTCGGTGGCGGGCTGGCTGGTGCCGCCGCCAAGGGGAGACAGGGCGCAGTCGATGACGTCGACGCCGGCTTCCACAGCCTTGAGCAGGGTCATAGCGCCGGTACCGGCGGTGTTGTGGGTGTGCAGCACGATGGGCAGCTTGGTGTTTTCCTTCAGCTTCTTCACCAGGGAATAGGCGCTGAAGGGCAAAAGCAGGCCGGCCATGTCCTTGATGCAGATCATGTCGGCGCCCATGGCTTCGATATCCTTGGCCAGCTTCACGAAATATTCTTCCGTGTGCACAGGGGAGGTAGTGTAGCTCATGGCCACTTCCGCGGTGCCGCCGTATTTCTTGGTGGCCTTCACAGCGGTTTCCATGTTGCGCAGGTCGTTCAGGGCGTCGAAGGTGCGGATGATGTCAATACCGTTGTCGATGGACTTCTTGACGAAGTAATCCACCACGTCATCGGCATAGTGCTTGTAGCCCAGAATGTTCTGGCCGCGCAGCAGCATCTGCAGCTTGGTGTTGGGCATGGCCTTGCGAAGCTGGCGCAGCCGGTCCCAGGGATCTTCGTTCAAAAAGCGCAGGCAGCTGTCAAAAGTGGCGCCGCCCCAGCATTCCAGAGAGAAGAAACCAACCTTATCCAGCATTTCGCACACCGGCAGCATTTCGTCAATGCGCATGCGGGTGGCCGCCTGGGACTGATGGGCGTCACGCAGGATGGTATCGGTAATCAATACTTTTGCCATAACGATCTCCTTTACTTATTTCAAGAGATGGGGAACGATGAGGGGCTTTGCCCCTTCACCCCACCAGGGTCATTGACCCTGGACCCATTCACGGAACATACATTTTCACTTTCAAACAATTTCCCGATGCCGCTTGGAAAACGTTTGTCTTCAGCGGGCACGGCGGCCTTGCCGCCAGCCGGATGCCGCAGCATCCGGTGAAAACAGGGAAAATGCCGGGCAGGAAAGTTTGCTTTCCCTGCCGCATTTTCACCGTTTTCATTGTGCCCGTTGAATGATCTTTTCACGCTTCATGCGGAAAAAAGAATGAGCAGCAAAACCATGTCAGCGCAGGATGGGTGCAGGGGGGATCCCCCTGCCGCGGGGTACAGGGGCCGAGCAGGCCCCTGCTTCATTCATCAGCCGAACATACTGAGAAGCACGCCGGCAGCAATAGCGGAACCGATGACGCCGGCCACGTTGGGGCCCATGGCATGCATCAGCAGGAAGTTGCCGGGGTTGGCCTTCTGGCCTTCCACCTGAGAAACGCGGGCGGCCATGGGCACGGCGGACACACCGGCGGAGCCGATGAGGGGGTTGATCTTGCCGCCGGTCAGCTTGTTCATCAGCTTTGCCAGCAGCACACCGCAGCCGGTGCCGCAGCCAAAGGCGAACACGCCCAGGGCGATGATCTTGATGGTATCGATGGTGAGGAAGGTGCGGGCAGTGGCAGTGGCACCCACGGTGATGCCCAGGAAAATGGTGACGATGTTCATCAGTTCGTTCTGGACGGTCTTGTTCAGACGTTCCACCACACCGCATTCACGCATCAGGTTACCAAGCATCAGACACCCAACCAGAGGCGTAGCACTGGGCAGCAGCAGGGACACCAGCACCGTCACCACGATGGGGAAAAGGATCTTTTCCCGCTTGGACACGGGGCGCAGCTGTTCCATAACGATCTGCCGTTCCTTCTTGGTGGTCAGCAGCCGCATGATGGGGGGCTGGATCACGGGAACCAGGGCCATGTAGCTGTAAGCGGCCACGGCGATGGGGCCCAAGAGGTGGGGCGCCAGCTTACCGGTGAGCCAGATGGCAGTGGGGCCGTCGGCGCCGCCGATGATGCCGATGGAACCGGCTTCGGCATTGGAGAAGCCAAGCACTTTGGCGCCGATGAACACGATGAAGATACCGGCCTGAGCGGCGGCGCCCATGAGCAGGGTCTTGGGGTTGGCGATGAGGGGACCAAAGTCCGTGCCGGCGCCAACGCCGATGAAGATGAGGCAGGGATAGATGCCCAGCTTCACACCCAGATACAGGTAGTCCAGCAAACCGGGGGTGATGGTTTTACCGGCGGTGGCAAGCAGGGTGCCCACGGAGGAGTACACCTGGCCGTCGGTCATGAAAGCGGCGGAGTCCTTGATGATGACAGCCACGCTGTCAGCCAGCACCGTGCCGTTTTCGGCAATGAGGGCACCCTCTGCATTCAGGATAGCGCCCACGGAGAAGTTTTCGGTGATCTGGCCGATCACCTGACCGGCGCTGTTGAGGATGGCACCGGCATTGTTGACGGTAACGGAAGCCAGGTCCACCAGGTCCTTGGATTCCACCAATATGGCACCGCCGAACAGGCTCCAGTTGGCATGGCCGCCGGCAAAGAGGGATTCGTGGAACACTTCACTGCCCAGCAGGTTGGTCAGCAACATACCAAAGGCAATGGGGAGCAGCAGCAAAGGTTCGAACTTCTTTACGATGGCCAGATAGATCAGGAAACAGGCAATGCCCACCATCACCAGCGCCAGGGGATCACGCAGGAACTGCGCAATACCGGATTCGCTGGCCAGGTCAGCCAATGTCTGCAGAATATTTACGGATTCCATCTGTAAAGCGTCTCCTTTCGTTCTTTATTTTCGTATGAAAGGATTCAGCTTACAGCACGCACAGCACGTCGCCGGAGTTGACAGAAGCACCCTTCTGCACATTCACCTGAGCCACGGTGCCGTCTTCGGGGGCCACGATTTCGTTTTCCATCTTCATGGCTTCCAGGATCATCAGGATATCGCCCTTCTTCACAGCGGCACCCTGGGACACCTTCACGTCCAGGATGGTGCCGGGCATGGGGCTGACCACCTTCAGGCCATTGGCCACGGGAGCGGGAGCAGCGGCCTTGGGGGCGGCGGCGGGGGCAGCAGCCACGGGAGCGGCAGCCTTGGGAGCAGCGGCCACAGGAGCGGCAGCCACGGGAGCGGCAACGGGAGCGGCAAAGCCGGCGCCCACTTCTTCTACTTCTACTTCGTAGGAAACACCATTGACGGTAATGTTGAATTTACGCATGACAGGAATCTCCCTTCTTATTATAAATGAGTATAGATCTGTTCTTCACGGGCGGCACGGGCACGGGCGCTCATCCCATCGGTGCGGCGCACACGGCGTACCACAAAGCCGCTGTGATTTCCCTGCCATACGGCAGCGATGGCAGCGGTGATGACGGCGATGAGCTGTTCATCGCTTTCCTGCTGCACAGGAGCGGGGGCAGCCGTTTCCGGCTGAACCGGCGCAGGAGGCGGCGTGGTAGCCTTGGGGGCGGACACGGCCTTTTTCTTTGTGCCGGTGTTTTTGTTCAGAAGGCCCATGACGGTAATGCAGGCAATGAGGATCACCAGCCCTGCAAACACCACCAGCATCCCCACCGCAGTGGTGGAAAGGCCCAGGCTCAAATTCTCCAACATATCAGCATCCTCCCTTTCTTACAGGGGCAGATTGCCATGCTTGCGGGGCAGGTTCACATCATGCTTGGAGACCAGCATTTCCAGGGCGGCGATGATGTACTTGCGGGTTTCGGCGGGGTTGATCACATCGTCCACCAGGCCGTTCTTTGCGGCAAAGAGAGCGCCGCAGCTTTCCCGGTAAGCAGCCATCAGGCTTTCCCTGTTTTCGCCTTCCAGCATTTCCTTTTCGTTCAGCGTCTGCACAGCCACTTCTTCGGTGAGGGGGGCGATCATGGCAGCGGGCCAGGCATAGGAAACGTCGGCCATATCCTTGCCGCCCATGGCCACGTAAGCAGCACCCACAGCATTGCCGCAGATGATGCCCACCTTGGGAGCGGTGCATTCGGCATAAGCATAGCACAGTTCGGCAGCGGCACGGATCATGTCACCCTGCTTGCACTGGCAGGGAACGGCAATGCCGTCCGCATTCACCAGGGAGATCACCGGCAGAGAATAGCAATCGCACAGGCGCACAAAGCGGGCAGCCTTCTTGCTGTTTTCCACGGTGAGACGGCCGTTGTCCGCCTGATGGTCGGACACCACCAGACCGCAGGTGCGGCCGCCGATGCGGCACAGGGCAGTACGGATGCCTTCGCCATAAGCGGCATACAATTCCACTACACGGCCCATATCGGCCAGGTCTGCCATCAGGGCAGCGGCATCATCGGCATCGGAGGCGACCATGATGCGGTTCAGGTTATCTTCGTCCACCAGGGGAGCGCTTTCCATATTGCAGGCGGGCAGCAGATCGATCAGCGCGGCCACCAGTGCCACGGCTTCGTCTTCGTTTTCGGCAGTCAGGGCGCACACACCCTGCTTTTCCATGATTTCAGCACCGAACAGGCTCTGGGCAGTTTTTTCCACACCCTTTTCGCTGTTCATCACCAGCGCACTGTGGAGGGCCACTTCGCCGGTCTTTTTCACCTGAATGGTGATATCGCACACCTGGGTGAGCAGGGTGGCAAGGCCGCGCACCGGGCCCATCACCACGCTGATCAGGGGGCACACACCGCTGAGGCGGGCCATCTGGTTCATCACCTTGGCATACAGAGGCAGGGCAGCGGCACCGTCGGAAAGCTTCACGCCGGCGCTGTCCAGCATGGCGATCACCGGGGCCCCGGTGAGCTTTGCCATGTTCAAAAGCTTCTGAATCTTTTCTGCCTGTTCTTTGGTCATTGCGCCGCCGCAGGAAGCAAAATCCTGAGCGAAGCAATAGGCGGCACAGCCATTCACAGTGCCGTAACCGGCCACCAGATTGCTGTCGGCACGCAGGGTGTCCATTTCCACAAAGCTGCCTGCATCAAACAGCTTTGCCACACGTTCCCTGGCCGTGCACTTGCCTTCTCCATGCTGCCGGGCAATGCGCTGCGCGTCACCCTGCAATATGGCGGTCTTTTCCTTGGCCAATGTCTTGATGATGTCTGACATGTCCATTTCCGGATCCCCCATTCTCATGTTTTTTTTGTGGTTTGAAGGCGTCATTCATATGCTACAGGCTGCTAAAATATAGCAACCTCATCCTTACCCAAATTCTATTATTCCACATCTTTTCCTTTTTTCCTGCTATCCTTTTGCGCAAAGAATTGTATTTTCTTATACAAAATGATTACATCCCACGTTTTTTTGCCCTTGTTATTTCCTTTTATTATATGGCGCTGCTTTTTTCTGTGCCGAAGGCATCAAACCATCCCCCTCCTGCCCTCCCCTGTTTGGGGCCGGAACAATAGAAAAACAATCAACGGGGTTGACAAGATGATGGCGCCGTGTTATTATGCTATCAATTCACCGCACTAAAGTGATGAATTGAAGGAAACACCGAAATTGATTATTTGGAGGATTATGAACATGAAAAAGATGATCGCTATGCTGCTGGCCCTGATGATGGCCCTTTCCCTGTGCACCGTGTATGCCGAAGATGCTTCCGACAAGCAGTACGTGCTGGACAAGGGCGTGCTGGTGGTGGGTATTACGGACTTTGCCCCCATGGATTACAAGGATGAAAACGGCGAATGGATCGGCTTTGATGCGGACCTGGCCCGTGCCTTTGCCGCCGAGCTGGGCGTGAAGGTGGAATTTGTGGAAATTGACTGGGACAACAAGATCCTGGAATTGGATGCCAAGACAGTGGACTGCATCTGGAACGGCATGACCCTCACCGAGCCCGTGAAGGCCGCCATGGAATGTGCCAATGCCTACATGAACAATGCCCAGGTGGTGGTGGTGCCTGCCGACAAGGCCAATGATTACCAGACCATCGAAAGCCTGAAGGACCTGACCTTCGCCGTGGAAGCCGGCAGTGCCGGTGAAGCCGAAGTGGCTGCCCTGGGGCTGAACTATGTATCCGTCACCGCGCAGGCGGATGCCCTGATGGAAGTTTCCGCGTTCACTTCCGATGCCGCCGTCATCGACGCGCTGATGGCCGCTGCCATGATCGGCGAAGGCACCAATTATGCTGACCTCACCTACACCGTGGGCCTCAACAGCGAAGAATACGGCGTGGGCTTCCGCAAGGGCAGCGACCTGGCCGCAGAGCTCAATGATTTCCTGGTGAAGGCTTACGAAGACGGCACCATCATGCAGATCGCCGAAACCTACAAGGTGCAGGCTGCTGTGATCGAACAGCGGGCTGCCGAATAAGCAAAACAACATTGGTTCAAGCCGGGGAAACTGCTTTCGGGCGGTTTCCCCTTTCCGCTTGACGGACAAAAGAAAGTTGGGGTTTTATGCCTTTATTGGAACAGATCCAAGAACAGTTTCCGGTGGTATTTGATGCGCTGAACGTGGGCTTCTGGCAAACGCTGAAGCTGTTTTTTGTGACGCTTCTGGGTGCGCTGCCGCTGGGGCTGGTGATCTCCTTCGGGTCCATGACCCGCATCTGGCCCATCCGGATCATCACCCGCATGTTTGTGGGCATCATCCGGGGCACGCCGCTGATGATCCAGCTGCTGATCTTCTATTATTTCCCCGGGCTGGTATTGAAGCAGAACATCTGGGGCAGCGGTGAAGCCGGACGCTTTTTTGCCGCGTCCATTGCCTTCATCATCAATTATGCCTGCTATTTTTCCGAAATCTACCGGGGCGGCATTCAGGGCATCCCCCAGGGTCAGGAGGAAGCCGGGCTGGTGCTGGGCATGAAGCCCGGTCAGATCTTTTTCAAGGTCAAGCTGATGCAGATGATCAAGCGCATTGTGCCCCCCATTTCCAACGAAGTAATCACGCTGGTAAAGGACACCTCCCTCTCCCGCATCATTGCGCTGCAGGAGATCATCTGGGCAGGCCAGGCCTTCATGAAGGGCAGCCGGGGCATTTCCGGCGCCATATGGCCCCTGTTCTTTACCGGGGTTTATTACCTGGTGTGGAACGGGCTGGTCAGCTTCGGGCTGAGCCGGCTGGAAAAGAAACTGGATTATTTCCGCTGAGGAGGGAAAGCAGATGGCATTTTTGCAAGTAGAAAACGTTCAGAAAAGCTTCGGCCGCACCGAAGTGCTGAAAAACATCTCTTTCACCATGGAAAAAGGCGAAGTGCTTTCCATGATCGGCTCCTCCGGCAGCGGCAAAACCACCCTGCTGCGCTGCCTGAACTTCCTGGAAAAACCGGATGCCGGCCGCATCACGCTGAACAACGAAGTGCTCTTTGACAGCGCCGACAAAATGAGCCGTCGTGCATCCGAGATCCGCAAAAAGCGGCTGCACTTTGGCCTGGTGTTCCAGAATTTCAACCTCTTCCCCCAGTACACCGCCCTGAAAAACGTCATGCTGGCCCGGGAACTGCTGGCCAAGGAACAGCCGGATTACAAGCTGAACAAAGCCGCCATCCACCTCCAGATCCGGGAAGAAGCCATGCACCTGTTGGATCAGATGGGCCTGGCTGACAAAATGAACCACTACCCCCACCAGCTCTCCGGCGGTCAGTGCCAACGGGTGGCCATCGCAAGAGCGTTGAACCTGCAGCCCGATATCCTCTGCTTTGATGAACCTACCTCCGCCCTGGATCCTGAGCTTACCGGCGAAGTGCTGAAGGTGATCCGCGAGTTGGCAGACAAGAACACCACCATGATCATCGTCACCCATGAAATGGCCTTCGCCCGGGATGTGGCCAGCAAGGTGATCTTCATGGATGATGGCCTCATCTGCGAAATGGGCACGCCTCAGGACGTTTTCGGCAACCCCTCTCAGGAACGCACCAGACAATTCCTGGGCAATTATGCCAACAGTTTGTGATGGGAGCTTCCAAAGCAGGGGACTGCTCGACCCCCGTACCCCCCCGAAAACGAGGCAGGGGCCTATGCGGCCCCCGTACCCCCGGCAGCAGGGCCATCGGCCCTGCACCCGTTCTGCGATTGAGAAAACTGAATGAACAAGCGTTTTCCGCATGTTGCTTAAGGAAACGGAAAGAGAGCCCACGGGCGCAATGAAAATGTAGAAAAAAGCCGGTCAGGAAAGTACACTTTCCTGCCGGTTTTTTCTCATTTTCCCCGGATGCACAGCATCCGGTCGGCGGTGTTTCACACCGCCAGCCCGTGGGCGGGCGCCAGTGGCGCATCCAACTCGCAAAGTCACAATGTTCCTTTTACAAAAGGGTTTCTGCGTGTAGCTGTGGCGCAGCCAATTTGCTAAGAGACAATCTTTCTCTGCGAAAGTATGAGTGCGTGTTACACTGTTCCACCGGGACATTGTTTGTATGATATGAATTGATGTTTCCGGAGAAAGGGTGCAGGGACAATGTCCCTGCTGGGGTGTGGGGCAAAGCCCCGCAT
>JAFWYZ010000214.1 GCA_017517465.1 Clostridia bacterium | reverse complement strand
TGAGAGAATGCGTTCTCTCAGCCGCTCTTTTTTTCGTTTTCATAGCGCCCGTGGTCTTCCTTTCCGTTTCCCAAGCAACATGCGGAAAGAAGTTTGTACAATCAGTTTTCTCAATCGCAGAACGGGTCCAGGGGCAATGCCCCTGGTGCGGGGGGACGGGGGCTGCATAAGCCCCTGCTCCGTTCTTCTCCCCCGCTCAACGGTGCTGCAGCAGCACCACGGCAGGCTGCTGGGAAAGATCGCCCTTGGTAATGCGCAGCAGGGGCAGCGGCAGCAGGTTTTCCTTGCCCATCAGCTGCAGGAAAGGCTTTTCGTCGGCAATAGGCCAATCCTGATTGACTTCCGTTTTGTAATGCATGGGGATCACCACCCGGGGCTGCAGCCGGTCCACAATGTGCCTGGCCATGGCAGCATCGACGGTATAGAAGCCGCCCACAGGGATCATCAGCACGTCCGGATGCGCAATTTTGCTCAGCTGTTCATCCGTCAGGTCATCCCCCTGATCCCCCAGATGCACCAGCGTCAGACCCTCCGCCATGATTTTCATGATCAGGTTCTTGCCCCGTTTGGCGCCGCCCACCTCGTCGTGAACGGAAGGAATAGCCTCCACCGATGCATCATGGGTCAGGTGCCACAGGCCCGGTTCGTTGACGAGGGCATATTCTCCCTTGATTTTGTCGGTATAGGCATGATCACCGTGACCGTGGGACACCAGTACCGCATCCGCCTGATGTTCCTTCATAGCATAGCCCACGTGGGCATCATAGGGATCGGTGATCAAAACAGTGCCGTCTGAAAGCTCCATGGCAAATTCCGCATGGCCGTGATAGGTGATGATCATGTTTTTTCCTCCTCTTTTTGCTGCAGATAGTGAAGCAGCAGCTTCCCTGCCGCCGGGGCCAGGGGCTGTTTGCAGCGTTTTTGCCGGGCAATCATGGCCGGCAGCTGCATGAGCGTCTTTTCATCCTCCAGCATGATCCCCCTCAATGTGTGGCGGATCAGCTGCACAGGCTGGCTTTCAAAGGGCACCTGCCTTTCCGTCAGCAGCCTTGCCGCAAACAAAAGCCGGGCATTTTCTTCCGTCATTTCAGGGAACGCAGGCAGCGGCAGCCTGTCCGCTTCCCGGTATTTTTCCCGTCCCCCATCCAGGTATGCCATGCCCCGCTCAACAGTAACGGTGAACCCGGCACGGGTCAGGGCTTCATGAATGGGATACGCAGCTTCCGCACGCTTGGGATAATCGCTGACAAACAAAAAAGCCCCATCCCGGCTGATTCTCACAAATCCGCAGGGCAGCAGGGCCTTTATTTCATTGCGCCATTTTTCACCAATGTGCATTCTTTAAGCCTTTCCGGAGGGGCAGAAGCGGATGTGCAGCTCATGGCTGGCTGCAAACTGTCCCTGCAGATCTAGCTGATACTTCAGGCTCACTTCCCCGGTTTTCTGTTCATCCACCGCATATTTCACCGTGGTAGAAAAAATGCCCATATCCAGAGCACCGTAGGGGGTGTGATAGCTGCCCTCAAAGCGGCGGCCCTTTTCGAACACCATGCTGGTGGCATAATCCCCCAGCCTTTCCATGGTGACCACACCCTTTTGCATCTTCAGCACCACATCGTGGGCGGTGCTGGAATCGGGCTGGGTTTCGGTATAATCGATGCGCCATGCATCGTCACTGCCGGAAAGGATACCGGTGGTCAAAAGCCGTACGGAATCTGCATCCTCGTCCCCCTGGGTATGGCTCCAACCGGTCACAGACAAAAGCACCTGGGTTTTTTCCACCTGCATTCCCTCCCGTTCCTTCGTTTTCCAAGAGTATAGCACACTTTTTGTACAGCCGCAAGCCATTTGCCCATTTACACAAGGGGCAGATTGGAGTATAATTAATGTAGGAAATTTTTTGTTGTTTGGAGGACAAAAATATGGATCGTCTTTCTGCTCAGCATGCCCCGAATGTAAACCGTCCCGGAAAAATCCGTGTATTGCAGTTTGGCGAAGGCAATTTCCTGCGCGCCTTCGTGGATGAAATGATCGACAACCTGAACAACGCCGAAAATGCCGATGCAGGTGTGTGTATTGCCCAGCCGCTGGACAGAGGCATGGTGGACATGCTGCGGGAACAGGATCACCTGTATACCGTGATGCTCCGCGGCCGAGAAGAAAAAGGTGACGTGAAAAAGACCCGCGTGGTGGGCAGCGTCATCGACTCCGTAAAGATTTATCAGGAATTTGACAAGTACCTTGCTCTGGCGGAAAATGACGATCTGCGCTTCATCGTCTCCAACACCACCGAAGCCGGCATCGTCTACACTGGCAAGGACAGTTACGACGATGCTCCCCAGGCCTCCTTCCCCGGCAAGCTGACCCGTTTCATGCATCAGCGTTTCCTGCTGGGCAAGAAGGGCTTTATCCTGCTGCCCTGCGAACTGATCGACGATAACGGCTATTTCCTGAAGGAAGCGGTGCTGAAGACCGCGGCCCAGTGGAACCTGGGGGATGATTTCATCCGCTGGATCGAAGAAGAAAACATCTTCTGCTCCACCCTGGTGGACCGTATCGTCACCGGCTTCCCCCGCAGCGAAGTGCCCGGCATTTTTGACGAAATCGGCTATGAAGACCAGCAGCTGGTCACCGCCGAGCCCTTTGGCCTGTGGGTCATTGAAGGGCCTGCATGCGTCAGGGAAGAACTGCCCCTGGATAAAATGAACCCCGTCATTTTCACCGATAACGTAAAGCCCTACAAGCTGCGGAAAGTCCGCATGCTCAACGGCGCCCACACCACCATGGTGCTGGCTGCCTACATGGCCGGGCTGGATACGGTGGGCGAATGCATGGCGGATGAAGACGTGCGCGCTTTCCTGGGCCACGCATTGCTTGACGAAATCATGCCCAATGTTCCCCTGCCCAAGGAAGAGGTGGAAAGCTTTGCCATGGCCGTGTGCCAGCGCTTTGAAAACCCCTTCAACCGGCACGAGCTTTTGTCCATCGCCCTCAATTCCGTTTCCAAATGGGTGGCCCGTGTACTGCCCACGCTGAAAGACTATATCGCACAAAAGGGTGAAGTGCCCCCCTGCCTGTGCTTTGGCCTGTCCGCCCTGATCATGTTCTATGCCGGGGCCAAGCGCAATGCGGAAGGCAATTACGAAGCCCTGCGGGACGGCAAGCCCTACCCTGTGCGGGATGACGAATATGTGCTTTCCGCTTTCTCGAAGCTCTCCTGCGATATGCCGCCGGAAACCCTCTGCTATGCTGCCCTGTCCGATCAGGAACTGTGGGGACAGGACCTGCGTGAAGTAGATGGCCTGGAACAGGCGGTGACCGAACAGCTGCGGGATATGCAGATCCTGGGCCTGCGCGCTGCCATGAAGAAAACCTGGGAGAAGTAAGATGAAGCAAGATTATTTGCAGCTGCACCCCCTGGACAATGTGGGCGTGCTTTTCCAGAAAAGGGACGATATTCCGGCCGGGCACAAGATTGCCCTGACAGACATCCAAACCGGTGAAAAAATCATCAAATACGGCAACCCCATCGGCCGGGCCACCTGTGATATCAAGGCCGGCGAATGGGTGCACAGCCATAACCTGAAAACGGCTTTGGGCGGTGAAATGGAATACGAATACACCCCCGCCGCCCCCTATGCCGCCAAGCCCTTTGAAGGCAGCTTCATGGGCTATCTTCGCAAAGACGGCAAGGCCGGCATCCGCAACGAAATCTGGGTGCTGCCCCTGGTTGGCTGTGTGAACCGCACCGCCACCCGCATTGCGGAAAGCGCCAACAAAGACGGCGGCACCCCCGTCTATGCCTTCACCCACCCCTATGGCTGCAGCCAGCTGGGCGAAGACCATGACCGCACCAAACAGCTGCTGCTGGCCCTGTGCCGCCATCCCAATGCCGGCGGTGTGCTGGTGCTGGGACTGGGCTGCGAAAACAACACCATGGCCGCATTCAGGGAAGCCCTGGGCGAAGTGGATGAAGAACGCATTCGCTTCCTGGTGTGCCAGGACGTGGAAGACGAAGAAGCAGAAGCGGAAAAGATCATCCGCGAACTGAAAGCCGTTACCGAAAAAGACGAACGGGTGCAGCTGCCGGTCAGCAAGCTGGTCATCGGCCTCAAGTGCGGCGGCAGCGACGGCTTTTCCGGCATCACCGCCAATCCCCTGCTTGGTGCCATTTCCGACAGGCTGTGCGCTGCCGGCGGCACGGCGCTGCTCACCGAAGTGCCGGAAATGTTCGGCGCAGAGCATCTGCTGATGGCCCGCTGCCGCAATGAGCAGGTATTCCAGATGACCTGCGATCTGGTAAACGGCTTCAAGGCCTATTACGAAAAGAACGGCATGCCCGTCTACGAAAACCCCTCCCCCGGCAATAAAGCCGGCGGCATTACCACATTGGAAGAAAAGAGCCTGGGCTGCACCCAGAAGGGGGGCCTGGCCACGGTGGAGCATGTGCTGCCCTATGCCACCCCCGAAACAAAGCCCGGCCTGAACCTGGTCTGGGGCCCCGGCAACGACATCTGTGCCGTTACTGCCCTCACCGCCGCCGGTGCTCAGATGATCCTGTTCACCACCGGCCGTGGCACTCCCCTTGGCGGCCCTGCCCCCACCATGAAGGTGGCCACCAATACGGCCCTTTCCGAAAAGAAGAAGGACTGGATCGATTTCAACGCAGGGGTACTGCTTGCCGGCACGGATATGCAAACCGCCGCAGAGCAGCTGTTTGGCCGCATCCTGTCCATCGCAAACGGTGAAGAAACCACCGCTGAAAAGAGGGGCTACCGGGAAATTGCCATTTTCAAAAGCGGCGTGACCCTGTAACAGAAGGAAGATTTTTCGCATGTACATCGTTTTATATCAGCCGGAGATTCCCCAGAACACGGGCAATATTGCCCGCACCTGCGCGGCCACCGGCGCTCACCTGATCCTCATCGAACCGCTGGGCTTTGAAATTTCCGATAAATACTTAAAGCGCGCCGGGCTGGATTATTTCCATCTGGTGGATATGCAGGTATTGCCCAGCTTTGAAGCGCTGATGGAAAAATACCCGGATGCCCGTTTCCATTTTGCCAGCACCAAGGCCCCCCGGGCCTACCACGAAGCCACTTACCAGGAAAACGATTTTGTGGTGTTCGGCTGCGAAACCAGGGGCTTGCCCGAAAGCCTGCTTTCCCGGGTATATGACCGGTGCATCCGCATCCCCATGCGGAAGGAAGCCCGGTCCTTAAACCTTTCCAACTCCGTGGCCATTGTGCTGTACGAAGCACTGCGGCAACAGGGATTCAAAGGGCTGCAGGCGGAAGGGGCGCTGACCGGCCGGGAGGATGAGGTATCCCCCTGGATGGACTATGTGTAAGGAGAAGCAGCATGTATAACGACAATCTGCCCTATCATCTGCGCAAGCAATGGGAAAAGGAAGACAAGCAGGACCGCTATAAGGTGGCCGCCGGTGTGATGGAATTTTTAGGCGTGGTGGCGGGGGTGGTGTGCATTCTGTTGCTGATCGCCCTTCTGATGAGCCTGATCACCTGGCTGGGGAAGGATATTTCCTCCACCTTTGCCACGCTGCGCACCCATTTCCAGTAAGGGGGGGAATGCACATGTGTGAACAGCATGAAGCTCCCCGGTTTTCCGGGCAATTTCATCACACCAAAGAAAACCTGACTGAAATGGTGTACCCTGCTCAGCCCATGCACACAAAAATTATGTTTCCTGCCTTGGGCGTGCTTTGCCTGGCATTCAGTGTGTATAATTTTCTCCGGGGTCATCTCAACAGCACATTCTATGTCATAGCTGTATTTTATGTTTTGCTTTCTGTATACAGCTTTTTGCGTCTGCCGCTTTATGCCCGGAAATATGCAAATCAATCTCTGAAAAAGATGGAAGAGCTGGACCAGGCCCATGCAGTATCCACCATAGAACTGCATGAAAAAGAGCTGGTGACCTCCAGTAATATTTCTGAAGACGTGAAGAAAACCACGTACGACCATATCATCCGCTATCAGGAAACAAAGCATCTGATTCTGCTGTGGCGGCCGCAGAAGCTGTTTTATCCCATCGAAAAGAACAGCCTGACAGGCGGCACGGCGGATCAGCTGAAAACCTTTCTGAAAGAAAAAAATCCGGATATCCGCATGCGCTGATTTTCAGCGCATTTTTGCAAAGGAGGCATCCCTGTGGAAATTTCCTGGGATCTGATGCATGAACAGATTGCTGCCTGCGAAAAATGTGAACTGTGCAGGAACATCCACAACAAGGTGCCGGGGCAAGGCAACCCGGAGGCGGACCTGATGTTCATCGGCGAAGGCCCCGGCGCGGATGAAGATCTGCAGGGGCTGGCTTTTGTGGGAAGAGCCGGGCAGCTGCTGACCAAAATGATCGCCGCCATCGGCATGACAAGAGAAGAAGTGTTCATCTGCAACATCGTCAAATGCCGTCCGCCCCAGAACCGGGCCCCCTTCCCGGAAGAGGCTGCTGCCTGCATGCCGTATCTGCGGTGTCAGGTGGGCATGGTAAAGCCGAAGATCATCGTGCTGCTGGGGGCCACCGCCGCCAGATATATCCTGGGGGATCATATCCGCATCACCAGGGACCGGGGCATCTGGGTGGAAAAGAAGGGTGTGTTCTTTATGCCCACCTACCATCCGGCGGCGCTTTTACGGGATGAAAGTAAAAAACGGGATGCCTGGCACGATTTGCAGGCGGTGCAGCAGAAAATGAAGGAACTGGGGATAAAGGAGTAAAAATCAATGACGGAGATAAAGGCACTCTATGCCGATATGCAAAAGTTTTTCCAGCCCCTGTGGCCGGGGGAAGATAAGCCCCTGGTCTTTGGCGAAGGGAATGCCATGCAGCCGCCGCTGATGCTGATCGGCGAAGCACCGGGGGAAACGGAAGTGATCAAGCGCCGTCCCTTCGTTGGCAAGGCTGGTAAAAACCTGGATGAATTTCTGACCCTGGTGGGCATGAACCGGGAAGATATTTTCATTTCCAATGTGGTGAAAATCCGGCCCTGCGAAATCGGCCCCACCGGACGCACCCGCAACCGCGCCCCCAACAAGGAGGAGCTTTCCCTCTTCACCCCCTGGCTGATGAAGGAAATCGCTATCATCCGGCCGAAGGTGCTGGTCACGCTGGGCAATGTGCCCCTGAAAGCCTTGTGCGGCCCTAAAATCACCATCGGAGACTGCCACGGCACATTCCTCAAAACAGAAGGGGGCACACCCCTTTTTGCCCTGTATCACCCTGCTTCCATCATTTACAGACGGGAGCTGAAAACCGTCTATCAGGCGGATGTGCTGACCCTGAAAGAAGCGCTTTTCAGGAATAATGACATTTGAATCATGCAGATGTTGTTTTGGAGCAAAACCTGTTTTCAACCGTTCTTTCCTGTGGTATGATGACACCGTAAAAAACCCGGAAAGGAGAAAATGAAGCATGCAAGATGTACTGGCATTCATCCTCACCAACCTGCCGCTGATTATCTGCCTGATCGCAGGTGTGGCACTGCTGGTGGTGGAGGTCTTTGTTCCGGGCTTTGGCCTGCCCGGCATCTCCGGTATGGTGCTGCTGGTGGCAGGCGTGGTGCTCACATGGAACAATTACGGCATGGCCGCCGGGCTTTCCGTATCGCTGATCGCTCTGGCATTGGCGGGCATTGCGGTATCCATGTCCATAAAATCCGCATCCCATGGCCGCATCAGCCGCTCTGCCCTGATCCTCAAGGATGAAACCCCTGCTGCCGACAACGAAGCACTGGCTGCCCTGCTGGGACAGGAAGGCGTCACCACCTCCGTGCTCAGCCCTGTGGGCATGGCCGAATTTGACGGTGTGCGGCTGGAAGTGCTGTCCGAATGCGCCTATCTTGGCAAGGACGTCAAGGTTGTGGTGCACCGCATCGAAGGCAACCATATCATCGTTCGTGAACTGAAAGCATAAGCTTTTATAAAAAGAGGGAGGAAATATTACATGAGATACTCTGTCGGTCCCGATCTGACCATCCTGTGGGTGGTTCTTGTCGCTGTTGCCCTGGTCATGATTGCCCTGTTCTTCCGCTATGTGCCCCTGGGCCTGTGGATCAACGCCCGCGCTTCCGGCGCCGGTGTGAAAATCGTCAGCCTGATTGGTATGCGCTTCCGCCGCATCTCTCCCCAGAAGGTGGTCAATGCCTACATCAAGGCCCGCAAAGCCGGCCTGGATATCACCACCGACATGCTGGAAACCCACCTGCTGGCCGGCGGTAACATCGAAAAGGTGATCAACGCGCTCATTTCCGCCAAGCAGGCCCAGATCAGCCTATCCTTCACCACCGCCTGCGCCATCGATCTGGCCGGCCGTGACGTGTTCAACGCCGTGCAGATGAGCGTTCTGCCCAAGGTCATCGAAACGCCCCCCGTGGCTGCCATTGCCCAGAACGGCATTGAGTTGCGCGCCAAGGCCCGCATCACCGTGCGTACCAACATCGAACGTTTGGTTGGCGGTGCCGGTGAAGAAACCATCATCGCCCGCGTTGGCGAAGGCATCGTTACCACCATCGGTTCTTCCACCACCCATAAGGCCGTGCTGGAAAATCCTGACCTCATCAGCCAGACCGTGCTGAACAAGGGCCTGGACAAGGGCACCGCTTACGAAATTCTCTCCATCGACATTGCCGACGTGGACGTTGGCCGCAACATCGGTGCTCAGCTGCAGATGGACCAGGCCGAAGCCGACCGCCGCATTGCCCAGGCCAAGGCTGAAGAACGCCGCGCCATGGCTGTTGCCCACGAACAGGAAATGAAGGCCGCCGTGCAGGAAATGCGCGCCAAGGTTGTGGAAGCCGAGGCTCAGGTGCCCCTGGCCATGGCCGCTGCCCTCAAGGAAGGCAAGCTGGGCGTGATGGACTACTACCAGATGCAGAATACCGTGGCCGATACCGAAATGCGCAATGGCATCGCCAAGGCCGCTGCTCCCGCCGCCGAACCCCAGAAGCCCCTGGACCAGAAAAAGTAATGCCTAATACAGGGGCGGCAGAATCCCTGCCGTCCCTTCATCCTATCTGAAAGGAGGCTGACCATGGACGATTTTCCGTTTGTAATTATTGTGCTGATCCTGTCGATTGTTTCGTCTGTATTGAAGAAAAAGAACCAGCAGGCCAAGAAGGCACAAAAACAGGTTGTGGTCAGTCCGCAGAAGAAACATTCCGCTCCGGTTCAGGAAGTTCCCAAAGTGTCCGAGGTGCCCGCCATGTCCGTCTGGCATGAAGATGAGCATGCAGCGCCCACCATGGGCACCGAAGGGCTGGACACCTGCCATGACTATATGCTGCCCAGGCAGGGACGTATCTCTGCCGAGAGAAAGCCTGCGGCCCCTGTGATGAATGCAGAGGGCGAGGATGCCTGCCATGACTATATGCTGGAAGATTCCTCCATGACGCTGAAAGAGGCGCAGGAGGATCAGGGGCTTTCTCAGGAAGATGCCCAAGACCTGGTGCGGGGCATCATTCTCAGTGAAATCATGGCCCGGCCTCACCAGCGGTTTGCAGGGAGGGCCAGATGACGGAACAGAACTTCACCGTGCTCATTGCAGACGATGAGCCGGGCATGCGGCTGATCCTGCGAAAAAAGATTGAAAAAACCGACGGCTTTACCCTCCTTGGTGAAGCCGTGAACGGCGAAGAAGCCGTTTCCATGTTCCAGCAGCTGCATCCCCAGGTGGTTTTCCTGGATGTGGACATGCCCGAACGAAACGGCATTGAGTGCGCCCGGGCCATTCAGGACATGAACCCCGCTGCCATCATCATTTTCGCCACCGCCCACGAAGAATACCGCCAGGAAGCGTTCGAGGTATATGCCTTTGATTATCTGGTGAAGCCCTTCAATCTGGAACGGCTGGAGCAGACCCTGGACCATATCCGCAAAACCCGTCAGCCTGCCGAGCCCAAGCCCCTGCCCAGGCCTGCCGCCATCAAGCAGGTACAGGGCCGGCTGATGCTCAAGCACAAGGACGGCGTGGCTTTCATTGATCAGCAGGAAATTCTGCTGGTACAGCGGGAAGAGCGTTCCACGGTCATCTACACCGAAAGCGGTGAACGGTATGTGCTTTCCGAAACCCTCAGCGAAACGGAAGCCCGGCTGGATCCGGACACCTTCTTCCGCTGTCACAAAAGCTACATCATCAACCTGCGCCGTATCCGCAACATTACCCCCTACGGCCGCTGGACCTATGTGGTGCAGCTGGAAAACACGGATCACGATGCACTGATCACCTATCAGAAATACGAAGAACTGGAACAGCGGTTTTCGTAAAACAAAATGCCTGAACCATTCGTTCGGGCATTTTCTTTCATGGAGGATATATGGAACAGATCACCCTCTGCACCCTGCCCTACCTGTTTTCTGTATGCCAGGTGCAGGAAGATGTCAGCCTGCCCCTGGGCAGGGAATACTGCTTCACTGCCTGCACGAAGGATGAGATTTCGCTGGTGTGCAAGACGGAGGATGTGCCCTCCTTTACCCTGCAGAGAGAAGACGGGTGGCGATGCTTTTATGTACAGGGGCCGCTGGATTTTTCTCTCATCGGCATTCTGGCCCGCATTTCGGGCTTGCTGGCTGAAGCCGGCATCAGCATCTTCGCCCTTTCCACCTTCAATACCGACTACCTGTTGGTGAAGCAAGCACACTGGGCAGATGCGCTGGACGTGCTGGCAAAAAGCGGCTACGTCATTGAGCAGCAATAAAAAAGAGAGGCATTGCCTCTCTTTTTTCAATCACATTCTTTCATGAAAATCAGTTTCCGGGAGCATATGCCCATGCCCGTCACAGCCAGTGCCATCAGCAAATAGCATGCCCAGACGGGCAGCCAGGCAGCCTTATCCACCGCAAATTCCAGCCCGATGCACACCCCGGCCAGCACCGTGTACAGCACCCAGCAGGATACCAGTGCACCCGTCTTCAGCTGATATTTTTCCCGGTTTTTCAGCCATTTCACCAGCGCATATACCATAAACCCCGTCAGCACCAGCACCGCCGTCAGCTGGTTCACACGCACGAACAGCCAGCGCAGGAACTGGTCCCGCCGCAGGCTTTCCAGCAGCAGCGAGCAGGTACAAAACAGCCAGGCAAACACCTTGGTGTCTTCCCCGGCAGGGCGCTTTTTCCGCAGCAGCACCAGAAAAATCACAAAAGCAGCCAGTGCCTCGGCCACAAAAATGGCATAATACCATTCTTCCCATTCATTCATCACAGCCAACGGGAAAAACTGCAGTGCTTCGTTTTCCACCAGCATGCCGATGCCTTCGCCGTTGAAATATTCTGCCAGCCGGCACAGGCCAATGGCCAGCGCACCGGGCAGCACAGCCGCATCCGTCACCTGCCGCATGGGCTGGACCGTGAGCCTGCTGCACAGCAGGATGGCCAGCACAATGCCCAGAATGCCGCCCCACAGGGCATAGCCGCCGTTCCACATTTTCAAGGCTTCCTGCAGGCCCATTTCACCGTACAGGTTCAGCCGGCACATCACATAGAAAATGCGGGCGCACACAAGCCCCAGCGGCAAAGCCAGCACGGACAGCACAAAGGACGTGTTTTCCTTCAGGCCTTTTCTTTTGCAGTTCCAGTGGAGCACCGCCATGGCGCATGCCAGCGACACCACCAGCGCCGCCGCATAAGCCGTTATCGGAAATGTGCCCACCTGAAACAGGATCATCATTCCGTTTTCCATATCAGCTTCCCTTACTCCTCCCAGGCGGTGGCAAAATAAATCATATCGCACAGGGGACGGCGCTTGGGGTTATTGGGCGAATTCACCTTATCCCCTTTGAACACCATGGTGGTGGAGGAACCGCCGTCCAGGTTATAGGCATTCTGAATGCCTTCGAAGGATGCCACAAGATCCGTGAACTGGTCCAGCGTCAGGCCCACAGAACCGGGATCCTCCGGCCCTTCAGAGCAAATGCACAGATATTCCAGCGGACCCACCTGAGCAATGCACATGCGCTGAGCCGCTTTACCGGCAGCACAATCAAACTTGAATTCATCCACATCATGGCGGCGCACTTCACCGTTCACGATCAGGCCGGGGCCGAAGGTGAACCCCTGAATGGCCTTATCCTTCCAGGCTTCCATCTCTTCGCTGTCCGGCTTTTCGATGATGTGCAGATCACCCTGCGTGTCAATCACCAGGATATCATAAATACGGCTGTTGCAGGCATTGCGGTATACCTTTCCCTGCCGTGCCACATAGCCGTGGCCGTTACGGCTGGAAAAAAAGTCTCCATTGATGGCCAGCACCGCGTTGGTACGCTTGGCCATGGTGGTGCCCATGAGGGTGGAGGGAGAATAATAGCCGGCAGCCATCACCGTACGCAGCTGGCTGGCATTGTGCAGCTTCACCCGGGCATACACATAATCGGTATCATAAATGCGGCCCTTTTCGATCTTCACGGAAATGGAAGGATCCTCATATTCCCAATCGGAAAGGTATCCTGTTTCCAGCGGCTTCAGGCCTTTTTTGGCGTTCAGCGGAATTTCCGTCACTTCTGCCTGTGCCACAATGGCACCGGAGGGCACCAGCAGCAGCATGCAAAGCAACAGCAGCAGCACAATGCCCACACGCCAGATATACTTCATCATTCCACTTCCTCCCCGGATACATCAACTGTATCCGCTGCTCCTGTATATTCCAGTATAAAAGGATCTTTTCTGGTTCCGGCGCCGGAGACCACCTCCAGCATGCTCATATCCAGCCGGACACTGGGACGGAGACCGATATTGGTGCGGGTATAGGCGCCCATGCTCATGTGCCCGTCATAGCCGACGATCTGCAGTTTGTAATCCGTTTCATGCTTGACAAAATTCACCCAGTAAGGGGATTTGCCGTTGCTATGCTCATAGACCCCGCGGGACTTGGCATAAGGGGTGGGAGATGCGGTTCTGGCCGGATGTTCGCCCATCTTTGCAGGCGGAAAGCCGTACGCAGGATTCATAAACTGCTCATCCGTCATAATGAAGAATTTCCCGCCGCCCGGCTCTTCGATCAGGGCATTTCTCATCACCGAATCACCCAGCAGCGTATCCAGCGCCACCGTGTTCATCCAAAGGTACAGATCGCTTTCCACATAATCCGTGATCCGGCGGTAGCTGTGGTCTTCGATGATCTTTTTATCGGATTCGAAAATCACCTGCTGCATGTCAATCACATATTCGCTCAGCAGCAGCATCCTCTCATCCTGCAATTCCAGAACCCGCCACAAAACGGGCTCCACATTTCCCTTGCGGTCATAAGGGTAGGTGCCGAACTGGACAAATTTATATCCCTGGCCTTTGATATAGCCCCTCAGCTGCGTATCTTCTGCCGCTGCAATACCGGTGCACAGCAGCATCATGATCAAAAACAATACAAACGTCCTTTTCACGGCGGTCTCCTCGGCACATAAATTATCACCTTATATTATATCTTTTTGTACTATTCTTGTCAACGCGCACCATCCCCCGCACTCTTTACATTTGTGTTTCATTTTCCTTTGTAACAAGGGTGTTTTGTGTTCTTTTGTAGACACTCCCTGCAGAAGCAGATTTTACAATACAGGAAGGAGGATGGAATGAAATGAACGGTAAGAGATTCTTTGTTTTGTTTGTGATGCTTGTGATGCTGTGCCCTGTGGTCGCTGCCCAGGAAACCGCCCTGACCCCCCGGGAGCAGATGATAGAAGACATTCTGGCCGAAGCCAAAGCCCTGTATGAAGAGGCCAACGGCCGCTCCCGCCGCGCCCATTACAGCGGTGATATTTACGTATGCAAAAACTTCACCGTGCATTGCTTCAAGGCTGCTGCGGACAAATACCGCATGGCCAAGTTTCCGGAAGCAGCGCTGGTGATTCCCGACAACCTGCCCAAGGATGAATGCGGCAAAAACTATGTGTACGGCATGGAATGGAAGGATATCCCCGCTGAAGACGGCAACCCCTTCTACGCAGCCGCCTCCTTCCGTTATGACCCCAACCTTTCCAAGAAAGAAAACCAGCAGCTGGCCCGGGAATTTATGATGGAATGCAAGCGTGGCGATTATTTCCAGATGGCCGCCAATTACTACTACGGTGTGGGCGCCCACAGCATGATGATCACCGGCGACTATAACCCGGATACCGATAAGATCCTCTGGACGGACAGCAACATGAAAGGCGGAAAAAAAGACGGCATCCGCTACGGCTATGTACAGTACGATGCCGAAAAGGACATCGACTGGTTTGTGGATGCCTTCTGCCGCAAAAAGTACGGCGCCACCATCTACCGGCTGCGGGATGACATTATTGTAAAAGAATAACATACAGCAAAAAGCTCTGCACGAACAATTCCTGTTCAGACATGCAGAGTTTTTTCTTCCCCTTTTTCGCCACCGATTCTCACCTTTTGTGTTCGTTTTGTCACCGGACCGACGATTTTCCGGGTCATTCTATCCTTCAATAACCTAAAACACCTTGACATTTGCATTTTTGTGGCTGAAAATGTACCTTCTCCGGCAGCACAGCCGTCTCTACTGACGCCCTTTTCTTCCTTATTTGCCCGTTTTTGTTCCACTTTTCTCCGTTTGTCAACGTTTCCGGCAGAAAGCAACCTCTGTGCTTAACACTTTCGTAATCTTTTGCAGCGCACAGCAGGGGGATGCGCCACAAACAGCGAATATTGACAAAAACAATGCCGGACAAATATTCCTTGAGAATGACAGGAAATTTCTTCATTCCTCTGGTATGATGATCCCATCACCTGCAAGGAGGCACACCATGGACTGGACACAAAGCATCCGCACCGCGCTGAATGCAATGGAAGAGCACCTGTTGGAAAACGACTGCGTGGAAAAGGCCTGCCGCGCAGCCCTGGTATCCCCGTTGTACCTGCAGCAGGGCTTCCGCATCATGACCGGGCTCACCATGGCAGAGTATGTGCGCAACCGCCGGCTGTACAAAGCCGCCCTGGAAATGGCATCGGATGCCAAGGTGATCGATATGGCGCTGAAATATGGCTGGGAGTCCCCCGAAAGCTTTACCAAAGCCTTCAGCCGCTTTCACGGTGCCACACCCATGCAAGTGAAAAAGGACACCCACCTGATCCGCCCCTTTCTTCCCCTTCGGGTGTCCATCACCATTCAAGGAGGTAACGATATGGACTTCACCATTGAAAAAAAGCCCGCTATGCACTTGATCGGCAAGGCTTATGAAGTGGCCTTTGAAAACAGCTACCAGATCATTCCCACCCTCTGGGATGCCTTCTGGCAGGAGCATCACCCCGTCACCGGCAGCCCTGCCTTCCGTGCCGCCGTCAAGGCCCATCACATCGGCGAGTTTGCCGTGTGCATGGATCATCATCCGGAGAAGGGGACTTTCACCTATCTGATCGCCGGTCTCTATCAGGGGGGCGATGTGCCGGAGGGCCTGACGCTGTGCACCCTGCCGGAAATGAACTGGGCCGTCTTCCCCTGTGTGGGGCCGCTGCCCGGGGCACTGCAAAGCCTGAACACGAAAATTTTCCGGGAGTGGCTGCCGGGCAGCACCGAATACCGCATCGCCGCCGACACCACCATGGAATGGTATTCCGATGGCAACGGAAACGAAGAAAACTACCGCTCCGCCATCTGGGTGCCCGTGCAAAATGCATAATTTACACAAAGAAGGGATACACTCCCTTCTTTTTTCATTGTCACCTGCACCAAAAAATGCTATACTGTGAACAGAATAATCTGAACAGGAGAAACGCATATGAAAAAAGCACTGCTTGTATTCCTGGTTTTCGCTTTGATTTTCGCTACAGCTGCCTGTGCACTGGCGCAGGAATGGCTGTGCCCCGCTTGCAGTACCCAGGCCAGCGGCAAATTCTGCTCCGAATGCGGCGCAGCCATGCCGGATGTGAGCGGCCATTGCCAGCTGACCCTGCAGGTGAACATGAAAGAAAACCTGATTCTGTTCAGGTATGATGTGGACGTATACCTCAACGGCAGCAAAGTGGCCACCATTCCCCACGGCTCTTCCCTGAATCAAGCCTTTCCCGTGGCTCCCGGCGAAGTGACCCTGTCCTTCCGCTGTGAGGAAGATTCCGCCATTGCCGGCGAAATTCCCTTCCTGGTCACCGAAAATGCGGCGTTCAGCTGCAGTATCGAGCTCAAACATGACGGGGTGGAAATCACCAACGTGGAAACCACTGCCCTTTTGTCCGACACCCGGCTGTCCGTAGGAACCCCGGGCAAAATGGACAAGGCCATCCTTACCCTGCAATCCGTTCGCATCCTGCAGGATGAAAACGGCAACGCCGCAGCCCGATGCACCTTTGTCTGTGAAAACAATGCTTCCATTCAGCGCCCCTGCCTGCTGACCTTTACTGCCAGGGTAAAGCTTGATGATGGCAGCTATGCCCCCAATGCTTCTGTTCTGTCCGGCAGTACGGTGTTCCAGGGCTCCCTTTCCTCCCTCAGCCAATCGGTTCAGGAGGTATACGCAAGCCTGCCCGAAAACTGGGCGGAGCTGGAAATCCGCTGCACCTGGGGCCTGCTGCAGCAGGAAACGCTGGTGTACTGCTTCCCCCGCTCCTGATCCCGTTGATAAAAATTCAAACAACAAAACCGCCTGCCGGATGCTTCCGACAGACGGTTTTTTCAATGGCTGTCCTGATCTTCTATTTTTTTGCCAGCCAGCCCCGGAAAATGCCCCCTTTGAAAGCGGAAATGAGGATGAAGAAAAGATCCGCCACCAGGATGAACAGGAAGGATGGCAGCATGACCCGGGTGTAGTGTACCCCACACTCCCGGCCCCGGTTGACCTTCAGGCCCATGGGAATGCCATAAAACAGAACCCCCAGATGGAAAAAGAGGATCATTCCCAGCTGTTTGGCAAAGTCGATCGCCGCTGCCGCCGGCTCGCCGGACAATGCCCGCAGGGCAAACAGGGCAAGATACACCAATAGCAGAATCCGCAGCACGTTCAGCATCACACCGCCGCCAATGCCCAGCCCTCCGCCAAATTGCAGCCCGCTGCGCCGGCAAAAGCACTCAAACACCTGCATCAGCGCCTTGTTCTGGCTGCCTTCAATGAACCCGCCGTTGGCCAGCACCCATACCTTGGGATGGAGACCCTGCTCTTTGCAAAACTGCTCCATTTCCTTCATAAAGGCCAGCAGCTGGGAGGGGACACCGTCCACATACAGCGGCAGGCCAAAGACCACCTTGTCCGCATCCCGGATGGCATCCAGTACCCGGGCATGGTCCGCCTGATTGCGTACCTGTTCGTGCACCACTTCCCCCCGGACAAACAAACGCAGCATGCCCAGCAAATGAGCGGAAACGCTCATTTTCTTTTTGGGGCTGCCGTTGATGAAAACTGTTTTCATAGTTTCATCCCCTCCATCTCTTCAAGAGATTTCAGGTGGGTGAAGCTGAAGGAACGGAAGCCGAAGTTGATGGCATTACGTTCCGCCATGTATTGGAAGGTGGCCTTTTCCGCTTCCGTCATGTCTCCATAGGCATAAACGGTCAGCCGGTCTTTTTTGCCGTAACGCAGGGTATGGTGCATCTGCTTGCCCCGGTAGGTGCTGAAAGGAGTGGACAGACCGATGCTCCGGTCCAGCACATTTTTCACTGCCGGGCTATAAGCACCGTAGCAGTTTTCGGTGATGATCACCAGTTCATCCGCATGGCCAATGGTGCGGCAGGCGGTGTGCAGCGCATCCTTCATATAGCATTCCGCCGGTGTTTTTGTCCAGCAGCCAAAGCAGCCTTGGCAGGGGGCATATTTCCCATCGGCACTGATGATATGGGCTTGTATGCCGGAGAGCAGAGACGCTTTCTGCTCCGGCAGATCATGAATGATTGTTTTCACTGTTGTGCTCCTTTTTGATACCTTCATGCCGACGGCAAATCGCTGCACCGGCAACAGAGACGAAGAGGGATCACCGGTATCAATCCTCAGATTGTACCTCTTCTTCCGCTCATTCCTGTTCTATCATATCCCTCATTGCACAAATTGTAAAGCAGCATCTTCCCCCCATCGCAGCAAAAACCGCCTGCCGGATTTCTCCGACAGGCGGCATTTTCTATTGCTTTTCGATCTGCGATCAGGAAACAAGCATTACTTGCTGGCGATAGCAGCCTGCGCCGCTACAATCCTCGCTTGGGGAAATTTCCCCAGCAATCATAACCTTTGCAGACTTCTTTCTCTTGCCCTCGATCTGGCAGAAGAGGGGCTTGTCCGGCTCACCCTCGAACCGCAGGAACCACTCAAAGCCATCGGGGGAAGCCACGATTCTCTCCACAAAGGCTTCGATGACGCTTTCGGGAACATCCTTGCCTTCATCC
>JAFWYZ010000021.1 GCA_017517465.1 Clostridia bacterium | reverse complement strand
TGGTTTAATGGGTAGAGGTCTATCCTTTTTTATGGAGGGTTTTACACATGAAGAAGCAGGGTTTGAGAATGGCAATGGTATGGATGGCAATCGTTCTGATGCTGGTGACAGGCATGACGCCTGCCATGGCTGAGGGTGATGTGATCATCAATGACCTGACGGCGCAGTCCATTTTCAGCGATCTGGGCGATGCGCTCAATTATGGTACCGTTGCCCGGGAATGGGAACAGAATGCCCATGCAGAAACGAGTGCGTGCGTGGATTACATGGATCGGTATACCAATACCATCTTTGCCAATACCGGCAGCACTTATTTCCATGCCATGAATTACACGCTGGAGGTGGGTGTGTCTGCCCCCCAGAGTGTGCAGGGTATGGAATTTGCCCTGTATAAATATGAAGGCGGAGAATATGTGCGTTGTTCCGGTACGGAAAAGACCATCACTTCTTCCGGCAACAGCGCCACCCTGACCTGGGAAATCGGCGATGAACTGAAGAACACCCGTCTGTATGTGTTCCAGACGGATGGGGACGGCTATATTGAAAACGGCCAGCAGAACAGCCAGGGCATGACGGTCACCAACGGCCCCAGCCTTTCTTCCTCTGCCCATAACAACAACTATATCGGCAAGATGGTGTACCATACCCGGAATGGCGAAGGCGACAGCCTGGGCATTTTCAACACCACCGATTATTCCCCCTCCCTTACCTTTGGCCCCGAAACCCGTGCTTACTATAAAAAATGGAACCAGGAACTGCAGAAGGATGAATATTTTGTCATCGATCCCGATGACAAGGATCTGGTGGTCCAGGATGTGCTGATCAACTATTACTATACCGATCAGGCGAACTTTGACCCCGAACGTGACGATGCCAACCTGAAAATGGGCTATATGAAGATGGACGGCATCTCCTTTGTCAACGGCAAGTTTATGAAGAGCGGCGACGTGATCGGCGTCACCTATGTGGAAGAAGGCGGCTATGCCGACAAGCTGCTGGATCAGGCGGAAAAGGTATCCAAGAAATGGGGTAACCTGGGCGGCGGCGAAATCACCAGCCTGACCCCCGATCCTACCGGTACCTCCACCGTCACCGGCCCGGTCACCGATGACGGCTATGTGGTGTCCCTGTATGATATGGAAGTGGGCGCTGACGGCATTTTCCAGGTGAAAAAAGATACCGGCTGGGACGGCATTCCCGTGGCCGAAAACGAATATGTGATCATCAACCTGATCTGCCCCTCCAAGGACGGCAAGGTGCAGATGGGTATCACCGCCAGCGATATCACTTATTTCTATAAAGAAGGACAGGACAAGGGCGAAGGTGTTGCCTGGGGCGGTGTGGACTCCAACAGCAGCCAGCGCGTGATCTTCAACTTTGTCTATGCCGACGAAAACGGCGTTATGCAGCCCTTCGAAGGTACCATCGAGCCCACTGCCCGTCATGGCGGTACCCTGCTGGCCCCCAAGGCCTTTGTGAAGCTGGTGGGCGAAGTGCACAACGGCGCCATTATTGCCGATAAGGTGTACAACGGCCAGGAAATTCACCAGCGCAACCTGGCTCCCATGAACCGTAAAACCTGGATCAAGATGGACGGCGGCTATCTGACGCTGGATAAAGTTGCTCTGGAATGGCAGGCCAGCGGCTGGGGCGGCAGCTATGTGGAAGGCGATCCGCTGCCCGGGGCTGTGTTCGGTGTGTATACCGACGAAGCCTGCACCCAGCTGGTGGAAAAAATCACCACTGATGAAAACGGTGTGGCAACTTCGGGACTGCTGGCAGCCGGCGATTATTGGGTAAAAGAAATTACGCCTCCGGATGGATATGGATTTCCCACGGATATGTGGAACAACCCCATCAATCCTGCTGTTAAGGTAACGGTGGTTGCTGGCGATGAGCCGACAAAAGTGGTGGGTCCCGGCTATAACTCTGGCTGGGACACCGTCGGAGCCGGTAAGTTTGTCAACACCCAGAGCAACACCGAATACGGCGACCTGCGCGTTGAAAAAATCATTTCCGATAACGGCAAGCCTCTGCAGGGTGTGACCTTTGGTATTTATACCTATACGCCGCCGATGTATGGGCAGCAGGAATATTATACGCTCGTGGGCACCATGACCACCAACCGTAACGGTGTGGCGGTATATTATGATCTGCCCATCAATTATCAGATGAATATGTACGGCCAGTGGGAGGTTCAGCCTTACTATGTAAAGGAAATTTCCGCTCCCGATGGTTACAAGATTTCCAATGAAAAATATGTGGAAGTATACCTGACGGCAGATGACATGGTCACCGTGGACGGCAACGGCGATAAGGACGGCAATGCCTTTGAAAATGAAATCATCCGCGGTAACATGAAGCTGACCAAGGTGGCAGCTGACGATACCAGCAAGACGCTTGGCGGCGCGGAATTTACCATTTATTCCGATGCCTCCTGCACCACCCAGGTGGGTGTGATGAAGACCAATCCCCAGGGCTATGCCGATTCCACTGCCATCGAGCAGAACGGCAAGACGGGGCTGCTTCCCGGCACCTATTATGTGAAGGAAACCAAGGCTCCTGCCGGTTACCGTTCGGACGGCAAGGTGTACACCGTGAAGGTGCTGCCT
>JAFWYZ010000213.1 GCA_017517465.1 Clostridia bacterium | reverse complement strand
TCTTCCACCACGTCATCCAGTACGGCCATGACCACGGGCTTGCCCTTGTCACTGAGGTTCTGGCAGGGCAGCATATCGCTGCCCATGGGGGTCAACAGACCGCCGGTCTGCAGCACGGTGAAGGCACGGGAGGTCTGGATCCGGGTGACGGCAGCCACATAGGTGCCGGTGGAGCCGGACTTGTTGAAGGATACACACCTGACCCCCTTGCCGGCACGGCCCTGCACGTCAAACATGGCGCCCATCAGCCGCTTGCCGTAGCCCCGCTCGGTGAAGAGCAGCACCTGGTCGGTGTTGGTGACGGGGGTGGCCAGCAGCACTTCGTCGTTTTCTTCCAGCTTCATGCCCCGCACACCTGCGCTGACACGGCCCATCTGGGGCACGGTGTCCACGGCAAAGCGGATGCACATGCCCTGTCGGGTGATCAGCAGCAGATCGGCGCCGTCTTCCTCTTCGGAAACGGACAGCAGCCGGTCATTGCCCTTGAGATTGATGGCGGCAAACTTGCTGCGGCGGATATCGTATTCCGATGCGGCAGTGCGCTTTACCTGGCCTGCGGCCGTGAAGAAGATCAGATCGCCCATGGCGTTGAGGCTGCCGGGGGTGATGAGCATCAGGGATACGCACTTTTCCCCTGTTTCCAGCCCTGCCAGCACACCGGAAAGCAGGCCGCCCCTCTCCTTGGGCTTATTGGTTTCAGGCAGCGCCCCTACGCTCAGGGGGAAGCAGTTGCCCTTGTCGGTGAAGAAGAGCAGGGTATGGTCCGTCTGGGTATGGAACAGGTACCGGGGCATGTCGCTTTCCTTTTCCGGCAGTTCCATCTTTTCATAGAACCGGGGTGTCATGCGGCGCAGCTGACCGCCCCGGGTGAGGAACACCACGGCTTCTTCCGGCGGCGGTGCTTCTTCGGTGACGGAAACGGCATCCTCTGCCTTTTCGGTGACGATGACGGTGCGCCGGTCGTCCCCGTGTTCCTGAGCAATTTCGTTCAGTTCCTTCTTGATGACGGCCAGCAGCTTCTTTTCGCTCTTGAGGATGCCCTCCAAAGTGTTGATCAGCTTCAGAATATCGGCATATTCCTTGCGCAGGGCTTCAATTTCCAGGCTGGTCAGCCGCTGCAGCCGCAGATCCAGAATGGCCTGGGCCTGGATGTCGGTAAAGCCGAAGCGTTCCATCAGCCGGGCCTTGGCTTCCTTGCCGTTTTTGCTGGCACGGATGAGGGCAATTACTTCATCCAGGTTATCCACGGCCACGATCAGGCCTTCCAGGATGTGAGCCCGGGCTTTTGCCTGTTCCAGTTCGTACTGGGTGCGCCGGGTGACCACTTCCTTCTGGTGGCGGATGAAATGGCCGATGACGGTTTTCAGGCCCATCTGTACGGGCTTGCCCTCAGCTACGGCCACCATGTTCACACCGAAGGTGACCTGCAGGTCGCTGTATTTATACAGGTAAGCCAGCACCTTCTTGGGATCGGCATCCTTTTTCAGCTCGATCACGGCACGCAGGCCGGTACGGTCGCTTTCATCACGGATGTCATGGATGCAGCCAAGGGTGGCTTTCTTTTCCTCGCTCAGCTTCAGGATCTTTTCCAGCATGGCTGCCTTGGGCACACCGTAAGGCACTTCCGTTACCACGATCAGCGTGCGTCCGGCATTGCCGGGTTCCATGTCCACCTTGGCCCGCAGGGTCAGCTTGCCCCTGCCGGTTTCGTAGGCGGCCCGGATTTCCGGGGTGTTGAGCAGCACACCGCCGGTGGGAAAGTCCGGCGCGGGCAGCACGGTCATCAATTCGTCCAGGGTGACGTTGGGATTATCGATCTGCATGCAGACAGCCTGGGTCACTTCCCGCAGGTTATGGGGCGGAATATTGGTAGCCAGGCCTACGGCAATACCGCTGGCGCCGTTCACCAGCAAATTGGGATACCGGGCAGGGAGCAGGTCCGGCTCTTTCAGGGTATCGTCAAAGTTCAGCCGGAAGGGCACGGTGTCCTTTTCAATGTCCCGCAGCATTTCCATGGCCAGGGGGGCCATGCGGGCTTCGGTATAACGCATGGCGGCGGCGCTGTCGCCGTCGATGGAGCCGAAGTTGCCGTGGCCGTCCACCAGCATGCCCCGCATGGTGTAGGGCTGGGCCAGGCGGGTGAGGGCATCGTACACGCTGCTGTCGCCGTGGGGATGGAATTTACCCAGGCAGTCACCTACGATACGGGCACACTTGCGGTGGGGCTTGTCCGGGGTCAGCCCCAGCTCGTTCATGGTATACAAAATGCGCCGCTGCACCGGCTTGAGGCCATCCTCCACCCGGGGAATGGCGCGCTCCAGAATGACGTATTCGGCATAGGGCATCATGCTCTGATGCATGACCTCTTCCAACGGGGTCTGAATAATATCGGGTGTCAATACTTCCGGCGGCTTCTTGGCCATGAAAATACCTCCAACAAAGGGAAATCTGCGGGGGAACCGCTTTTGAGGGCAAAAGCGGTTCCCCCGCTCCCCCTCCGAAAACCAACTGGGAATATCGTTGTCCGTTTTTCAGGAACAATCATCCCCATGAAACAGTGGAAAAATGAACAGTGTTCAAATTCCGAATTCTGAATTCTTAATTCTGAATTTCCTTCTCGATCGTCACATGCTGGTCAAAATG
>JAFWYZ010000212.1 GCA_017517465.1 Clostridia bacterium | reverse complement strand
TTGTGTGAAACAGATTGCTATTTCCGGAAATGGGTGCAGGGTCAATGACCCTGCTGGGGGTGGAGGGGGCAAAGCCCCTCCATGGTCTCCCCACGCAACACCGGGAAACTGTTTGTTTGATACAAATTGTCATTTCCGGAGAAAGGGTCCAGGGCACTACCCTGGTCCGGAAAAGGGGGCAGGGCGCTGCCCTGGTCAGTCGTCATCTTCGTCTTCGTCGTCTTCGTCCATTACATGGGGCACCAGCATAATTTCCTGCACATGCCGGTCATCTGCCTTGACCACCTTCACATCCCAACTGCCGCAGTGGAATTCTTCGCCCACTTCGGGAATGCGCTCCGCCAGTTCCATCACCCAGCCGCCAACCGTGCTGGCATCGGCATCCTGGCCCAGGCCAAAGCGTTCTTCCATTTCTTCCAGGGGAGCGCTGCCCACAATGCGCCAGCAGCCATCCTTTTCTTCCTGGAATTCCACTTCGATTTCGTCATGCTCATCCCAGATTTCGCCAACCAGCTCTTCCAGAATGTCTTCCATGGTCACAATGCCCACCGTGCCGCCGTATTCATCCACCACCACTGCCAGCTGAGATTTTGTTCGCTGCAGCAGGCGCATCAGGTCGCTGATCTTGGTATTTTCGGTCACAAACACCGGGTTCTTCATAATTTCAGGCAGGTTTACCTTATCTTCCCGGGTCTTGCGGTAGAAATCCTTCTGGTGGATCACACCCACAATGCGGTCGATGGTTTCATCGTACACCGGCAGACGGGAATAGCCGCTTTCTTCGAAAATCTCGGAAATTTCGGCATAGCTGGCATCCTGGGGCACGCCTTCCACCCGCACACGGGGGGTAAGGATATCTGCCACTTCCTGATCGTGGAACTCAATGGCAGAGCGCACCAGATCACTGTCGTCGGCATCCATGCCGCCTTCCTGTTCCACCTCTTCCACCAGGGTGATCAATTCATCCTGGGTCAGGCGACGGTCATCCTTCACCTTGAACAGCTTGGACAGCAAGCCCTTCCACTTGCTGAACAGCCAGTTGATGGGCTTGAACACCTTGGTCAGGGCACTGATGATGCCCGATACTGCCATAGCAAAGCTTTCAGGGCTTTCCTTGGCCATGGATTTGGGGGAAATTTCACCGAAAATCAATACCACAACGGTAGTGACAATAGTGGACACACTGGGACCGGCGCCACCGCCAAGCAAATCCACAAAGAAAATCGTGGCAATGGAGGCAAGGCCAATATTGACAATGTTATTGCCGATGAGAATCGTGGACAGAAGCTCGTCATAATTCTCTGCCAGCCGCAGTGCCCGCTCCGCCTTGCGGTTACCGTTTTCAGACATGCTTTTCAGCCTTGTCTTATTCAGGGAAGAAAATGCCGTTTCCGTTGCGGAAAAAAATGCGGAAAGCAGCACCAGCAGCACCATGATCAGGATCTGAGTAGCCATTTTATTGTTCGTTTCTCCTTTTTAAGACACAAAAAGCACGCCTATGGCTTCAGCCGCAGGCATGCCTGTGTTTCATTTTGTTACCGGGGTAAGGCTCCGGTTCTATGGCATTACAACTGCCATAATCACCCTCCACGGGGCAACCACGCTCCTTTTGGAGAAATTCTCCGTCGGAAAGTATACCATACCTCTCCCAGCCTGTCAACCATTATACATCATACCGCTTCAGCAGCATGTCCAGCGCTTCCCTCAGCAGCACCGCTTCGCCAATGCCCTCCCGTTTGCTCAGCTTGGAAAGCCGCTTGAGCTGGTCAGAGGTATAGTGGCTGGTCTTGGGCACCATCTTTTCTTCACGGCACAGCGCCACACGGTTCTGGCCGCTGTACTTTGCCCGGAACATGGCGCTTTCCGCCTTGCGGAACAATTCCTGATAGCGGGTGGCATCTTCGAAAGCAGAGGCAATCCCGATGGATACCGTCACCTTTTCACCGGCAGGGGTTTTGATGGCCATGGCAGCGCGCAGCTGTTCCATCAGAAGGAACACATCTTCCTTCTCCATATCCCCCCTGAACAATACAGCAAATTCGTCTCCTCTGATGCGAAATACTTCTGCCTTACCCTTTGTGCCGTTTTCAAAATGCTGCCCGATGGCAATGAGGATATCGTCACCGGCATCATTGCCGTACTTTTCGTTGATGGGCATCAGATTGTCCATATCCAGCAGCGCAGTTACTACATTCTCTTCTGTGCTTTCCCCTGCCAGAACAGCCGTCAGTTCCTCTTCGAAAGCCTGTGCATCCCGGAATTTCAGCACTTCGTTTACTTTGTTGCTTTTCATCAAAATTACCTCCGAAATATTATTTTCGTAATCATATTATCATTATCAATATTATTTGTCAAGTATTATTTGCAAAATATTTTTGCATATTTCATATTATATATCGGGATCCTGTCATTCCGAAGGCCCATAATTCGTTTTTGTTCATTTTTTATTGCAAAATTTCTCGTATTTCTGCATTTTTGCTATGGCATCCCATCAGGAATTGTGCTATAATAGTTCGGCAAATCGCTTTTGCGGTTTGTTTTCACCACTGACTTTTAAGGAGAGTGTGAATCCATGTCCAATATTGCAGTTCTCACCAGCGGCGGCGACAGCCCCGGCATGAACGCGGCAGTTATGAGCGTTGCCCGTTGTGCCAATCGTCTTGACATGCCCCTGATCGGCATCAAGCGCGGCTACAACGGTCTTCTTGGCCGTTCCGGCAAACTGGAAGACGATTTTGTCCGCCTGGATCTGGACACTGTTTTGGATATTGCCGACCTGCCCGGTACCTACCTGCGCACTGCCCGCTGCAGCGAGTTTATGGACCCTGCTGTCCGTGAACGTGCTGCTCAGCGTCTGCGTGATATGGACGTGACCGGCCTTGTGGTCATCGGCGGCAACGGCTCTTTCCAGGGTGCCATGCGTCTTTGCGAGCTGGGTATCCCCTGCATCGGCATTCCCGGGACCATCGACAATGACCTGGCCTATACCGAAATGACCCTGGGCTACGACACTGCTGTCAACTGCTGCTCCGACGTGGTGCGCGCTATCCGCGCCACCTCCCGTTCTCACGACCGTCCCCACGTTGTGGAAGTGATGGGCCGTGACTGCGGCGACATCGCCCTGAGCACTGCTGCCGCCACCGGCGCCGAAATCGTGGTGGTGCCCGAAGTAAAGTGGAGCGTGGACGAAGTAGCCGATAAGCTGAACTTCCAGATCAAGCGCGGCAACACCCGTGCCACCGTGGTCATCGCCGAAGGCTGCTGGGCCAGCATGAAGCCCTTTGACGTGTATAAGTTCCTCAAGCCCTACGGCAAGCAGGTATACGAAGGCGAACCCATGACCGCCAACCGTCTGGCCAGCGTTCTCAAGCGCAAGTGCGGCATGATCGAAGTGCGCTCCACCGTGGTGGGCTACACCCAGCGCGGCGCCGACCCCACCGCCCGGGACTGCATCTTCGCTTTCGAAGCAGGTGCCATGGCCGTGGAGCTGCTCAAGCAGGGCATCAGCAACCAGGTGATCGGCATGAAGAACGGCAAAACCTTCTATATGCCCATCGAAAAGGCACTGGCTGCCAAGCACACCTTCAATAAAAAGCTGTACAACACCGTCAACGTGTTCCAGCAAAAAAAATAAGCAAAAGAAAAGCCGGTACGCATCTGCATACCGGCTTCTTTTTTATTTCATGCACACATAGGAAAGGCAATGCTTCTCTTCCCCCAGCTCTTCGAAATACATCGGATACGTTTCCACATACCGATAACCGCATTTCTCAATGGTTTTTCGGGACGCATCATTCTCACGGAAACAATCGGCAAAACAGGCATCAAACCGGGCAAGCAAATACTCGGTCACTGTTTTCAGCATTTCTGTGCCATAGCCCTTCTGCTGATACGCTTTACCGATCACAAAGCCAGGCTCCACGCATGCTTTCTCCTTCAGTTCTTCCACAGCCGGCCGATAGGGGTTTATATGACAATAGCCGATCAGCACCTCACCCACCAATACTGCAATGCCGGTGCCATATTGGGTCAGCCTGTCAAAGAACACATCAAACGCCGCTTCATTTTCCGCCGGCAAAAAGCCCGCCGGTGCCGTCACTTCCCTGTCCCGCAGCAATCGGAACAATGCTGCCTTGTCTCCTTCCTCCAGCAGCCTGTACCGCAGCCTTTGGGAGCATAATTCCTTCCCCTGCAAACCAATCATCGCGTTGCTCCCTTCTCATTTTTCCCAATCATATCACATTCGTTCTTCATTGGCAAGAAACGGCATGACGTCTGCCATGCCGCTTTTCTTTCATTTACATTTCATTTCCCACTGTTTCCAACGGGCATCTGCTTTCATTTCTTCTTCCACTTCTGTCATTTCCGGAACTATCCACCCCGGCCATTCTACCGGCAATTCCGACACCAGTGTAGTGCAAGAGGCTTTGTCACATTGTTTCCCGGTACGCACCTGTCGGATCAGCGGAGCGGTATAGTATGCATCTTTTTGCATTCCATCGTATTGTTTCGCCAGGATCAGTGCCGCATCCAATGCATCAAATGCTTCCTTCTGTTTTCCATCCTTCCACAGATACACGGATAACAACAACTGAAGTTTTGCCACAAAGGTGCTTTCATCGCCATAATTGCCGTCTGTACAAATCCCGTCAAGCATTGCTTTCGCATTAGCAATGCACTGGATTTTCTCCTTTAGAGAAAGATTTTGCCCATGAGCAATCACGCACCGAACCATCATTAGTGCACACACACGCGCCATTTCCAGTAACGCTTCGCCAAGCACGGCCACCTGTTTCTTGCCATCCACCGCCTGAACCCGCATCAGCGTGCGGCATGCAAAGATATCCGGTGCTTTTTCTGCCAACGCGTTTGCTTTTTCCAGCATGCCCATATTCAGGTACAGCTGCATCAACTCTTCAGTGGCTTTGCTCTTTTCTTTTCCCTCGTCCAATTGCGGCAGGGCCTTTTCAAACAGTGCCATTGCCTCCCGCCACTCGGGATAGGTACTGTGAAGCGCAGCATCGTACACGCTGTACCCTTCCGCATCCAAACGGTGGTATTCTCCCCTTCTTACATATCCGGCCCGCATCAATACCGATGCCAGACAGACTTTCAGTCTTCCGTTGCCCGGATATTCCATCACCGCTTCCCTGGCTTTCAGAATACATGCATCCATATTCACATCGATTCCGTTGTTCTCTTCTTTCATTTTTTCAATCTGCTCTGCCAAAGCATCCACTCTCTGAACACAGTCATCCTCATAGCCAAACAGTTCATCGATGGTCACGCCGAAAAAGTTGGCCAATGCAGGGATTGTCATTATATCCGGGCAACCGGAACCGCTTTCCCAGCGGGACACCGCCTGTGTTGTCACACCAAGAGCCTCTGCGGTTTTTTCCTGGGTGATGCCGGCATTGCGGCGCAATTCTTTGATTTTTCTACCCATATCAAACGACATTTTTTCTTCCTCCCGATCGTTGATCACCAGTGCATCTCCATTTTATCGCCAAACCAGCAATAAACCATGCCTTATTGCTTGTTTTTCTATCAATCAACCATTGAAAAAAACGCCAAGGCTTTTACACCTTGGCGTTTGTCTGATTACTTTTTCAGTTTGCTCAGGTCCTTGGCACGCTGTTCGTGGCTCAGGGTCCGCTTGCGCATACGCAGAGACTTGGGGGTGATTTCCAGCAGTTCATCGTCATCGATGAATTCCAGGCATTCTTCCAGCGTCAGCGGATGCACGGACACCAGGCGCAGGCTGTCTTCAGAAGCGGAAGCGTTGCGCATGTTGGTCACATGCTTCTGCTTGCACACGTTCACCACGATATCGCCGGGACGGCTGCTTTCACCGCAGATCATGCCGGCATAGACGGGGGTCTGGTTGCTGATAAAGAGGGTGCCGCGTTCCTGCACATAGAACAGGGCATACTGGGTGGTTTCGCCGGTTTCGTAGCACACCAGGGCGCCCACATTGCGGTGGGGAATATCACCCTTGTATTCTTCATAATGGTCAAACACGGCGCTCATGATGCCTTCACCGCGGGTATCGGTGAGGAATTCGCTGCGATAGCCGAACAGACCGCGGCTGGGCACCAGGAATTCCAGGCGCACACGGTCGTCGCCGCCCATGCTTTCCAGGGTACCCCTGCGGCGGCCGATCTTTTCGATCACGGCACCGGCATGGGCCTGAGGCACGTCAGCCACCATGCGTTCGATGGGCTCCATCTTCTTGCCGTCTTCATAGCGGTAGATGACTTCCGGCTTGCTCACCTGGAACTCATAGCCTTCACGGCGCATGGTTTCGATCAGGATGGACAGGTGCAGTTCGCCTCTGCCCCACACTTCAAACTGATCCGGGGTGTCCCCTTCCTTCACACGCAGGGAAACGTCGGTTTCCAGTTCGCGGAAGAGACGGGCACGCAGGTGACGGCTGGTCACAAAGGTGCCTTCCCGGCCGGCAAAGGGGCTGTCGTTGACGGAGAAGGTCATGGTGACGGTGGGCTCGGTAATGGCCACAAAGGGCAGGGCGCATACGTCCGCAGGATCGCACACCGTATCGCCGATGGAAATATCCGCAAGGCCGGTCAGCGCCACGATATCACCCATGGATACGCTTTCGGTAGGCACTCTTTTCAGGCCGTCATAGACGGAAAGAGCGGTCAGGCGCCAGGGAGCGGTGGTGTTTTCAGGATGCTCCGCATTGCAGCGCACCACCATCATGCCATCTTTCAGGGTGCCCCGGGTGATGCGGCCAATGCCGATACGGCCCACATATTCGTTATAGTCGATGGTGGAGATCAGCACCTGGGCAGGGCCTTCCATGTCCCCTTCGGGAGCAGGAATATACTTCATGATGGTTTCGAACAGGGGCTGCAGATCCTCGCCGGGCTTTTCCAGATCCAACGTGGCAGTGCCCTTGCGGGCGGACGCGTAGATGATGGGCCGGTCCAGGGTTTCGGGATCGGCATCCAGCTCGATCAGCAGGTCCACCAATTCGTCCACCACTTCCTCGCAGCGGGCATCGGGCCGGTCCACCTTATTGATCACCAGCAGCACCGGCAGCTTCAGGCCCAGGGCCTTCTGCAGCACAAAGCGGGTCTGGGGCATGGGCCCTTCAAAGCTGTCCACCAGAAGCAGCACACCGTCCACCATCTTCAGCACGCGTTCCACTTCGCCGCCGAAGTCCGCGTGGCCGGGGGTGTCCACAATGTTGATCTTGGCATTGCCGTAATGCACGGCGGTGTTCTTGGCCAGGATGGTAATGCCGCGTTCTTTTTCCAGGTCATTGGAGTCCATCACGCGTTCGGCCACCTGCTGGTTCTGACGGAACACACCGCCCTGACGAAGCATCTGGTCCACCAGGGTGGTTTTGCCGTGGTCAACGTGGGCGATGATGGCAATGTTGCGAATATCGTTACGGATCATACTTAATTCTCCTTCTTTCAGTCACACTGAACCAACAATATATTTTACCCGTCCTGCCCCTTCTTGTCAACCGCAGCACCGCAGATTTCCGATGCAATCCGCATCTTTTTCTGCCATTTTCTGCTTTCTTTTTGTACGCTGTCAGCCAAGCCCTTCCCCCCTCCTTGACTTTTTGAGAAAAATGAAGCATAATTATGGTGTTGTTTTATGCCCATGCAGGAGGTATTTCATGGAACACAGGATCGAGTTTGTCCAGCCCCAGGGCATCGCCTGGCGGCGGGGGGTACGGCCCGGAGACACGCTGCTGTCCATCAACGGCGAACAGGTGATCGACCATATCGATTATCAGGCCCTGTCTTCCCGGCAGAAGGTGGATCTGATGATCCGCACCCAAGGCGGCGAAGAAAAGAACGTGCGCATCATCAAGGCCAAAGGTGCGCCGCTTGGCATTTCCCTGTCCGATACCGCCTGCGTTTCTCCCCGCACCTGCCACAACAAGTGCATCTTCTGCTTCATCGACCAGATGCCCCCCGGCATGCGGGAAACCCTCTATGTGAAGGATGACGACTGGCGCTTTTCCCTGATGATGGGCAATTATGTGACCCTCACCAATGTGGACGATCAGGAGTTTGACCGGATCCTCAGAAGAAAAGCCAGCCCCTTGTACATCTCCGTTCATGCAACCGACCTTGCGCTTCGCTGCCGCATGATGAACAACCGCTTTGCCGGCAACATCATGGAGCGGCTGCAAAGGCTGAAGGATGCCGGGCTGCATTTCCATTGCCAGATCGTGCTGTGTCCGGGCTGGAACGACGGTGAACAACTGGAAAAGACCCTTTCCGATCTGTACACCCTCTGCCCCGGTGCCGTCAGTGCTGCGCTGGTGCCGGTGGGGCTCACCAAACACCGGGAAGGGCTGGCGGATGTAAAGCCCTTTACCAAAGAAACGGCCGAGGCGGTATTGCAGATTGCCGACCGTTTCCAGCAAAAGGCCCTTGCCGAAATGGGCACGCGCTTTGTGTTCCCTTCCGACGAAATGCTGCTGATTGCCGGCCGTGATATTCCGCCGGAAGAAGCTTATGAAGGCTATCCCCAGATCGAAAACGGTGTGGGGCTTGTGCGCAAAACGGAAGAAGCACTGAAAACAGCAGCGCTGGAGAATACACTGCCTGCCAGGAAACGCTCTGTTGTCATCCCCTGCGGCACGTCCATTGCCCCGGTGTTGGAAAAATGGATGAAAGCATATGCCCCGGAAGGAGTGCAGGTCACCGTTCTTCCGGTGAAAAACAATTTCTTCGGCCACACCGTCACCGTCACCGGCCTGCTCACCGGCAAAGATATTGCCGCAGCGCTGAAAGACAGGAACGAGGCGGAAGCCCTGCTTTGCTCCAATACGCTCCGGGAAGAACAGGACCTGTTCCTGGATGATTCCTCACTGGCGGAGCTGAAAGCATCCATCCCCATGAAACTGACCATCACGCCCAATGACGGCGCATCCCTTTTCCATGCGCTGCTGGGCCTTGAATAAACCAAGGAGGTTCCCTTTATGCCTCAGAAGCCTCTCGTTGCCATCGTTGGCCGGCCCAATGTTGGCAAATCCACCTTCTTCAACAAAATCACCGGCCACCGCATTGCCATCGTGGAAGATATCCCCGGTGTCACCCGGGACCGCATCTGTGCAGACGTTGAATGGCTGGGCTATAAGTTCACCCTTATCGACACCGGCGGTATCGACCCCAAGTCCGATGACGTGCTGCTTTCCCAGATGCGCCATCAGGCCCAGATCGCCATGGATATGGCGGACGTGATCTGCTTCTTCACCGATGCCCGGGTGGGCCTCACCCCCGATGACGAAGAAGTGGCGGTCATGCTGCGCCGCACCCACAAGCCCGTGATCCTGGTGGTCAACAAGCTGGATCACAGCGGCCTGGAAGATGTGCGCTACGAATTCTATGCCCTGGGTCTTGGTGACCCCATCGGTATTTCTTCCGTGAACATGCTGGGGCTGGGTGACCTGCTGGACGAAGTGGTGTCCCATCTGCCCAAGCAGGAAGCAACCGATGACGAAGAAGAAGAAAAAGTGATCCAGCTGGCCGTGGTGGGTCGCCCCAACGTGGGCAAGTCCTCCCTGGTGAACCGGCTGCTGGGCCAGAACCGCACCATGGTTTCCAACATCCCCGGTACCACCCGCGATGCCATCGACACCGAATTCACCGGCCCCGACGGCACCCGCTACAACATCATCGATACCGCCGGCATCCGCCGTAAGCGTGCCATTGAAGACGAATCTCTGGAACGCTACAGCGTCATCCGCTCCATTGCCGCCATCAAGCGCTGCGACGTGGCCCTGATGCTCATCGATGCCCAGGAAGGGGTCACCGAACAGGATGCCCGCATTGCCGGCATGGTGCACGAAGAAGGCAAGGCCGCCGTGGTGATCGTCAACAAATGGGATGCGCTGGATAAGGAAACCGGCACCTTTGAAAAGTACAAAAAGCAGGTGCTGGAAGACCTGAAATTCATGGATTACGCTCCGGTCCTCTTCATTTCCGCCCTCACCGGTCAGCGTGCCCAGAACGTGCTGCCCGAAGTGAACAAGGTGTATGAACAGGCCAGCCGCCGCATCGGCACCGGTGCCCTCAATGACGTGCTGGGTGATGCCCAGATGGCGCTGCAGCCCCCGGTGATCCAGGGCCGCAAGCTGAAGATCTATTACGCTACCCAGCCCGCCACCTGCCCGCCCACCTTTGCCCTGTTTATCAACAGCGAAGTGCTGATGCATTTTTCCTATCAGCGTTACCTGGAAAACTGCATCCGCAAGGCCTTCGGCTTTGAAGGCACCCCCATCCGATTCTCCCTTCGGGAAAAGAAAAAGGAGGATGCGAAACCGTGATCGTTCTGAAATATCTTCTGTGTGCTGTCATTGCCTACCTGCTGGGCAGCTTTTCCACCGGCATCCTGGTGGCCAGCAAGCTGGGCCATGATATCCGCTCCGAAGGCAGCAAAAACACCGGTGCTTCCAATGCCCTGCGCGTGCTGGGCCTCAAGGGCGGTGCCATGGTGTTCCTGGGTGATTTCATCAAGGCTGCCGTTGCCGTGCTGATCGGCCATTGGCTGTTGGGGCTCCACGGTGCCATGGTAGCCGGGCTCTGCGTCGTGCTGGGGCATAACTGGCCCGTCTTCTTCGGCTTCAAGGGCGGCAAGGGCATTGCCTGCTCCGCTGCGGTTGTGCTGCTTACCTTCTGGTGGCAGGGCCTGGCCGGTATCCTGATTTGCCTGGCTGTCATTTATTTCACCCGCTACATTTCCCTTGGCAGCATGACCATGCTGGCTGTTTTCTTCATTCTGGTCACCCTCACCGCTCCCTTCTGGCCCTATGGCATCTGGGCGCTGGTGCTGCTGGGACTGGGTGTGTGGCGTCATCATGCCAATATTGAACGTCTGAAAAACGGTACCGAAAACAAAATCGGCCAGAAAGCCAAGGCATAAAAAACACCCTTTTGCACTGCAGGAAATTTGCCTGCGGTGCTTTTTTTATCCCCGTCAATATGGTATAATTATTGTAGGTTATTATGGCTTGTTGCAGCCATTTGCCATACAGCAAAGAAAGAGGAAACGTATGAATTTATCCTTATTGAACCCCATGCAGCGAAAGGCCGCCGAAACCCTTTCCGGCCCGGTGCTGATTCTGGCCGGTGCCGGCAGCGGCAAAACCCGCACCATCACCTACCGAATTGCCAATCTCATTGAAAGCGGTGTGGCCCCCTGGCATATTCTGGCCCTCACCTTCACCAATAAAGCCGCCCGTGAAATGAAAGACCGTGTGGCACGGCTGGTGGGCAGTGATGTGGAAGAAATGTGGCTGGGCACGTTCCACTCCATCTGTGTGCGGATTCTGCGCCGGGATATTGAAAAAATCGGCTATCAGCGTTCCTTTACCATCTACGATGACGACGATCAGCTGCGGGTGATCAAGGATGCCCTGAAGGCCCTGCATTATGACGAAAAGCAATTGCCCCCCAAGGAAATCCGGGGCAAAATTTCCGATGCCAAAAACCGGATGCTCTCCCCTGACGAATGGTTCCAGGAATCCCCCCGTGATTACCGTTCCCAGCAGATCCACGATGTGATGCGCTATTATGAAGAAAGGCTGAAAAATGCCAATGCGCTGGATTTTGACGATCTGCTTTTGTGCACCCTGCAGCTGTTTGTAGAGCATCCGCCGGTGCTCAGCTATTATCAGCAGAAATTCACCCACGTGCATGTAGACGAATACCAGGACACCAATACGGCCCAGTATACCTTTGTCAGGCTTCTGACCCAGGAAAGCCGGAACCTGTGCGTGGTAGGCGACGATGACCAGTCCATCTACGGCTGGCGCGGCGCAGATATCCGCAACATCCTGGATTTCGAATCCGACTTCCCCGATGCCACCGTCATCAAGCTGGAGCAGAATTACCGCTCCACCGCCAATATTCTGGATGCCGCCAACCAGGTGATCGCCCACAACACCGGCCGTAAGGAAAAAGCCCTGTGGACGGACGAAGAACCCGGGGACAAGATCCGGCTGTACAGCGCAGGGGATGAACGGGAAGAAGCGGCCTGGATCTGCGTGACCATCAAAAAACTGCAAAAGGCAGAAAAATCCCTGGCAGAAGTGGCGGTGCTTTACCGCACCCATGCCCAGAGCCGTGTGCTGGAAGAAATGTTCATGCGCTCCGGCATCCCCTATCGCGTTTTTGGAGGCACCAAGTTCTATGACCGTAAGGAGGTCAAGGACGCGCTGGCCTATCTGCGTCTGGTGGTCAATCCTGCGGATGACGTTTCCCTCACCCGCATCATCAATACCCCCAAGCGTTCCATCGGTGATACCACCGTCGCTGCCCTTCAGGAATACGCAAAGGAAGAGGGCATTCCCCTGTTCTCTGCCCTTTCTGATCTGCCCGATTCCCTGAGTGCCCGGTCCAAAAAAAGCATCACCGCTTTTTCCATGCTGCTGATGAAATTGACCATGATGAAGGACACCATGTCCCTTTCGGAATTCGTGGATGCCATGCTTTCCGAAACCGGGCTGAAGGCGCAGTTCGAAATTGACGGCAGCGACGAGGCACAGATGCGCCTGGAAAACCTGATGGAATTTGCCGGTGCCGCCAAGGAATTTGAGCAGCAAAGCCAGGATAAGACCCTGGAAGCCTTCCTGGAAAATGTTTCTCTGGTCACCGATCTGGACCGCCAGGAGGATGCTCCCCAGTACGTCACGCTGATGACACTGCATTCCGCCAAGGGCCTGGAATATGACGATGTATTCCTGGCCGGCATGGAAGAGGGCATCTTCCCCTCCATGCGCTCCATCACCGAAGAAAACAAAATGGAGGAAGAACGCCGGCTGTGCTACGTGGGCATCACCCGTGCCAAGAAACGGCTGTATCTTTCCTTCGCAAGGCGGCGCATGCTTTATAACCAGATCACCCATAACGCGCCCTCCCTGTTCCTCAAGGAAATTCCCGGCCGTCTCATTCAGGAAGAATGGCCCACCGCCACCCGGCCTGCCCCGTCCTCCGCAGCCCCGGCTGCTCCCCAGAGAACGGCCGCCCATCCGCCCAGGAACCTTTCCTTCGGCACCCCCGGCATGGCCGCCGGCCGTCCTGCCCTGAACATTCCCGGTGTGCAGAAGGGCTTTGCCCCCTCTCCCGCCCGTGCAATGCAGACCAATGCCCTCTTCAAACCCGGTGACAAGGTGCTGCACCGCAAGTTTGGCGAAGGCACCGTGCAGCAGGTCACCGGCAGCGGTGCCGATGCCCGCATCATGATCGCCTTTACCGCCTACGGCACCCGGGAGTTTTCCCTCTCCATCGCACCCATTGTGAAAATCGACACCTGAAAGGGGTAACCAAACATGCCTGAATTTTCTTCCATGCAGCAGCTGGTGGATTATCTCAATCATACCGCCCATGCCTATTACGTGCTGGATAACCCCATCATCTCCGATGCGGAATGGGACAAGCTGTACAATCAGCTTCTGAAAATGGAGCAGGAAACAGGCATCGTGCTGCCCGATTCTCCCTCTCACCGGGTGGGCGGCGAGCCCTTGAAGGGCTTTGAAGAGCACCGCCACATCTCCCGGCTGTGGAGCATGGACAAGGCGCAATCACAGGAAGAGCTTTCCCAGTGGTTTGACCGCACCGAAAAGCTGCATGCCCAGGAAAGCGGCCTGCCGCCGCTGGAATACGGCATCGAATATAAGTTTGACGGCCTGACGCTGAACCTGACTTACGAAAACGGCAAGCTGGTCCAGGCTGCCACACGTGGCAACGGCGAGGTAGGCGAAGCCATCCTGCCCCAGGCAAAAACAGTGATGGGTGTTCCCCTGTCCATTCCGTGGCAGGGAAAGATCGAAGTGCAGGGTGAATGCATCATGCGGCTCAGCGCCCTGAAAAAGTATAACGAAACGGCTCAGGAGCCCCTGAAAAATGCCCGCAATGCCGCCGCCGGTGCCCTGCGCAATCTGGATCCTGCCATCACTGCCTCCCGGAAACTGTCCGCCTTTTTCTATCAGGTGGGCACCATTGAAGACGCTCCCTATACAGAACAAACAGGCATGATCCGCTTCCTCAAAGATCAGGGTTTCCCCGTTTCCCCCTATTTTGAAACGGCGAACACCCGGGAAGAAGTATATGCCCTGTTGAAAAAGATCGAGGAAGACCGGCCCGGGCTGGATTACCTGATCGACGGTGCGGTCATCAAGGTGATGGACAGCCGCACACGCACCGCCTTTGGCTATACCGACAAATTCCCCCGCTGGGCCGTTGCCTATAAATTCGCAGCGGAAGAAGCCACCACCCTGCTGGAAAACGTTACCTGGGAGCTGGGCCGCACCGGCAAGCTGACCCCCCTAGCCCATGTGACACCTGTGGAATTTGAAGGGGTCACCGTCCGCAAGGCCACCCTCAACAACATGGGAGATATCCAGCGCAAGAACGTTTCCCTTGGCTGCCGGGTGTGGATCCGCCGCTCCAACGATGTGATCCCGGAAATCCTGGGCAAGGTGGATGACGGCACGGAAGGCACCCCCATCCTGCCCCCCACCCACTGTCCCGCCTGCGGAAAGGAGCTCACCCTCATCGGTGCACATCTGTTCTGCCTCAACCGTGACACCTGCAAGCCTCAGGCCGTCATGCGCCTGTCCCATTTTGCCAGCCGGGAGGCCATGGATATCGGCGGTTTTTCCGAAATGACGGCGGATCAATTGTACGATTCTCTTTCCGTCCGCGACCCTGCTGACCTGTACCGGCTGGAAAAAGAACAGCTTCTGCAGCTGGAGGGGTTCAAGGAAAAGAAAGCACAGAACCTGCTGGATGCCCTGGAAAAAAGCAAATCCTGCGATCTTTCCCAGTTCCTGCTGGCGGTTGGCATTCCCAATATCGGCAAGCGCACCGCCAGGGACCTGGCCCAGCATTTTGGCACGCTGGAAAAACTGATGGAAGCCGATACCGAAAGCCTGCTGCAGATTGACGAAATCGGCAGCATCGTGGCCCAGAGCGTGGTAGATTTCTTTGCCCTTGAGCAGAACCGGGCCATGATCCGCAGGCTGCTGGATGCAGGGGTTGCCCCCAGGGCTGCCCAGCAAAAGGCAGAAGGCGGTGCCTTCCAGGGCATGACGCTGGTGGTGACCGGCACCCTGCCCACCCTTTCCCGTCAGGAAGCAGAAGAATTCATCCGCCTCAACGGCGGCAATGCCGCTTCCTCCGTCAGCAAGAAAACCAGCTTTGTGGTGGCCGGAGAGAAGGCCGGCAGCAAGCTGGACAAAGCCCTGAAGCTGGGCATCCCTGTGCTGACGGAAGAACAGCTGCTTTCCATGGCAAATAACGGCTGACCCGGTAATCTGTTGCAGATGCCTTGACACCGGGGCTTTTGCCTGTATAATCATACTATATGATCACAGAAAGGGGCGTGAATGCCTTTGCTCAGGACCTATGCCTGCCACCGGGAGCCCTGGTGCGATAAAACCATGAGCGTTTTGCAGGAAAAACAGCTGGAGGCCTGCCAGGAAAGGCTGATGCGCTGCCCTCAGGTCAGTATTTTCGATGTCACGGATGACGAAGAAGCCAAAAAGCTGTTTCTGTTTTCCTTCTATGCCCAGGAAATGAAGCGGCGCTTCCCCGGCATCAAAAAGCTGCAGGAGAAGGTGCTTTCTTTCCTTCCCTATGAAGTATGCATGCTGTCCCAGGAGGAAGACGGACTGCTGAAAAGAATGCTGACCCAGGACAACAGCATTTCCCTCTCCCAATGGACGGATATTTCCGCAGCCGAAGCGCTGATCCAGCGTTTGTGGTGCACCCTGACAATCCACGACGATGAAACCGCTTCCCTCTGCTTGCATCCGTCCCTTGCCCTGCCCCTGACGGAGGCCATGCTTTCCGACCGATATACCACCGTGCGACGCATGCTGTTTTCTTTCAGCGCCACGGTGCACAGCCTGCTTTACCTGTCCGGCTTTCTGCATGCCACCGTACCTGCCGCCCATTTTTGCAATAACGTGATCAATGCAGCTGCCATGGAACACACCGAAACCTTTATTGACCGGTACCTGCGGGCTACATTTGACTATACCCAGACCGACAGCGGCGAAATGCTCCTGCTGCATCCCGGTCTGGCGGACCCTGCCCATCTGCTGCATGGGCTGACCGGCATTTCCCCCTTCGGTGTCCACCTGACGGAAGAAATGATGCTGGGGGGCATGAACGGCATCCTGCCCGAGGAAGTGGCCAGCGCAGAAAACCTGCAGGGCATGCTGCGGGGGGCAGTGCGGCCGGACATGGATGAAGAAGATGCGCTGGCAGACCTTCGGATGATGGCCAAGCAAGGCGCTACTTTCGATGAAATGAAGGAAGTGCTGGAAAGCATGCTGTGCGTGCTGCCCACCCCTTCCATGCTATCCGCCCTGAACCAGGTGCACCTGCAGACCGTGCGCTGGATGGGCATCCGATCGGCGGTGCTGAACTGATGAACGTTTATGAAGCCATCATTCCCGAGAATGCACCGCGGCAGAAGCTGGAAAGCTATCTGGCTCATGCCTTTCCCCTGCTGCCCGGCCATGTGATCCGGAACGCGCTGAGCAAAAAGGACGTGAAGCTGGACGGTGTGCGGTCCGGAAAAGATGCCTGGGCCCAGCCCGGCAGCCGGGTTATGCTGTACACTGCATTTTCCGTTTCCCTGCCCATTGTATATGAGGATGAGCATGTGCTGATCGTCCATAAGCCTGCCGGCATCAGCTGCGACGATGACGGCCGCGGGGGCATGACGGTATTGTCCCTTTTGGAAAAAGCGGCAGGGGCTGCTTACCGGCCCCGGCTGTGCCATCGGCTGGATAACCAGACCAGCGGCATTCTGGCCCTGGCAAAGGACGACGGAAGCGAACAGCTGCTGCTGGATGCCTTCCGTGAGCACACCCTGACCAAGGTGTACGAATGCATTGTGCGTGGCCAGATGCGGCCGGAAAAGGCCACGGTAAAGGCCTTCCTGGTAAAGGATGCTGCCCGCTCCACCGTCCGGGTCATCACCCACGAAACCCCGGGCGCAATGCCCATTGAAACCATGTATGAAACCCTGTCCTTTGATGGCACCCTGTCCCGGCTGCGCGTCACGCTGCTCACCGGCCGCACCCACCAGATCCGGGCACACATGGCCTTTTTGTCCCATCCGCTGCTGGGGGATGATAAATACGGCGACCGTGCACTGAACAAACGGATGAAAACCACCGCGCTGCACCTTTGCGCCTCTTCCCTCACCCTGCAGCTTCCCGGAATTCTTTCCTATCTTTCCGGGCGCACGTTCACCGTACAACCGCCATTTTGAGAAGGAGATATTCCATGCCCGATACCCCTCCCATCCGCCTGATTGCCAGCGATGTGGACGGCACGCTGCTCAACAGTCATGGGGAAATCACCCCGGAGAGCGTGGCTGCCATTCATGCCGCTCAGGAAAAGGGCATTATTTTCGCCATCTGCTCCGGCCGCTTCCCGGAAAATGTATACGTTCGCATGAAGCAATACGGCATCGCCTGCCCCATCATCGGGGTGAACGGCTGCCATATCACCGATGAAAACCTGCATACCATCCATACAGCTTCCATGCATCCGGATGCCGCACGTCAGGTGATGGAAACGCTGTTCCAGGCCAATTCCGATTTTTTCATGTTCAACCACCACAGCATCTGCACCTCCGATGAAAACCTGCCCCATCACAGCGAAATTACCCATCCGGAAGAAATGCTGTCCCTGGGTTTCAGGTATTATCACGGCAAAAAGGAAATGCTGTCCTGCGTGGAAATGCCTGTGGAAAAGTATTACGTCTGCGAGGGCCAAAGAGGCGATCCTCTGTGGCAGAAGCTGGAAAACATCCCCGGCATTGCCCTCACCCAATCCGGTGACAACAACATCGAAGTGATCCCTGCCGGGGTGGATAAGGCAAGCGGTGTGACGGCACTGGCACAGCACTACCACATTCCCCTTTCTCAGGTCATGACCCTTGGGGACCACGAGAACGATATCCCCATGCTGTCCGTGGCAGGCTATGGTGTGGCCATGAAAAACGGCACCGCAAATGCCAAAGCGGCAGCGCGCTATATCACCAGATCCAATAACGAAAACGGCCTGGCCTATGCCATCCGCAAGTGGGCATTGGGCGAAGAAACATAAGCGCCTTTTGGATCTTTATGCAACAAAAAAAGGAAGGAACAATTTGTTCCTTCCTTTTGCTTTTATGTCAGTTGGCACGGTTGTTTCCCTGCAGGGGATTGGCGCAGAGGATTTCCTGCCGGATATCCAGAGGAATTTCCGGAATGGGATCCAACACCGGATGGCCCAGATAATATCCCTGAACCAGATCCACCCCAAGGTCAATGACAGTATGCAGTTCGTTGGAGGTTTCCACACCCTCTGCCAGCACCATAATGCCGTTCATCTTGGCGAATTCCACCGTGCTGCGGACAAACAGCTGTTTATTCTGGTTACGGTGAATGTTTTCGATCAGGAACCGGTCAATTTTGATGATCCGGGGGTCATAGCGCAACAGGTTTGCCATGTTGGAATGGCCGGTGCCGTAATCGTCAATGGCAATGCGCCCACTCTGGACACCGCCGCTGAAATTGCGGATGGCATTGAGCTCTTCATCGGAAACGGTGTTCTGTTCCGTCAGTTCAAACACAAAGCGATCCATATATTCGCCATGGAGAACATTGAGCTGGGCCACGTCCGGTGCTTTCAGGAAATGGCCGGGAATGGTATTGATAAACACCTTCTTGCCGCAGAATTTTTCCTTTTCCTCGGCATACCGCTTCATGATATTGAACATGGTTGCCCGTTCAATTTCATACAGCCGGTTATATTCCCTGGCCGCATTGAGCACCTCCAGCGGCTTCATGCCGATGGATTTATCCGTGCGCATCAGGGCCTCATAGCCATAAATTTCCCCGTTTTTGGCGTTCACAATGGGCTGGAAATGGTAGCTGAACAGGTTCTTTTCAATCAGCAGCTCAAAGGCCTTGTAATATTCACCGGGGGCTGTTTCTTCCTTGATGACAGCGCCCATACCGCTCTTGAGGCGGTTCATGTACATTTCACCCTTGGCAAACTTGATGAAGCTTTCCAGGTTCTCTTCCCACCCTGCATCCACAGGAGAGCAGCCGCAATTCACTTCCACATAGTATTCCCGGTTATTGCGTACGTTGTATTCCTCTATCTGGTTGAAAAACACGCTGGTGGAACGGTCAATGGTATTGCCGATGACAGCAGACAGGTTTTCCTTTTCATCAAAATAATGCACCAAAAGGAATTCATCATCCGCAATATGACCGATAAAGCACTTTTCGGGATTGGCCAGCTTCAGCGCTTCCGTCACAAACTTCACGGCTTCTTCCGCCGCCGCAATGCCGTAATTTTCCTGAATATAGGTATACTTGGGCAGGCCGTACACGGACACGCACAGGGTCTTTTTCCGGTTTTCGTTTGTTGCAAAATCCCGGAACCACTGGATAGCCCCTTTCAGATTGGGCAAGCCGGTAACGGAATTTGTCAGCGCCGCCATTTTCACGCTGGTACTCAGCTTATCCTGCCGGAAATAGTTCATCGCCACACGGAAGGACAGGTTGATGGTGCTCACGATCCGCTTTATCTTGTGCAGCATGGACCCGATATCCCAGGTGCGGTATGCATAATAACCGCACACTGTGCTGCCCACATAAACCGTATTGAGAATGTAGACCGTTTCATCATCCTGGGCCCATTCTTTCAGGCAGGGCACCATGCTGGTCAGCTGCAGCGTGGCTTCACGGTTGCGTTCCGGCCTTGTATAGCGGGACCCAAGCACCACCAGCTGTTCGGTCAGCTGGCCCTTGCGCTCCACCTGCCCGTCAATCATCAGGGGAATGATATCACTGTTGAGGCAGACATAGGAATCCTCCAGAATACTGGAAGAAAGGGCAGAATACAGCTCGTTCATATCCCGGATATCGAACATCCGGTTCATCCAGGAATAAATAAAGTCTTCATGGGTGCGGATATCGCCCACCTTGCCGTGATAATGGGCCGCCACTGCACGGAAATCCGCATTCCAGTTCCGCGCACATCCGCAGGATTCGGAATACCAGACGGTATATTTGTTTTTCAACTCGCAGCAGGGTTTGCCGTCAAAGGCCATCCTGATCGCTTCCAGGCACAGCGTTGCCATATTGGCCGGGTCTTCCACGCAGGTGGTGATCTGGGGCACCGCATAGCGGGAAGCTTCCGTACCGTCAAAGCCGGTCACCAGCACATCCTCCGGCACCTTCAGCCCATATTCGCTCAGCTTTTCGCACACGGCAAGGGCCATATAGTCATTGGCACAGAAAATCGCCCGGGGCATGGGCTTGCCGCTTTCATAGAGACGCTGCACGATCCGCTTGGCCGGATCACCCCAGAATTCGCCGTAATCCACCATGCTTTCGTCAAAGGGCAGCCCGCACATTTCCAGTGCCCGGCGATAGCAATTCACACGCCGCTCTGAAACCGGATCTTCCTTGGAAAGGCCGCCCATATAGAAGGTGCTTGTTGCATGATGATCCTCGATCACATGGCGGATCATATCGGTATACACTTCGTCGTAATCGTTGACAATGGAAAAACAGCCTTCATTATGCCCATCAATAATGATCACCGGCACGCCCCTGGCCTTCGCCTTTTCAATGACATCGGCCATAATATGGTTTTCCAGGAAGCAGTCCTCATACACCACCAGGGCATCCACAATATCCGGATTCAGAATTTCATATACATGCCTTGCACCCAGTTCGGTTTTATCTTTTTCGCTATATTCCACAAAGCTGTTGAAAATCATCAGCTTCATTTTTTCCTGATGGACACAATATTTCAGGGCGTCCAGAAACCTGAGACGTCCGCTCCAATGCATTTTTGTCATGCACACCGCAATGACACGCTTGCCATCGATCATGTCCACACCATCCAACATTTTGTTAAATTAAATCATCATTTAATCAAATCTTTCCTATTATTAATAATATAAACCACTTCTTCACATTTGTCAACTAAATTTGGACAAAAATACGCAAAGCAGTGACATCACTGCTTTGCGCTGTAATTTTTCAGGTGATTTTTTGTTATTCCGCCGGCACTTCTTCCGTTTCTTCCGCAGCATTCAGCGTAGCCAGCACATCATCGTTCATCACGATCTCGCTTTCGTTGATCCAGCCAGAAACAGCCTCGGAATAATAGGTGCTTTCCTTGGCAGAGGTCAAATATTCCTGAAGTTCGGCCTTGATATCGTCCGTCATTTCCACGGCGCCGCCGGGAATTTCCTTCACATACTGCAGAATGTGAATGCCGAATTGGCTCACGGTGGGATCGCTCACATCCCCCACCTTCTGCACCTTATCGCTGAAGGCGGCCGCCACAAAATCGGCATCATAGCTCATGGAATCGGGATGCACGGCATAGCCGTTCTTCAGGTATTCTTCGTTCTTCATGCCGTCGTCGGTGCCGTATTCGGCAATCAGGGCTTCAAAGCTTTCCCCCTTTTCCAGGCGGGCATAAATATCATCGATCTGTTCCTTGCAGCTGTCCAGAATGGCCTGGCGGGCAGCTTCCACAGCAGCAGTATCTGCGCCTTCTTCTTCGCCGGTGGCACGGGCATCCTGCCAGGCGGTCAGCAGCGCTTCATCCACGGAAAGCAGGATATGGGTCACACCGCGGAAACCTTCGGGCTGATACCAGGGCTGATAACCGTAGTACATCTGGTACATTTCATACATGTACACATTGCCTTCGAACATTTCCTTGTCCTGCTCCACATACTGCTGGAACGCTTCTGCAATTTCTTCTTCCGTCACAGCCACGTCCTTGCCTTCCAGGATATGGTTCTGCAGCCGGTTATAGCTTTCACCCAGCAGCAGGTTTTCCAGAATGGCTTCCTGGTTATAGTTGTAAGCCTCATAATAGGCAACGGCATCCTGCTGGGCCTGGGCACGGGTTTCGTCGGTATCTTCGGTGAGATAGTATTCCACATAAGCGGCAATATCATTTTCCCACTGGGCCTTGGCTTCCGCTTCGAAGGCAGCCTTTTCATCGTCTGTGTACTGGTCCAGCCCCAGTTCCCGGATCTTCTGCTTCAGAATGGCTTCTTCCGCCAGATAGGCCACAGCCTGGTCATAATCCACTTCTTCGGTGTAGCCGTTGCTCTGCAGCGCCTGAGCATATTCGGCCACCTTTTCCACCGTGATCTCTTCACCGTTCACAACCAGCGCAGGCTTTGCGGCATCTTCAGCCACAGCAAAGCAGGCAGTCAGAATCATCATCAGGCATACAAGCAGGGACATCCATTTCTTCATCTTGTTCGTCTCTCTTTCTTTTGCCAAAGGCAAATTTCATGGAACATTATCACACATTTTTGTTTTCTGCGCAAGAGAAAGCCCGGTATTTTTGCTGCATTGTTACATCTTGTTCACGGTTTGTACACGAATTGATGCAGTTTGTCCTTGCGCAAGCAGGCATCAGCGTTTATAATGAAAGGGAATCACATGCGTTTATTGACAAAGAAATCCTGCAGCACCTGCCTGCACTGTGCTTCCATCACGCCGCCCACCGTTTCAACACGGTGATAAAAGGCCGGGTCTTCGGTCAGCAGATACACACTGCCGCAGCAGCCCTGCTTTTCGTCATAGGCACCGAAAACACACTTTTCCAGCCCCGCCATCACCATGGCCCCGGCGCACATGGGGCAGGGCTCCAGCGTCACATACATCGTGCAGCCGGACAGCCTTCTGGTGCCCAGCACCTTGCAGGCACGCTCCATGGCCAGCACCTCCGCATGAGCAAAGCAGCTGCCTTTTTCCCTTTCGTTATGGGCCAGGGCAATCACCTGTCCGTCTTTTTCGATCACAGCGCCCACCGGCACCTCGTTTGCATCCATCACAGCCTGTTCAAGGGCCAGCTGCATCATTTCTTCCGCATGCCGCATGCCGCTCACCTCATTTCTGTCTGTCATTATAGCATATTTATTTTCTCATCACAACAAGGAGGAGTTACATCATGAACCAGGTATTATCCGTCATTTCTTCCCGGCGCAGCCACCGTGCCTACAAGCAGGACCAGCTTACCCAGGAGCAGATCGACATCCTGCTCAAAGCCGGTATGGATTCCCCCTCCGCTGTCAACCGCCAGCCCTGGCACTTTACCGTGGTGCAGAACCAGGAGCTGCTGGATGAACTGAACAGGGCCGTCTGGGAAGAAACCATGAAGCAAAACCCCGAAGGCCGCAGCGGCCGCTTCAATGACCCCGATTTCCATGTGTTCTACCATGCCCCCACCGTCATCTTCATCTCTGCCGACCGTGACAATTACTGGTACCACATGGACAGCGGCATTGCCTGCCAGAACATCTGCCTGGCTGCGGAAAGCATCGGCCTTGGCACCGTGATCCTGGGCATGCCCCGGGCTGCTTTCCAGAATGAAAAGGCAGAAGAATTCCGCAAGGCTCTTCTCTTCCCCGAAACCCACGATTTCACCATCGCCATTGCCGTGGGCATTCCGGATGACAATAAGCCCGCCCACCTCCACGCCAAAGACCGCATTTCCTACGTCCGCTAAGTGCATCATTACAAAAAATGCCTTGCTTTCCAAAGATGAAAGCAAGGCATTTTATATTTCATTCGTACCGCTGCAGAGATACCGCCTCTATG
>JAFWYZ010000211.1 GCA_017517465.1 Clostridia bacterium | reverse complement strand
CGTTCCTGGCAGGCATCGTCAATGCTGTACAGGTGCTTCATGAGCTTGCCGGACAGCAGGAGCTGATTGAACAGGAGGGACCGATGCTCGCGGAGGTAGCGCATGCGCATTCTGCCGTACTTGCCAAGCGGGCGCATGTCCTCGGCAGGGATGCCGATGTTGGGCAGGTAGTAGTCTCCGCAGCGGCGATAGGTCAGTTTCATGGGGTATCCTCGCTTTCTGCTGCAATAGAAAAAGCAGCTATGGACTTGAAGGTTTCCCTTCAAGCCATAACTGCTTGAATTACTTGTATTTCCCGCGACTCATGACGAGGAGGGGTAAACCTTCCTCTACATAATAACGCCTCCGGGGATCTCCTTATTTTGCGCAATTCAAATCAAGTGCTTCTTTTATTTTTCTGATACAATGATTCCTGGGTGAGGGGGGAAAAGAACATGACGCAGTGGTACCGCTTTGTGCAGGACAGCATCACGGAAATTGATAGGTGCATCCGGCAAAAGCAGGATGAACGGATGACCCTGGAAAAAATTGCAGGGCAGGCCGGGTATTCCGTCTTTTGGTTTTCCCGCAAGTTCCGGGAAATTGCCGGTATTTCCTTCCGGGATTATCTGCGTTTCCGCCGGCTTGCCTTTGCGGTACAGGAAATCCGGGATACCGACAAAAGCCTGCTGGATATTGCCGTGGATTATGGCTTTTCCTCCCATGAGGCCTTTACCCATGCCTTTCGTAAGGCGTATGGCATCACCCCCAGCCAATACCGCAAAACCCCCTGCCCGCTGGTGCTGCGCACCCTGCTGAGGCCCTTTGACTGCTATATGATCGGAAAGGAGCATACCGATATGACGGAAATTGCAAACACTGTGAAAACCTATTTTATTACCCTTCCTGCTCATAAATTCCTCCACATCCGCAATCTGGAAAGCATCGGCTATTTTGATTTCTGGGAAAAGCAGAGCCATATTCCCGGTCAGGATTGTGAAACCATCTGCGGCTTGCTGGACTCCATTCCGGACAAGCTGGATGATATGGGTACCGGCGATCTTTCCAGCGGCTCCGGCCAGCTGATGGCCTGGCAAAACGATGCTGCCGGCCGCATCTGCAGCTGGGGCATCCCTCTGGCGGAATGCTACGGCGTGCGCCTTCCTGTGGATTATGACGGCCCTGTGCCTCAGCAGATGCTGCTGGTTGACGTGCCGGAAGGGGAATACATCGTTTTCGAACACGGCCCCTTTGACTACGAAACCCAGGCCGCTGCCGTGGAAGCGAAAATTGAACAGGCCATGAAGGATTTCGATTATGACGCTTCCGGTTACCAATTGGATACCGCGCCCGGCCGCTTCTTCTACTACTATCACAACCCTGCCCATGCCTTCAAATACGTGCGCCCCGTACGCAGAGGGTAAGAGGTATGCTGCCCGGGGAGAGTATGGAGGGGCTTCGCCCCATCCCCCACAAGGGGCATCGCCCCTTGACCCTTTCTCCGGAAGTAACAATCAGTATCTTTCAGACGGTTTCCCGGTGGTGCTTGAGGGGACCTGCGGGGCTTTGCCCCTGCACCCCACCAGGGTCATTGACCCTGGACCCGGTACCGGATATTGCAATGTGTATCTTGCAAACAATGTCCCGGTGAAACAAAGTAACATGCACACATATTTTTGCCGAGAACGAATGTGTTTTTACGAATTGGGTGTGACACAGCCGCCCACGCAGAAACCCCTTCGCTGATAAGGATGGTAACTTTGCAAGCTGGCTGCGGCACTGCCGCCACGCAGAATTCCCTTTGCAAAGGAAGATTGCATTTTTGCGAATTGGGTGCCCGCACTGCGGGCCACG
>JAFWYZ010000210.1 GCA_017517465.1 Clostridia bacterium | reverse complement strand
CATTTAACGATCAGATTACTTTCTTTCTTGCAATATTTTACCACATTTTTTCGTCGTTGCAAAGTGCCTGCAAAGTCAGGAATTCTCAAGGATATTCTTGCTTTTCACACATCTTTTGTGGTATAATATGTTGGTTATGTTTATTTCAGGAGGAAACTATGGCTGCATTTGTTGATCGCGCACCCTTTATTGCCAAGGCCGGCAACGGCGGCAACGGCTGCGTGTCTTTTCACAGAGAAAAATTTGTGCAGAACGGCGGCCCCGATGGCGGGGATGGCGGCCGTGGCGGCGATCTGGTATTGCTGGCCGATGAAAATATGCACACCCTTTTGGACTTCCGCTTCCGCAGCAAGTACGAAGCCGAAGCCGGCGGCGACGGCTCTTCCGGCCGCTGCACCGGCAAGCGCGGCGCGGACCTGGTGGTAAAGGTGCCCGTTGGCACGGTGGTCCGGGAAAAGGAGAGCGGCGTGGTGGTTGCCGATATGTACGAAGCCGGCCGGCGGGAAGTGCTGCTGCGGGGCGGCAGAGGCGGCTGGGGCAATATGCACTTTGCCACCCCCACCCGTCAGGCTCCCAATTTTGCCAAGCCCGGCATCAAAACCGAGCGGCACGAATTTGTGCTGGAGCTCAAGTCCATCGCCGACGTGGGTCTGGTGGGCTTCCCCAACGTGGGCAAGAGCACCATCCTTTCCGTGGTGACCGCTGCCAAGCCCAAGATCGGCAATTATCATTTCACCACCCTCACCCCCAACCTGGGCATTGCTTCCCGCCATGGCCAGGACTTCATCATGGCCGATATTCCGGGTCTGGTGGAAGGTGCCAGTGAAGGCGCCGGCCTGGGGCACGACTTTTTGCGCCATGTGGAGCGCACCCGCCTTTTGCTCCATGTCATAGATGCCTCCGGTATCGAAGGCCGTGACCCTGTGGAGGATTTTGAGCAGATCATGACGGAGCTGAAAAAGTACGGCGAGCTTTCTGATAAGCCCCAGATCATTGCTGCCAACAAAATGGATATTCCTGACGGTGAAACGGGCCTGGAAATGCTCAAAGAGCATATTGGCGACCGCTACCCCATCTTCCCCGTCAGTGCCGCCGCCCATAAGGGCTTTGATGCGCTGATGGACTGCATTGCCGATACGCTGGCCGGCATTCCCGTACCGCCCCCCTTCGCCGAAGAAGAAGTAATGCCCGAAATTCTGGAAGGCGCAGGCTACGAAATCCAACGGGAAGGCAACACCTTCATCGTCACCGGCCCTGCCGTCACCCAGCTCATTGACAGCGTCAACTTCGACGACGAAGAATCCCTCAACTGGTTCCACCGTACCATGCGACGCGCCGGGATCATCGATGCCCTGCGCAATGCCGGTGCCCGGGAAGGCAGCACCGTCTGCATGGATGAAATGGAATTCGATTTTGTTGATTAACCAACCGATAGATAAAAGGAGACTACATCATGTCCGAGCTCAACAGCAAGCAGCGCTCTTTCCTGCGCTCCATGTGCAATACCCTGCCCACCATCCTCTATATCGGCAAAGACGGCATCACCGAGAATACCTGCCAGGAAGCCTGGAATGCCCTGGAAGCCCGGGAGCTGATCAAGTGCGCCGTGCAGAAGGGCTGCCCCCTTTCCGCCCGTGAAGCCTGCCAGGAGCTGTGCGAAAAGGTGTATGCCGAGCCTGTCCAGTGCATTGGCAACCGCTTTTCCATCTACCGCCCCTGCCGGGAAAAGGAACCGAAAATCCAGCTGCCCTGATTTTCCTTTTTCTTCCTCAAATTCAGCCGCTGTCCTGCCGGACGGCGGTTTTTTTGAAAAAAACTGAAAAAAAGATAAAAAAACTTCAAAAAAGGGCTTGCATTTTTTCTAAATATGTGTTATCTTATATGAGCTGCCTGATGGACAGCAAACATGAGCGCCCTTAGCTCAGCCGGATAGAGTGTTTGACTACGAATCAAAAGGTCGAGAGTTCGAATCTCCCAGGGCGCGCCAGAAGAGAAGCTGAAAAGCTTCTCTTTTTTGTTATTTCTATTGTGTCAAACCTGCCTTTTCTTTTGCCATGCCATTTCATCTTTTCATTTTTTCCTTGCAATTCCCGTCATTTTTGTTTATGATAAATTTAGCAATCTATGGAAAGGAATTTCTTCATTTATGAACGTTAAAGATTATGTAAACCTCGTCCACATGGCCGAACGGCTGAAGGATACCCCCCGCCATTGCTTCACCTCCGGAGGTCGCCGGGAAAGCGTGGCAGAACACTGCTGGCGCATTTCCATGATGGCCTATTTCCTTCAGGATGAATTCCCCGGCATCGATATCAACAAGGTCATCAAAATGTGCATCATGCACGATATGGGCGAAGCCTTTACCGGTGATATTCCCGTATTCGACAAGACCGATGCCGACGAAGCCAAGGAAAGCAGCGTTTTGAACACCTGGGTGCAGTCCCTGCCCGAACCTTACCGCAGTGATCTGACTGCCCTGTATGCCGAAATGGACGCCCTGGAAACGCTGGAAGCCAAAGTATATAAATCCATGGACAGCCTGGAAGCCGTTTTCCAGCATAACGAAAGCGATATCAGCACCTGGGAAGACCACGAATATGAACTGAACCTGAACTACGGCTGGGACAAGGTGGATT
>JAFWYZ010000209.1 GCA_017517465.1 Clostridia bacterium | reverse complement strand
CCGTCCGCCTCCAGCCCATGCTGTTTCTGGAAAATCAGCACAGCGTTCTTTGTCCCGTTCCCGTACTGACCGTCCACAGTGCCGGTATAAAAGCCCAGCTGCTGCAGGCGCTGCTGCAGCTGAATCACCATTTCCCCCTGAGACCCGTTTGCCAGAAAAGCAGGAGTCACGGTGGGTGCGGGGGTATTGGTCACCAGCGTCATATCCGGTGTCACCGCAATGGGGCGCACCGTGGGGGTGGGCACCGGTGTCACCGCCGCTTCTTTTTCATAGATTTCCCAGCCGTTCATGGCCCTCAGACCAAAGATAATGATTCCTATGATCAAAAGAACAGCCAGCAGCATGAACAGATACGGGTTGCGCCGCCGGTGTCTTTTCTGTTTGCTTTTGTTGTGCTGCATACGTTCCTCCAATGTTTTCTTTCGTGTAGATTATACTTTTTTCCGTCGGGAATGTCAAACGTTCTGTCAGTTCAATACCTGCTTTTCCCGCAGCCATATTTCTGCCATTTCCTCCGAATCAAACCCCTGGCCGGCAAGAAGAAGGTTCCTTGTTTCTTCATCCGGAGCTGCTGCATCGTATATTTTCAGGATCGCCATGCCATCCCCGTACCGGTTTTCCGCCAGTACAATCTGCCCCGCCTCCGTCAGGCTCACCACCTTATGCATGGGGCAGAAAAGGCCGATCTGACGCTCCATTTCCACCTTCTCTTCCGTCATTTCAAGGATGGTCCACACATCATAGTAACTGCGCACCGCCTCAAAGGATGCTCCCTGAACTGCCGCTGCCGCATCCGTTCTTCTGGATACGCTGTGCCCGCATCTTGTAAAAAGCATGGTCTGGTACACCTGCGCCCCGGCATTCAGGCTGGGCTGTTCCGCTGCCGGTACAACTGTTGGCTGCGGCAACAGCTGCTCTTGCGGTTCATGCGCGTTTGCAATCCCCAGCCCAATAAACACCGTCATTACAAGCACCGCCCACAAAATTTCCCTTTTTTTCATCTTTTCACCGCCTTTCACACAGGCATTTTGCCCCTGAAAGAACGGAAAGATACATAAAAATAAGACCCAAGCCCTTCCAGGCTCAGGTCATTTGCCGGATCAGTTTTTCCACATGCTGCCGGGCAAAATTGGCACCGGCTGCTTCTTTTTCATCCGTAACGGGTTTTTGTCCCATCAATTGAACAAACTGGCTTACCTTCAGCCCCAGCGCTTCCTGCATATCTGCATCACTGCCCCGGGGGGATACCAGATAGTAGCAAAGAAGGGAATCCTTCTGGCCGATTCTGTGGGCCCGGTCCTCCGCCTGGGAATGTACCGCCGGGCTCCAGTCCAGCTCGCCGAACACCACGCATGTGGCAGCCTGCAGGTTCAGCCCGCTGGCGGCACGCAGGGAAATGCAGCAAAGGTTTGTTTTGCCCAGCATGAATTTATCCACAGCCGTTTCCTTCTGTGCCGCCGTTTCCCTGCCGGTAATGAACACCGGATGCTCGCTTTTCAGTTCCTGCCGGTAAATATCCATCACCACATGGTGGTGGGCAAACAGCAATACCTTTTCATCCGCATTGAGCAGCGCCCTGACAAACTGGCACACATAATCGGCCTTGGCAATGCCGGTAGCCTGCCGCGCCTCCTGGGAAATCTGGTCCTCCAGCAGGGCACGCTGCGAAGGGGTCAGTTCCCTGTCCTGCTGCCAGCGGTACAGCTTTTCCCAGATGGGGGCCATCAGCCGCTGGTACATGCCGTCATCGGCGTCAATCTCCTGTACCAGACGGCGCTTTTCAGGCAATTCGGGCAGCACTTCTTCTTTTGTTCTTCTCAGCATCAGCCCTTCGGAGCGCAGGTATTCCCCCAGCATCTGGGGCTTTTGCACAATCCGGCTGCCATAGCCCGTGCACCATTCCCTGGAAAAGCTTTCCCAGTCCCCCAGAAAATGATAATCGATCACATTGACCACGTTCCATATTTCGCCACCGTAATTGTAAATGGGTGTGCCGGAAAGCCCGATCACCCTTTCGCAGCTTTCCGAAAGCAGGCTGGCAGCGGAATATTTTTCGCTTCCCGCTCTCCTCAATTCCTGCACTTCATCAAAAATCACGGTATGGAAATGCATTTGCGGCAGCGCTTCCTTCCATCCGCGCAAGAGCAGATAATGCAGGATATACACATCCGCTTCCGGCAGCGCATAGGGGGTAAGCCCTTTTACAATATGCACCCTGGGTTCCCTCCCCTGCACACGCAAAAAACGCAGGGTTTCCGCCATCCAGTTCCGGGTCAGATGGGCAGGCGGCACGATCAGAATGGGAAATACCCCTTCCTTGGCCGCACAGGCCAGCGCCTGTACCGTTTTGCCAAGGCCCATTTCATCGGCAAGCAGCGCCCTCTCCGTCAATTCCAGCCAGGCAAGCCCTGTCAGCTGGAAGGGCCGGAGCGTTCCTGAAAACTGTGCTTCCTGCAGTTGAGGCGCCGGTGCGGCTGCACGTGCTTTTTCCACATTCCTGTAATACTGCCGTGATGCATCCAGTGCTTCCTGCCACCGCTGCAGGTCCTTCTTTGCAATTTCCAGGGGATAGCGCAGCATCAGCCAGTTCACGTCCCCCACCGTCCGTTTATGGGCAGTGAACCTGGCTTCCCCTCTTCTGCCACCGTCACTGCCGGGGAACAGCCGCTTGGCAAGCTCCGTCACCCCTCTGTCCCCCTTGATCACCCAGCATTTGCGCCGGGCATTGTAGGACAGGGTGCCGTATGTGCGCCTTTCATCAGAAGGCGTACGCAAAAAAGGCGGTATATTTTCCTCCTGCAGAGATTGCAGAATGAGATTTTCCACCGCAAAGGGTTCTTCTTCTGCGTCATCTGCCCATTCGGGCTGCACCTTGGGCTGTACGGGCAGGAGGTTTTCTTCAGGCATCACTTCTGTTGCAACGGAAAGGGGCTGTTCTTCTTCCTCCATCGCATCTGCAAGTCCCCATAATTTATGCAGCGCCAGCCCATACACCGGAATGCCCTGCATATTTTTCGGCAGCACAATGCTTTTTTCGCTCACCAGGATCAGCGCCCTGATCTTGCCTGTTTTGGCATAGCGTTCCATCTGGCGGATGGTCTTTTCCCTGTCGGGCTTTCCTTTTTTCACTTCCACGCCCACATCATCGCACAAAAAGTCAATGCGGCAGCGGGGTGCCAGTGTTGCTTCGTGAATAAAGGAAATCTCTCCATCCTGCAGCGCCCGGGCCACCAGGCCGTGCAGGTCGTATTCATCCCTGGGCAGAGGGGCTCGTATCTTCTTCAGCGCATTCAAAACCATATCCGGCATATCCGTGTCCCCTCCTTCCCCACATATCGTGGTTTCATTATACCTTCTTTTTTCTTTTGTTACAAGAAAAACCTTTTGATTTTCAAAGGGATGTGATATAATGTAGAGTGAGGTGATTTTTGTGCAGGAAACTTTCCTGGCGGTGGACGGCAACAGCCTGATGCACCGTGCTTTTCACGCGCTGCCCCTGATGGATGTCAACGGAACCTACACCAATGCGGTGCACGGTTTTTTGTCCATGCTCCTCAAAGCCTGCCAGGAGCTTTCTCCGCGCTATATTGCCGTGGCATTTGATACCCCCGTTCCCACCTTCCGCCATACCGCCTATGCCGACTATAAAGCCGGCAGACGTGCCATGGCCGATGAACTGCGCAGCCAGTTTCCCATCATGAAGGAAATCCTGAAGGAAATGAAGCTGGGTGTATTGTCCGTGGACGGTTATGAAGCGGACGATGTGCTGGGCACCCTGTCCGTCAGATGCCGGGAAGCCGGGCTGGATTGCGTACTTCTTACCGGCGACCGGGATGCCCTGCAGCTGATCGGAAACGGCACCAAGGTGCTCTTCACCCGCAAAGGCATCACCGAATCCACCCTCTTTGATGCCGCCGGTGTCAAGGAATATTTCGGTGTCACTCCGGAACAGATCACAGACCTCAAAGGCCTCATGGGCGACCAGAGCGACCATATCCCCGGCATTCCCGGTGTGGGCGAAAAAACAGCCCTGAAGCTTCTGAATGAATATCATACATTGGAAAACGTGCTGGCCCATGGGGATGAAATCAAGGGCAAGCTGGGCGAAAAGGTACGGGATAACAGGGAAATGGCCGCCTTCTCCAAGGATTTGGCCACCATCCGCCCCACCGCTCCTTTTGATTTTAATCTGGACAGCTTTGAAACCTCCAGAATGTCCTCCGGTATCCCTGCCCTGCGTAAATATCAGCTGAACGGTATTATCGGAAGGCTGGAAAAAATGTACGGAGAAGCTGCCGAAACCGTACCGGAAGAAACGGCTGTGGAATTTAAGAAAGAAACCCTTTCCTCCACCGCTGCCATTGCCGATTTTATCAAAGCCAGCGAACATAAGCCCTGTGCCCTGCATGTGACCCCCACCCATCTGACCCTGGCCTGCGAGGACACGGTTTATGAGATCGAAGTAGCCATGGACCTTTTGTCCTTTGGCATGTCCATGGATGAGGCATGGAATGCCCTGCGGCCGCTGCTTGAAAGGCCCTTGT
>JAFWYZ010000208.1 GCA_017517465.1 Clostridia bacterium | reverse complement strand
TCTTCTGTTTTCAGTGCATCATCCAGCGGAATCCACAGCCATTTTCCGTCATGGAGTGTCTTCGTTTCATCGTAGATTTTCTGCAATTCTTCTGATACAGAATCTCTGATCAGATCAAACTTCTCCCTTTCCGTCTTGCCATAGGTGATCAGCAATACCGCTTCCCCTTCCCTGGCATAAAAGGTGCACAGGGTTTTGCCGCCGCGGCGGTATTTGTACTCCACCTGCCAGCAGCCAAATCCCTTGTCCCACAGCCTGTCCACATCATACAGGGCGTCAATGGCAGCGGTCATTTCATCCCAGATCTGCATTGTTTTCTCCTGCAGCAGCCCCATCACTTGCTCTTTCATCGTTTCACCTCAATGAAATTCATACAGTACAGCCGTTCTCTTTTTCCCGCCTGCTTTTCCATAGCATGCACTGGCAGCCTTATTCTCTGCTTCCGTCAGCAGGAACATTTTTCGGCAGCCCATCTCTTTTGTATATGCATGGATATACCGCATCAATGCAGCCCCATGCCCCTGGCCCTGCCGGCTTCGTTCCACATCAATGGCATGCAAATAGAAATCTCTTCTTCCATCCGGCCTTGACAGCCAATAGCCATAGGCAAAACCGATGATCTTTTCACCGTCCACAGCCACAAATCCTTCAGCATGCTCTTGCCTCAGAAACCGCTTGACCGTTTCCGCATCATATTTTGTGTTCTGATCATCTGCAAACGCGCTCATTTTTTCAGCATCGTCCGCGGTCAGCCGTCTGTATTCCATCATTCTATTTCCTTCACAAAACAAATAATCCGGTTTGCTTCTTCAAAACCGCAAGCCAGGTGAAAGGCCAGGCTTTCTGTATTGCCCACTTCACAGTCACTGGCAAATTCACGGCAGCCTTTTTTCTTTGCCCACTGCTGCGCACCCATCAGCAGTGCCCTTGCTGTGCCCAGGTTTCTATGTTCTTCCTCCACATAAATCCCTTCCAGATAGCCAACAGGGCTGCCTTCTGTGCCTTCCACATAATCATGCCGCAGTGAAACCAGGCAGATGCCCCGGCACAGCCCTTCTTCTCTGGCAAGGAGCACCGTCTTTTCCTCATGCTCCATATATTCCTGCACACATTCCAGCATTTCTGCTTCCTCGTGCCCGGGCCACAGCTTCATCACAAGTTGCACAGCATCCTGAAGCTGTTCTTTTTCTGCGATCATCAGTCGCATCATTTGTCACTCCCTTTTTTGAACACGCAAAAAACCACCTTTGTTTCAGGTGGTTTTTGCAGTGCCTGAAAAAACCTGAAATCAGGCTTCTTCGGTGACCACGCTCTGGGTAGCGGCGCGCTGCACATAGCCGCTGCGCAGGCAACGGGTGCACACGTTCAGACGCATGGGACGGCCTTCCACAACCACGCGCACCTTCTGCACATTGGGAGCCCAAGTGCGGTTAGACTTGCGTTCAGAGTGGCTCACGTTGTGACCGCTCATACGGCCCTTAGCACATACTTCACAAAACTTGCCCATTTTAAATTACCTCCCCGGGTAAATTGCTTTTGGTGACGCAGTTTCCTGCGATACATCCATAATTGACAGCTTTGCTATTGTAACACACTTACCTTCCAAATGCAAGCGTTTTTTTACATTTTCCCTTCTTTTTTTCAATCATTTATCTTTTTGCCATTTTTCAATGATTTTCTTCCTTTTTTTCACATTTTGTGT